>CAMCWM010000011.1 GCA_945882215.1 Akkermansia muciniphila | reverse complement strand
CGTATGCGGGCGCGCCGCGAACAGCACAGATTTCAGCCAGAACCTCGACGCCTTTAATGTCGAGTGGACCTTCCCCAATGGCACGCGGGCCATGCACACCGTGCGCTACACCGCGAACACACAGAGCCACTTCGCCACCTATGTGCATGGCAGCAAGAAGGCCGCGCAGTTCTCCGGCAACACGCACGCCGCCGATGTGGAGATCTACAAAGATCAGAACGTCGGTAGGCGGAACATCGAATGGCGCGCGCCGAAGGAAAAATACACCGTCTGGCAGAACCAGTGGAATGATTTTCTCGAAGCGATCCGCACGAACAAACCCTTCAATCAGGCAAAGCGCGCCGCGTACTCCAACCTCGCCGCCATCATGGGCCGCGCCGCGATGCACATGGGCCGCAGCGTGACGTGGGACGAAGCGCTCGCGTCGAAGTTCGAATGGTTCCCCGGCATTGATCAACTCACGCACGACAGCGAACCGCCGATCAAGTCCGATGCCCAAGGCCGCTACCCCGTGCCCGTGCCCGGCCAGTGGACGGAGCTTTGATTGATCCAACACCAACCCTTCATGAACCAAATCGACCTCAATAATCGCAACGCCATCGTCACCGGAGGTGCGCGCGGCATTGGCCGCGCCATCGCCGAACGCCTTCTCGCCTCCGGCGCCCGTGTCTCGCTCTGGGATGTGGATGCGGCGGCGCTCGCGCAGGCTTCGGCTGAAATGGGCACACCGGACACGGTGCATACCGCCACAGTTAATCTCGCCGATCTCGCCTCCGTCCAAGCCGCCACCGAGGCCACGGTGAAAGCCTTTGGAAAACTCGACATCCTCGTGAACAACGCCGGCATCACCGGCGGCAATGCCAAGACGTGGGAGATCGATCCCGCTGACTGGCAGCGCGTGATGGACATCAATCTCAACGGCCCGTTCTACTGCTGCCGCAGCGTCGTCCCGCATCTGTTGAAGAACGGCTATGGCCGCATCGTGAGCATCGCCTCCATCGCCGGGAAGGAAGGCAATCCCAACGCCGCGCATTACAGCGCGTCGAAGGCGGGCGTCATTGCGCTCACCAAATCGCTTGGCAAGGAACTCGCCACCTCCAACATCACCGTCAACGCCGTCACACCCGCTGTGATCGCCACGGACATCCTCTTGCAGATGCAGCAGTCGCACATCGACTACATGCTCTCGAAGATTCCCATGGGCCGCTTCGGCAAAAAGGAAGAAGCCGCCGCGCTCGTCGCCTGGCTCTGCTCCGAAGACTGCTCCTTCACCACCGCCGCTGTGTTCGATCTCTCCGGCGGTCGCGCGACTTACTGAACTCAGGCGCTCGCGTTTAAAGCAAGCCGCAGCCGCAATGTGCGCGGTGCCCGTCCGTATTCCAATCCTCCATGTACCGATCTCTTCTCCTCGCCCTACTTCCGCTCGCCGCATTTGCTCAATCCGGCCCGCCGCCAAAAGCACCTGACGTGCCGAAGGATCTGCCGCCGCAGATCGAGACGCTACAACCCGGCGTGAAACTCACGCTGCTCGCCGAACATCCCGATCTCGTCACGCCGACGGGCATTGATGTGGATGACAAAGGTCAAATTTGGCTGGCCTCGTGCCACACGCATTTTCGTCCTGAAGGTTACGCTGGGCCGCAGCACGATGAGATTCTGGTGTTCGACAAGGACGGCAAAAACCGCCGAGTCTTCTACAACAAGACCGATGCCACCATGCATGTCGAAGTCGGCCCCGATGGCTGGATCTACCTCGCGGAGCGAGATCGCATCCTGCGCGTGAAGGACACGAATGGCGATGGCGCGGGCGACCTAGAGGAGAACCTCGCCACGATGAACACGCTCGCGGATTACCCGCACAACGGCCTCAGCGGCATGGCCTGGCATCCTGATGGTGGCCTCGTCTTCTCGCTCGGCGAGAACTTCGGCAAGGACTGGACGCTCACCGCGAAGGATGGCTCGAAAGTGAGCGGACGCGGTGAAGGCGGCGTGTTCCGCTGCACCGCCGATGGCAAAGGTCTGCGCCGCATCGCGCGTGGTTTCTGGAATCCCTTCGGACTGCTCGTGCGTAAGGATGGCGAAATCTTCGCCGCTGAAAACGATCCTGGCAGCCGCCCGCCGTGTCGATTGCTCAATGTCGTCGAAGGTGCCGACTACGGTTTTCAATGGGTCTATGGCAGCGCGCCCGTGCATCCCTTTGTCGCGTGGAATGGCGAGCTGCGCGGCACGCTTGGCATGGTGCATCCCAGTGGCGAAGGGCCATGCGCGGTCGTCGAACTCGGCGGCGGTGTGATGATCCCGTCGTGGAGCGATCACAGCATCGACTACTTCCCGCTCACGCGAAAAGGCGCGGGCTACACCTCGCAGCGCATCCCGCTGGTGCGCGGCAGCGACTTCTTCCGCCCCACCTGCATGGCCGTCGGCCCCGATGGTGCGTTTTACATGAACGATTGGGTGTTCAGCTCGTATCCGATCCATGGTCGCGGTCGTCTCTGGAAGGTGGAGATCGACAAATCGAAAGCGAACTGGCTCAAAGCCACGCCAGACCCGCTCAACGATGACGCGCGCCTCGCCCAAGAACTGCGCGAAGGCAAAGCGAAGCTCCCCACGCAAAAGCTGCTCGAACTTGCCCGTGGTGGCGACTCTTATCTCTCCGATGCGGCTTTGACCGCTCTCGCTCGACTGCCATGGACCATCGCTGAACTCAAAAAGCTCCCGGCAACGGATCGCGTCTGGGCCTTCGTCGCGCTGCGTCGCGCCGATTTGAACGACGAAAAGTGGGTGCGTGCCTTTGTGGCCGAAACCGATCCCGAAATGCGTTTCGAGTGCCTCCGCTGGATCGCCGACGCCGTTTTGACCAAGTTCATGCCCGAGGTCGAGGCGATGCTTTCCGATCCCACACTCGATTTCCGTCTCTTTGAAGCCGTTCTCGCCACCTGGAACACGCTGCGCGGCGAACCCGGCGCGGGCGTGACCAATCCCGAGGTGCTGGCCGAACGAATCACGAACCCGAAAACGCCTGCACGACTCAAAGGCTACGCGCTGCGGCTTGCTCCTGCCACGCACAAGGCGCTCACCGTGCCGTTGCTGAACGAACTCCTCGCCGCAGGCGATGACGTGCTCACACTCGAAGTCGTGCGCACGCTCGCCGCCCGCAAAGCCTCCGCAGATGTCGCCGCTGATGAAAAGCGCAGCCCGCAACTCCGCGCGGAAGCTATACTCGGCGTCGAAGACACCGCTTTGCTGCAAAAGCTCGCCAAGAGTGACAACGCCACCATCCGCGATGAAGCCAGCCGTGGCCTGCGCTTCACCGAACACGACAAGTCCTTCACCATGAGCACCGCTCGTCCCGCATTCGACGACACCGCCGCGTGGTTGAAGATGCTGGATTCACTTCCAGGCACTGCCGACGTCGAGGCAGGTCGTCGTCTCTTCTTCCATCCCAAAGTCGCCCTCTGCGCCTCCTGCCACCGTCAAAGCGGTCGTGGCAACGTGGTCGGCCCTGACCTCACCCTCATCGCGCAACAAGGCGATCGCGCCGCCATTCTCCGCTCCATCCTCGAACCGCATCGCGAAGTCGCGCCGCAGTTCTATCCCTCCGTGGTCAAACTGAAGGACGGCACCGAGTTCATCGGTATTCTTCTGCGCTCCTCCAGCAGCGAGGTCTTCCGCGACCTCACCGGCAAAGAACGCGCCTTCCCCGAAGCCGATGTCATCAGCCGCACCGAGTTGAAGACCTCTCTCATGCCTCCGGGTCTTGTCATGTCGCTGACGGATGCAGAGCTGCGCGATCTGCTGGCATTCCTTACCCAGCGATGAAAGCCATCTTCTTTCTGTTCTTCGCCACGTGCCCCCTTGCCCAGGAGCCTGCCCAGCCTGCTGAGTTCGAGCACGCTGGAATCATTGCTGCACGGAAAGGTTGCGCGGATGTTTTGACCTTCGGCAAACCACAGCCATGAAATCACCCTCGCTTTTGCTTCTTGGCATTCTCAGTTCGTCATTGGCCGCCGCAACGGTTTCCGAGGATGTCATCAGCGATCCGGCGACACCGTGGTCGCGGCACACCATCGACAACACCTCGCGTGGTGCGGATGGCGTAAAACTGGGAGACTTCAATGATGACGGATTGTCGGACATCGTCACTGGCTGGGAGGAAGGCGGCGTGGTGCGGGTGTATGCGAATCCAGGCCCTGCGAAGGCACGCGAACCATGGCCGCAGACCACCGTGGGCGAGGTCAAAAACGTGGAGGAGGCGATCTTTGCCGATCTCGATGGCGATGGACGACTTGAAATCGTCAGCGGCACGGAAGGCAAGACGCGCACTTTGTATTGGCATCGGCGCGTGGAGGGTCAGTGGTGCACGGATGCTTTCCCTGCGGCGAAGGACACACAGATGTGGATGCAGGCCACCGCGCTCGATCTCGACGGGCAGCATGGCATTGATCTGCTGCTCGCTTCAAAGGGCGAAGGTGCCGCCGTTGGCTGGCTGCAATCTCCCGCGAAGGCCGATGACCTTGCCGCATGGTCGTATCACAAGCTGCGCGATGCCGGCTGGCTCATGTCCGTCATTCCACATGACATGGATGGCGATGGTGATGACGATGCCGTGATCAGCGACCGCAAAGGCAGGCGCCCCGGCGTCTTCTGGCTCGAGAATCCAGGCGCGACCGCGAATCGCGGACACGCGGCATGGAAGGAGCACGTCATCGGCGCTTTGGGCAAAGAAGTCATGTTCGCCGACATCGGCGATGTGAATGGCGATGGCCTCGCAGATGTCGTCGTGGCCGCGAAACCTGTCGAAGTCGTGATTTGCCTGCGAAAAGCCGGCGGCGGCTGGCAGGAGCATGTTTTGGCATTCGACGGCTCGAACCTCGGCGATGCCAAGGCGGCCAAAATCGCCGATGTGAACGGCGATGCGCTGCCTGACTTGTTTTTCACCTGCGAAAACGCCAAAGCCGGGCGCGAGGGCATTGTGTGGCTGGAGCAGCAACGCGGCGGCCCATGGAAACAGCACACGCTCGGCGGCCCGGAGGGTGTGAAGTTCGATCTCATGCAAACGCTCGATCTCGACGGCGATGGCGATCTGGATGTCATCACCTGTGAGGAGCGCGACCAGCTCGGCGTCGTCTGGTATGAGAATCCGCGGCGCTAATGGAGATGCGGGCTGGTTCGTTGCATCGGCATGAGTCACGACCGCTTCATCGTCATCCTGCTGTTTGTGCTCGTGCCTTGTTTGGTGCTGAACTGGAGCGAGAGGCCGAGTTCTGCCTTTGCAGGCATTCTCGTCCGGCTGCGGCATGAGTGTGATCCGGCAAACCCGGAGGCGGATTATTCCTGGTCCCAGCGCAGCATGCCGACGGAGAGAAAGCGCGAGGCCATCATCGCGGACTGTCGCAAGCTCGGCGCTGGTTTGCTGCCGGAGGTGCGCAAGCAAATCGACCGCGAAACGGATGACGAGATGCGCGGCATGCTCATCGTCATCGCCGCCGCGCTCGGTGACGCGGATTTCATCGAGCCTGCGGCACGGCAGATGGCCTGGTCGGACTTTCCCGCCGTGCGCATCAGCGCGGCGAGGACACTGCGGCGTCTGAAGGACCGCCGTACCATCGACTGGTTCCTGACCGCGTTGCAGGACGATCATTTCGTCGTCAACGGCGGCTGCGGCACTCTGCGGGAGCAGTTTTATCCCGTGCGTACCATCGCCCAGATCGCGCTGCGGGAGGTGATGGGCGACAGCTATCCGGGTGAGGCCGCGCTGCGAAGACAGAGCCGTGTCATCAATGGTGGGCCGCTCTTTGAGTCTGAGCTTGAGCGGGAAGACTACCTGCGGCAGCTCCTGCTCAAATACCCGCAGCAGCCACCGGAAGATCGCCGTTGACTTTCATCTGCCCATCCAGTGCAATACACCCCGATCGCAATCTTTAACTGCCAACCCTATGCGCATCGTCCCTACATTCACGCTGCTCGTGTTCGCCGTCGGAGCCTTCGCAGCCTCCTCGGACAAGAGCCTCCAGCCCACGCATCGCCAGACCGATGTCTTGAAACCCGCCCACGGCCCCAGCCCGGTAACCATGCACACCTTTGTGCTCGATGAGGCCGGGAATATCGTCGCCGCCATCTCACCGCAGGCCCGCTACAACAGCAAACCCGTCCCCGGCGCGCCACGCGGCTGGGTGCAGACCTACGGTGCTGACAAACAACTTAAAAAGGAGGTCGAGCTGCCCTTCGCGCCGCAGGCCATCGCGTTGACGAAGGACGGCGGCTTTTACGCGGCGGGTGAGGGCGAAATTGGCCGCTTCGATGCTGAGGGGAAAATCATCACGCGCACCACGGTGCTCAAGTTGCTCGATCTCGATGAAACGAAGCTGCGCGCGGAGGTGATCGCCGAACTCAAAAAGCAGGAGATCGATTACGCGTCCAGCCGCAAGGCCCAGATCGCTTCCATCGAGAGGCAGGTCACCCGCCTTGAGGAGTCGCTCAAGACGAACAAGAATCCACGCGATGAGATGCGCCTGCGTTCATTGCAATCCACGGTGCAGATGCTGTCGAAGTCCGATCAGATCTCCGAGCCCCGCATCGCCAGCATGATGCAGTATCGCATGCGCACGCCCAGCATCGCGCTCGCTGGCGAGGACGTGCTCGTCACGCTCTACCTGAACCGCGGTTACGAGGTCTGGCGCACGAGTCCCGCCTTTGAAAAGCCGCGTCAGGTCATCGGCGGTCTGCGCGGCTGCTGCGGCCAGATGGACATCATCACCAGCGGCGACAAAATCCTCACCGCAGAGAACACCAAGTTCCAGGTCGGCTTCTACGACCTCAACGGCACCAAGTTGAACGCCTTCGGCAAACGCCACAGCGACGACGAAAACGGCTTCGGCAGTTGCTGCAACCCCATGAACGTCCTTTGCTGCCCGAACGGCGACATCGTCACCGCCGAGTCGAGCATCGGTCACATCAAGCGCTTCAATGACAAGGGCGAGATTCAGGCCGTGATCGGCCGCGCACGCATCGGCGGCGGATGCAAGCACGTCGCGCTCGGCCACGACACGAAACGCGACCGTTATTATGTGCAGTATCAGGACATGAACCACATCTGCATCATGCTGCCGAACGCCGAGGCCGCGCCGCTCGTCGCCGAACTGGATCGCAAGCTCAAGGAGGCCGAGGACACCGCGCTGAAGCTCGTCGGCCGCTGGGTGGAGGTCAGCACGCCGGATTCACCGCCCGCGCCGCCGCCGAGCGACGATCCTTATGAATACACGCCGGAGCCGCGCTTCAGCGCCTTCACCTTCAAAGACGATCACAGCCTCAATCTCGAACTCGCCGCCACACGCGGCGGCACGGGCGGCTTCCGCCGCTGGTATGCGAGTGGAGTCGAAAACGGTCTGATCCAGTTCGAGATCGAGGAGGACGACGGCTACGTCGATTTCGCCACGCAGGTGAAGCTCGTGGACGCCAACACGCTCGAAATGAAGCTCAGCGCCGGCACAAAGACCTTTCAGCGGAACTGATCCACCATGAAACGCGCCTTTCTCACCCTCGCGCTCCTCGCGCACACCGCCGCCGCCGCGGACAAGCTCGCCGTGCTCGTCATGGACCCACTGTCGAAGGATCTGGCCTGCGACTGTGTGAAAGGCTACGCGCAGCGGAACTATCGCGTGCTCGCCGCGCATCTTCAGCAAAAACTCGGCGCCGAAGTCACCGTGCATCACGCCGAGACCCTCGCCGCCGCGTTGAAGGACATGCCGCAGGCACCGGACATCATCATCGGCAAACAATCCGTCGTGATGAGCGAGGCGGCGAAGAACAAGCTCGACTTCGCGCCCGTCGCTCGCCTCACGGGCAAGGACGGCAGCGCCAGCCAGCAGGGATTGATCGTCGTGCGCCACGATTCACCGTTGAAGTCGGTCTCCGACCTCCAAGGCGTGCGCATCCTCTTCGGCCCCGCCGATTGTGACGAGAAAAACGCCGCCATCCTCGCCACACTGAAGCAAAACGGCGTCGCACCGCCGAAGAAGCTCGAAACGGCCTCCTCCTGCTCCGCCGCCGCCGAGGTGCTCATGAAACTGCCCGCTGCCGAGAAAGCCGCTGGTGTCATCTCCAGCTACGCGGAGCCGCTGCTCTCCGGCTGCGGCACCATCAAGAAGGGCGATCTCGTCGTCATCGCCAAAACCGCCGACGTGCCCTTCATCACCGCCTTTGCCAGCGCGAAGCTCGACATAGAACGCCGCAAGGCCATCACCGAGGCGCTGCTCGACACCGGCGGCGATCCCGAGCTGCTGCAAATCATGGAGAGCCTGCTCGGCTTCATTGGCATGGACGAACCGGACGCGAGCACACCGCCCAAGAAACCGCTTTCCTGGAATCAGTTCCGCGGCCCGCATCGTGACGGCACGGTGGAGTGGCTGCCGGAAAAACTTCCTGTCACCGCCGCATTCGCGTGGCAGGCCACGCTGCCCGCCGATGGCATCGGCGGTCTCGCCGCGACGGAAAACGAGGTCATCGTGAGCTGCCGCGACACTTTGGACGAGGCGGACATGTGGCTCAGCCTTGATGCGAAAACAGGCCGCGAGCGATGGCGATACGTCTCGCCCGCGCCTGCGCGGACGCCGCTCGACTACGGCAACTCGCCGAGAGCAACGCCCCTCATCGCCGAGGGGCGTCTTTTTTTGCTCGGAGCCTTCGGTCATCTGCACTGCCTCGATCTAAAAAGCGGTGAACTCATCTGGACCAGCCATCTCCCGCTCGAATTCGACGCCCCGCTGCCCAAATGGGGCCACGCCGCCTCGCCGTTGCTCATCGACAAAAAACTCATCGTGCAGCCCGGCGGCACCGAGGCCAGCATCATCGCGCTCGATCCTGAAAACGGCGATCTTCTCTGGCAAACGCCCGGTCGCCGTGCCGCGTATGCATCGCTCATTCACGCCACCATGAACGGAAAGCCGCAACTCATCGGCTACGACGAGAAAACCCTCGGCGCATGGGATCCGGCCACCGGGAAACGCCTCTGGGAACACACGCCGCCAAACGCGGGTGACTTCAATGTGCCCACGCCGATCTTCGACGGCGCGCATCTCCTCCTCAGCAGTGAAAACAACGGCACCCGTGTCCACGCTTTCGATGCGGAGGGCAAACTCATCTTCAAGCCGCTCGCGCAGCATGAAGACCTCTCACCTGATTCCCACACACCCGTGATCGTGGCAGGGAAATTGATCGGCTTTCACACCAATCTGCATGTTCTCGATGCGAAAACACTGAAACCGCTCGCAACCCTGGAGGATCGCGATTTCGGTGTTTACGCCAGTATCATCACCGATGGCCGCCGCGTGCTCACACTCGGCGAAAAAGGCGTCCTGCTGCTCCACGACGTGCAAAGCATGCCGCCGCGTGAACTTGACCGCCTGAGGCTCTGCGACAACAACACCCACGTCCTCAGCCATCCAGCGCTCGTCGGAAACCGGCTGTATGTGCGTCTCGGAGAGAAGATCGCCTTCCTCGTGCTGTGATATTGTGCGCTGGTGTTTCGGCTGAAAAGTTGCGCGAAATAGCACATGCCGGGACGTTGTGAGAGGAATGAAAACTGTCGTCGGCCTCATCCTTCTCGTCACATCCACCCTTTCGGCTCAGAATCACACGCTCCGCGCCGGAGCCGCTGCGGTGGACATCACGCCCACGCAATTTCCCATGAACATGCCCGGCGGTTTCAGCGCGAACATGGCGGAGAAGGCGCATGATCCGTTTCATTCACGCGCGCTCGTTTTCGACAATGGCGAAACCTCACTGGCGATGGTCGTGGTGGACAATCTCGGCGCTGGTCCCGATGTGCTGAACGCGGCGAAGGTGCTCGCTGCTGCGAAGACGGGCATGTCGGTGGACAAGATGCTCATTTCATCCACACACACGCACAGCGGCCCGTCGCTCAACACACGCAGCGAGGCTGCGGCAGCGTATTACAAGCAGTTCGTCGAAGGCGTGGCCGGGTCCATCATTCAAGCTCACGCGGCGCTCAAGCCTGCCGCTATCGGAGCCGCCGCTCATCCACTGCCAGACGAAGTTTTCAACCGCCGCTGGTATCTGAAGCCGGGAAAGATGCCGCTGAATCCCTTTGGCCGGCTCGACACGGTGAAGATGAACCCCGGCACCAGCCCCGATGTGATCGACCGCCCTGCTGGGCCGACCGATCCCGACATCACCATCCTCTCGGTGCAGGACTTGAAGCGGAAGCCCATCGCGCTGTTTGCCAACTACTCGCTCCATTACGTTGGCGGTGCTCCCGGCGGTCAGATGTCGGCCGATTACTTCGGCGAGTTCGCCCGCCTCATGCCTTCGCGCATTCGTGGTGATGAAAACTTCGTCGCCATGATGTCGAACGGCACCTCGGGAGACATCAACAACATCCCCTTCGGCGTCATACGACCACCACGCGAACCTTTTGAGCAGATCCGCATCGTGGCGCAAAAGGCAACGGACACGGCATGGCTCGCGCATCGGAAGATCGAGAAGCATCAGGCTGACACGCGCCTTGGCATGGTGCAGCGCGAGATCACGCTGAAGTATCGCCGTCCTTCCTCGCAGGATGTCGCCGAAGCGAAGGCCGTGCTCGCGGTCAAAGACAAAGACGCCATCGAAAAGCTGCCGCGTCTCGCTCAAAACTACGCGCGCAGTGTGGTGAACGCTGCCGAGCGACCCGAGGAGACTCTCACGGTGAAGATCCAGGCCATCCGCATCGGCGACTTCGCCGTGTGCGCCATTCCCTTCGAGACCTTTGTCGAGATCGGCCTCGATTTGAAAAAGCGCAGCTCGTTCCCGCAAACGATGGTCATCGGTCTCGCGAATGGCCGCCATGGCTACCTGCCCACGCTGGAGCAGCACAAGCTCGGCGGCTACGAGACCTGGCTCGGCACGAACCAGGTGCAGGAGGACACCAGCGTCATCCTCACGAACAACCTGCTGGAGATGCTGGCGGAATTGAAGAAGGCTGATTGATCCATGCAGCCCTCCTCTGTTCTCAAAAAAATCCGCGCTGGCGAGACCGTCATCACGGCGAAGTCGTGCTACACCGACCCTGAACTGGTCGAGATGATCGCGTCATCGGGCTATGACGCCGTATGGATCTGCCTGGAGCACAAGCGCATGGATGCATCCATGGTTTACGCGCTCATCCAGGCATGTCGGCTCGGTGGCGCGGATGCGCTGATCCGCGTGAAGCCATCGAACTACACGGACGTGCTCCAACTCATCGAGGCCGGCGCTCGTGGTATCATGTTGCCGCGTGTAAAGCATGCCGACGAGGTGCGCGAGGTCGTGCGGGCGATGAAGTTCCCACCGCTCGGCGCACGTGGCTTTGATGGCATTCACGCGGAGGCGGATTTTGGCCGCATCCCGCCTGCGGAGTATCTGGCAAAGGCGAATGACGAGAATTTCCTCGTCGTGCAGATCGAGGAGCCGGAGGTCGTGCCGCACATCGACGAGATCGCGGCCACGCCGGGTGTGGATGTGCTGTTTGTAGGCCCTGCGGATCTCACTCTCGGTCTTGGCAAATTCGGCAAGACGGACGATCCCGAAGTTCGCGCCATTATGCAAAGCGTGGCTGATGCTTGTGCTCGTCACGGCAAGGTGGCGGCTATTCCCTGCGCCCCCGAGCAGGTGAAGGGCTATCACGACATGGGTTTCCGCTTCTTCAATGTGATCAGCGATTTCCGCTGCGTCTCCACGGGCATGAAAGCAGCCCGCGCAGCGGTGCAACTCTGACGCGTCATGCCAGTGACCGAGCAGACTCTCGAATGCGACCTGCTCGTGGCCGGTGGCGGCATCGCAGGCGTGTGTTGCGCGCTCGCGGCGGCACGGCTTGGCGCATGCGTGATCCTTTGTCAGGATCGCAGCGTGCTCGGTGGCAATGCGAGCAGTGAGGTGCGCATGCACATCGTCGGTGCCACGGGCCTCAGCGGTGGCGAGGAACTGCAAAACGAGCTGCGCGAGGGCGGCATTATCGAGGAACTGCGGCTCGATCTCGCCGTGCAGAATCCGCAGCGCTCGCCCGCACTGATGGACCTGCTGCTTTACGACAAATGCCGCCGCGAGCCGAACCTCACACTCTACTTGAACACCACCGTCGTCAGCGCCGTTGTCGAGGGTGGACTCATTCGCGAGGTGCGTGCTGAAAGGCCGTCCACGGAGGACGCCTTCGTCATTCGCGCGAAGACCTTCGTCGATTGCACGGGCGATGGACGGCTTGGCATCGAGGCTGGAGCGCCGTTCATGCGTGGACGCGAGAGCAAGGCGCAGTTCGGTGAATCACTAGCGCAGGATGAGGCGGACGCGAAGACGCTCGGCTCGTCCATAATGTTCCAGGCGCGCAAGCATGATCGCCCGATCCCTTTCACTGCACCGCCGTGGGCACGGAGCTTCACGGCGGAGGATTTCAAACTGCGGCCTTACGGCCAAAGCGGCTTCGATCTCGGTCTCGAATACGGTTACTGGTGGATCGAGTGGGGCGGCTGCCTCGACACGCTGAAGGACAACGAACGCATCCGCGATGAGCTGCTCGCCATCACGCTCGGCGTGTGGGACTTCGTCAAAAACCACTCCGACATCGACGCCTCGCACTGGGCGCTGGAGTGGATCGGTTTCGTGCCCGGCAAACGAGAAAGCCGCCGCTTCATCGGCCAGCACATTCTCACGGAGAACGATTTGCTCACGTCACGCGCCTTCCCCGATGCTATCGCCTTCGGCGGGTGGCCCATCGACACGCATCCGCCCGAGGGCATCGATGCGCCGGAGTTGCCGCCCTGCACGCAGCATCATCTGCCCTTCATCTACGACATCCCACTGCGCTGCTGCGTGTCCACCGGGCCGCGCAATCTCATGTTCGCAGGCCGCAACATCTCCGCCACGCACATCGCCTTCGCCTCCACCCGCGTCATGGCCACCTGCGCCGTCGTCGGGCAAGGCGTCGGCACCGCAGCGGCGCTCGCTTTGCGACAAAACGTACTCCCAGCCGACATCGCCGCCGATGTGAATCTCGTCCACGCCATCCAGCAGCAGCTCCTGCGCGATGACTGCTACCTGATCGGCGTCTCCAACGAAGACCCTCACGATCTCGTGCGCACCGCTGCACAGATTACGGCCTCTTCTTTCCAATCCAATAGGCAGGAGAATGGGGGCAGAAGAATGGATTCTGAGATTCTCCTGCCTTCATTCTCCTGCCAACAAAACGAATGCAGTCCTGAGATGATCGGCAGCGGCCAGACACGCATCGTCACGAAGCTGCCGCCTGATCGCCAGTCTCCCGGCCTGCATCGCTGGATGAGCCGCGAACTGCCCGCCACGCTCGAGATCCGCTGGAACGAGCCTGTTTGCCTCCGCGAGGTCGTCCTCATCTTCGATACCGGTTTGCACCGCCTCCTCACGTTGTCGCAAGCCGACGGCTACACCCAAAAAATGCTCTGGGGCCGCCCCCAGCCCGAAACGGTGCGCGATTACGAGCTGAGCGTCGAAACACCCACAGGCTGGCAAACCGTCGAAACTATCACCAACAACCACCAGAGGCATCGAAGGCACTTATTGACCATCGCCGGGCCTGTCACCGCCCTGCGCCTCACCATCACGGCCACCAACGGCCTCGACCATGCGCTAGTCGTCGAGGTGCGGGCGTATGGGTGAGGCCGTGTGGTGTGAAACTGCCCGTTGCAATGCCCTGCGGTGCTGACCAAGCTCCGCGCTGTCTTATGAAGAAGCCGTCCGCCTCCAAGAAATCGCTCACCACGGCCAAAACCAAACCAGACAGCCTCAGTGGCCTGCTCACCGAGGTACGCCAGCTCATCCAGAGCGCCCGGCGCGGTGTCGCCACCGTCGTGGACACCTTCCAGGTGATGACCAACTTCGAAATCGGCCGCCGCATCGTCGAGCATGAGCAAAAAGGCGCGAAGCGTGCGGCGTATGGCTCCGAGCTACTCAAGGAGCTGTCAGCGAGGCTGACGGAGGAGTTCGGGAGAGGGTTTTCGAGGTCGAATCTGGAATACATGAGGAAGTTCTTCTTCGAATGGGAAAGCTGCATCCAGATTTCCGAGAAGCCTATTCGGAAATCTGGACACCCCTTTACCCTGAAGGCTTAACTGTGCTCGCCCAGCAATCGCCCATTAACGAGAATGACCAAGCAAGTTCAGAAGCATGCGAATGTTGGGATGCTTGAGGATCAAACGCCCAAGAGTTTTGGGTTTTGGAAAAGCTTCGACAATCTGCGCACAGAATTGATTCCGATCTGCTCGATACTGGGAAAGATGCCTTCAGGAGCAGATTTGGCTCGGTTGGGGAGAAGTGATCTTATCAGCGCCATTTGCAGGCATCATGGAGGGTATCGCAAGGTTGCTGAGAAGCTTGGCTATCAGCACGTGAAAAAGCGTCTAGATGGGACATTCCGGGAGTTCGATGACTTGAAACGAGTGCTTGTCCCAATCTGTGAAACATTTGGGAGAATGCCGACGCGGGTCGAATTGGTGCAGGTCTTGAAGGAACGAGGCTCCAACTCATTGGAGAAAGTGATAGCCGAGCATGGAGGCCGAATTGTCATTGCCAAAAAGCTCGGGGTTAGCCTCAAGAGGGTCAGGCTGCCTGACGGAGCACAAAAGGACTTTGAATTCCTATTGGGGTTACTGAAGCCAGTTTGTGAAAAACTTGGGCGAATGCCCACGGAGCGGGAGTTGAGAGGGTTGGGGCTTCACTTGCATCGAGCATTTTCGCATTTTGGGGGCACGGCGATCGTTGCGAGAAGATTAGGATACGAAGAGACTGAAACCCCAAAGAACTGGTTCAGAGACTTCCGTCGGCTAAAGGACGAGCTGCTGCCAATCTGCGAATCGCTAGGCCATCTGCCGAGCCGAGCCGAACTTCTTGAAATGGGCAGACCGGATTTGATCCATGCCATCGCCAAGCATCACGGTGGGTATCGAAAAATGGAATCCAAGATCGGGTATCGGACTTGTGCAGACTGGGTCGCTATTGATGGACACAGAGTGCAAAGCTACTTGGAGCAAAAAGTGGACAACGTCTTGTATAGTTTTGGCATTGCCCATGTGCTGCATCCTAAAATTAAGCCGGGAACAAAATACGCTGGGGACTTCGGCATTGGCGGTGAGTGGATAATCGAGTGCCTTGGCTTTGATTTGGAGAACACGAATTCGATCACCTGTCGCAGGTATCGCGACCAGTGGCAGAAGAAGGAGAAGCTTTACGCGACGACCGACTGGAAGCTCATAGAAATCAAATTCAACGACACGGTTCCTCGCATCAAGAAAAAGCTGGTAAGCGTGATCAAGAAGTATGCTTCGTTCAAGAAACAGATCGTCTCTGACGAGGAAATAGGGAGGCCGCCGTTCGAGTATGCGAGTTTTGAAAAAGTTGAACGTCGGCTAAGACAGCATGCAAAAGAGGTGCCTGGTTCGATCACGATGGACGGGCTTCGTGCAAAGGGCGAATACCACCTTGTGACCTGCATTTATCGCTTTCACGGCGGGTGGCAAAATGTTGCAAAGAGACTGGGCTTCACCACCGCTCAACGTCCTAAAGGTGAATTAAAGGATTTTGAGCATGTCAAAGAAGGCTTAGACAAGATTGCGGCGCTTCTGGGACACTTCCCCAGTTCAACGGAAGTTCGGTCTAAAGACTCCGGTCTGTTTTTTGCCATAGGCAAGTATCACGGAGGGTGGCATGGCGTCGCGAAAAGATTGGGCTTCGCTCCGGCTCAACGTTCAAGCGGAGCATTGAAAAACTTTGAGTATGTGAAGGAGTGTCTCGAGACAATGGCTGCACGTCTCGGACATTTTCCAAACTCGATGGAAGTTCGCCGTGAAGACAGTGGGCTGCTTGATGGAATTGCCACGTATCACGGGGGCTGGGTAGCAGTGATGAAGCACTTAAACATCGAGAGGAAACGATGGCAGCATGCAAAACTCTGACCACGCCAACTGCGAGCCATCGCCTTCCCTTGTCGCCTTGAAGCCCCCCGGCACCACGGCTTGAGCCCCAGCAAGTTCTCGAACCGCCGACGCCGGTTGTCTCGTTCGACTTTGATCCTCGGGAGCTGATCTCCTGCGTGGATGCATGGACGGGTGAGCAGGGGACGTTTGATGGTCGATCATGTCACGTCTCTTCATCTCGGCTCTCGCTCTGTTTGCCTCGCTCCTTCCTGCGCAGGAGATTCACACGCTGGTCTCGGATGGCGATTACTTGGCCTTTCCGGCGGTGATCGAGCTGGGGGATGAGGTGCTGGTGAGCTTCAAGCGTGGGAAAGCACACGCGGCGGATGCGGGGGCGACGCAGGAGCTGCTGAGGCTGGAGAAAGCGTCTGGCAAGGTGCTCGCCACGGGCACGCTGGCGGCGGTGAAGGGCGAGATTATGCAGATGGGCGAGTGGGTGCGCTTTGGAAACGGGGACGTGGCGAACTACATCGACGCGCAGGCGGCGCAGGGCTCGCTGCGGACGGGATTGGCCGTGGTGAGGTCCAACAACGGCGGCAAGAGCTTCGGGCCAGTGCAGCGGGCGGGCGTGATCGATGGCGTGGAGTATGGCTATGCGTTTGACTCGATCACGCGCGGCCAAACGACTTGGATGCTGGTGATGACCTTTGCGAATCTCACCGGCGGCAAACTCGTTCACAAGACGAAGAGCCAGCCGGGCTCTGTGGATGTGATCCGCAGCGATGACAACGGCCTGACATGGCGCTTCGTCCGCAGCATCACGACCGAACTCGGCGGTGCGCCGATCAATGAAAGCGCGTTCATGGCGCATGGCGATGGCTTCATCGTCACGGCGCGTGGTTATGACAATCGCGAGTGGCTGCTGCGCATGGACGCGGAGTTCAAGCTGATCGAGAAGAAGGACCTCACTGCCGCGCATCAGATCATCACCTCGCACATCGGCAGGCCGCGTTTGTTTCAGCGTGATGGCTCGTCGTATCTGCTCGGACGAAACTGGGTCGCGCCGGGGCTGATGCAGCTTGCCTTGTTCAAGTTTGACCCGCAGACACTCGACATCACACGGCATGTGGTTTTGGACAATGCGGAGAAGAAGCCGGTGGCGGATGGCTACTACGCGCAGGCGTATTGGACGGAGCAGGCAGGGCGCACAGGCTTCCATGTCGTCACTTATAAAAGCGGTGCGCAGAAAGTGCCGGAGATCCTCCGGCTGGAGTTTGACTGGGAGAAGGTGCGATGAGGCAACGGGCTGATTCCGCGTTCAGTTCTATGAACCGCACCGCAAGAGATCAGGAAGGCGCAAGAGGGCAGGCGAAAGGTCTCGCGCCACTTTCCTGACCAGTTCCCGGCTTTGGCCTCCGTTTAGGCTTCATCGTCTCTCCATCCCACCGCATGAAATTCTCCCTTTCCATCTCCCGCGCGTGGCTTGCTGCCATGGCTGCGCTTTGGATGTCATCCGGCGGATTGCTGGCCGTGGACAAGCCCACAGCATCTCCTCAAACCTGGCAGGAAGATGCCTCGGCCCATGCACAGCTGCTTTCGCGGGTGAAATGGACGCCGGTGGCGGGCACGCTGCCGAATCGTAGCGGTGGCTTCTTTGAAGCGGGGAAAGAATACACCGGGGTGCCTTACTCCAGCGTGAGGTCGGAGGGGCGCTACATCGGCTTCGACATCGGATTGCGCACCTTTCTCGCGGCGGTGGAGAATCCACAGAGCGTGCTCTATACCGAAAATCTGACGGGCAAGGTCTCCAATGCCGCCGCCTACTACGGCATGGTTTGCTCCTCCTACACCAGCTACGCGCTGGGCTGCGGCATCTGGGAGGTGAGCCGTCGCTATGGACCTGAGATCAGCGGTGGCATCACGCTGGTGGAGTCGCAGTCAGCCGAGGCCGCGCAGGTGGGCGATGTGATCTACACGCCTCATGCCACGGAGACTTCTGGCTCGCATGTGGAGATGGTGACGGCAGTGACGAAAGATGATCTAGGCCGCGTGATCTCGGTGCGCATCGAGGAAAGCCGTCCGCCGACCACTGCAACCACGGAGCGCAGCGCCGCAGCCTTCAACAAGCACCTCTCCTCGCGGAACAAGCAGCTCTTTCGCATCACAGATCGCGAGGCCTGGCGCGGCACGAACCGCTCTGAGCCGCTGCTTTTCCCGAACTACGAGGCCGATGCCATGCCGCCGAAGATCAATCGCTCACTGCTGCTCGATCTCGGTGACTGGGTGCCGTATCAGAAGGGCAAGCCGGTGAAGTTTCACGTCATGGACCGCGACAAGCTCGGCGTGGAGTCTCTCGTCATCCAGCGTGGTGGCAAAGCGGTGGAAGAAATCGCTCTCGATGGTCCTGGCGTACATGAGCGCACCTTTGAAACCTGCGGCGACTACACGGCGCATGTGATTCACAAGGATGGTTCGCAAAGTCAGGCCTGTGAGTTTGCGGTGTGCGATCTCGACCTTCGTCTGCCCTCCGATAACGTGCCTATGGCCGGTGGATGGCAGGTCGGGTTCGGCTCTGAGAACATGAAGGTCATTGCCGTCTATCTCTGGAACTCCGCCGACAGCTACGGACGCCACCCGCTCTTCCTCACCGAAGAGCAACAACGCGCCGGATCACTCACCATCCCCGCCGGTCTGCTGAAGAAGCCTGGCAAGCTGCAAGTCTGGCTCATCGGCGAGCATCCGCTCGGACGCCTGAAGCTGCGGAAGGACATCACGATGATCCCATGATCCCCACGAGCCCGGCAGCCACCTCGCACACAGATCGCCTGCCGCGTGCGTGGCTCATCGTCGGCGTGCTGTGGGTCGTGGCGGCGCTGAACTACCTGGACCGCATCATGATCACCACGATGAGGGATTCGCTGACGCAGGCGGTGCCGATGACGGACGCGCAGTTCGGCCTGCTGACCTCGGTTTTCCTGTGGGTGTATGGGTTGCTGAGCCCGTTCGCCGGTTTCCTGGCGGATCGCTTCAATCGCAGTCGCTTGATTGTGTTCAGCCTGCTCGTGTGGTCGCTGCTGACCTGGCTCACGGGTCATGCGCGGAGTTTTGAGGAACTGATCGTCGTGCGGGCGCTTATGGGGCTGAGCGAGGCGGCGTATCTGCCTGCCGCGCTGGCTTTGATCGCGGACTACCATCGTGGCAGCACACGTTCGCTTGCCACGGGCATCCACATGACCGGGCTCAGCGTGGGCACGGGCCTTGCGGGCATCGGCGGTTGGGTGGCGGAGAAGCATGGATGGGCCGCGGCGTTCGATGTGTTCGGACTGTTCGGTGTCGCCTATGCCGTTGGATTGTTGTTCGTGCTGCGTGATCCGCCACGCGAGAGTGGGGTCGTGACATCGACTGCGGAGCAGCCCCGACTCGGCCAGGCGCTCACCAGTTTGTTCAGCAACGGCTCGTTTTTGCTGCTGCTCGCGTTCTGGGGATTGCTGGCGCTGGCGGGCTGGGCGGTGATGGGCTGGATGCCGACTTTCTTCAAAGAGCAGTTCAAGCTCGATCAAGGCGCGGCAGGCATCTCGGCCACGAGCTTCCTGGCGGTGGCGATGTTTGTCGGCAAACTCGTCGGCGGTGCCTGGGCGGATCGCTGGAGCCGCACGAATGATCGTGCGCGCATCCTCGTGCCCGCCATCGGCTTGTTCATCGCCGCACCTGCGACGTTGTTGGTGGCAAACACGAGCGTGCTCGCGCTCGCCATCGCCGGACTGTCGATCTACGGTTTCACGCGCGTGTTTTCAGATGCGAATCTGATGCCCATCCTCTGCCAGGTGTCTGACAGCCGCTATCGCGCCACGGGTTATGGCGTGCTGAACATGTTCTCCTGCATCGTCGGCGGACTCACGGTGTATGTCGGTGGTGTTTTGCGCGATGCTCAGATCAATGTGGGCACGCTGTTTCAATGCGCGGCGGGCGGGCTGCTCGTGTGCGGGGTGTTGATGCTGATGGTGCGGCCTTCCAAGGGCGCATCTTGCCCCTGAGGCAAAAAGCCATGTTCCGAGAACGTTGGTTCAGCTCTCATGCGCAGGTCTTCATCCCCAGCATCATCGTTGCCGCACATCGTCAGCCTTTTTTGGCTGCTGGTGGGGATCAGCGTGAATGCGGCGGACATGACTGCGGAGCAGCGCAGCTTTTTCGAGAGCAAGATCAGGCCTGTGCTGGTGAAGCAGTGTTACGAATGTCATTCCCAGGAGGCGAAAAAGCTCGGTGGAAAGCTGCTGCTGGACGCGCCTTCGGAAATGATCGCTGGCGGCGAGTCAGGCCCCGCGATGATCCCCGGCAAGCCGGATGAGAGCCTGATCGTGCAAGCGCTGCGCTACGATGGTCTCGAAATGCCGCCGAAGAAGCGGCTGCCGGAGCAAGTGGTGAATGATTTCATCACCTGGGTCAAAATGGGCGCGCCTGATCCGCGAGTGGATGCCCCCAAGTCAGCCAAGAAGGCTGTGACAACGGACAAAGCCGCGTTGTGGTCGTATCAGCCCGTCACGAATCCGAGAGTGCCGTTGGTTAGGAACAAAGAATGGCCGCGTCATGCCATCGACAGCTTTGTGCTCGCCAAGCTTGAAGCAAAAAGCCTCTCGCCCACGAAGGATGCCGCCCCAGAGATGCTCATCCGGCGCGTCTATTTCGATCTCATCGGCCTGCCGCCATCTGCCGGGGAGGTTTCGGCATTTGTCAGCCGCCATTTGTCTTTCCAGCAAGTCGTGGATGAGTTGCTGGAGTCGCCGCACTTCGGCGAACGCTGGGGCCGCCACTGGTTGGATGTGGCACGCTACGCAGAGTCAAATGGCAACGACGGCCTGAGCCGCAATCCCAGCTTCCCGCACGCTTGGCGATACCGCGACTATGTCATCCGCGCGTTCAACGAAGACATGCCTTATGATCGCTTCATCACGGAGCAGATCGCGGGTGATTTGTTGCCGGCGGATTCGGAGGCGCAGCGGGACAGGCAGCTCATCGCGACCGGATTCCTCGCCATCGGCGCGAAACCGGCAAAAGCGATGAATGACAACTTCGAGATGGATGTCGTGGCGGATCAGATCGGCGTCATCGGCCATGGCATCATGGGCTTGAGTGTCGGTTGCGCGCGCTGCCATGATCACAAGACGGACCCCATTCCAACCCGGGATTATTATGCTCTCGCGGGCATCTTTAAAAGCACAGAGACCCTGTGGGGCGCGGCGGCTCATCAGGGCCTCACCGCACCGCAGACGCCGCTGCATGAGCTCAAGATGGCGGCCAAGGTTGCCGTGCGGCCCGAAGCAGAGGTCATAATCTCCAAGCATGAGCCGCGTAGGCCTCCTGCGAAGCCTGCTTTCAAATACGCCGCCGATACACCGCTCGCCATGGGCGTGCGTGAGGCGAAGACGGTGGTCGATTGCAAACTCAACATCGACGGCGAATCCAAGAAGCTCGGTGCTCCCATCCCGCGTGGATTTTTGACCGCCTGCGGAGGCATCGACCCCGGGATTCAGATTGATGCGAAGCAGAGCGGGCGGCTGCAGCTCGCACAGTGGCTCACGAGCAAACAACATCCGCAGACGGCTCGTGTGATGGTGAACCGCGTGTGGCAGCACCTCTTTGGTGAGGGCCTCGTGCGCACGCCGGATGACTTCGGCATCACGGGCGAGCGCCCGACGCATCCCGAGCTGCTCGATCATCTTGCCACGCGCTTCATGAGCGAAGGATGGTCCATCAAGCGCCTCATCCGCGATATCGTCCTCAGCCGCACCTACCAGCTCAGTTCAGGGAACGGCGATTTGCAATCGCCAGAGGCGGCTGAAAACCGCCTCTCCTTGTTTGGTGCCCACCGCGTCCGCCGCCTCGATGCTGAGGCGGTGCGCGATGCCATGCTCGCCGCCACGGGCGATTTGAATCCGCAACCGGGACAAGGATCGCTCATCCAGCATCAAAACGTGCTGATCAACGAGCTGCCCCCGCTGCATCAGCCCAGCACACACCGCAGTGTTTACCTGCTCATGCTGCGCAACTCCATGCCGCCCGAGCTGACCCCCTTCAATCTGCCGGATGCCATCACCGTGGCCGGAAAACGCGATACAAGCACCCTTGCCACTCAGTCGCTCTATTTGTTGAACAACGCCTTCCTCGTTGGGCAATCGAAGCGATTCGCTGCACGGTTGATGCAGGTTTCCGATGACACCACGACCCGCATCGAAGCCGCGTACCGGCAAGCCTTCGCCCGGAAACCTACGGACTCCGAGATGCACAGTGCCCGGGACTTCATCCGTGAAACTGACCTCATGCTTGTCTCCACTCAGAACGACGAAAACAAGCGTCTCACCGATGCCTGGGCGGCTTTTTGTCAGGCACTGCTCGCGAGCAACGAGCTGCGATATGTGGACTGATTATCACGTATGAATGCGCCGATGAACCACCTCTCCAGACGCCAGATGCTGCACACCGCCTCGTGCGGGTTCGGTTATTTGGCGATGTCCGGAATCGCGAGTGCAGCAACCGCGGATCTGACTGCTCGAGCACCACGTCTTCGTGCAAAGGCGCAGCGAGTGATCTTCCTGAACATGGGCGGTGGTCCGGCGCAGATGGACACCTTTGATTACAAGCCACAGGTCGGCAAGAAGCCACACGCAGGGTCCATCGCGGAATTCAAGCGGCGCGGGCAAAGCGGTCTGTGGGTGAGTGAGCTGCTGCCAAACATCGCGCGTCATGCGGACAAGCTCTGCGTGCTGAATGCGATGACGGCGGACACGAGCATTCATGCGCAGTCGATGCTGCAACTGCACACAGGCGACCGCCTGCGACCCTGCCCGAGCATGGGCTCCTGGGTGGCGTATGGTCTTGGCACAGAAAACATGAACCTGCCTGGCTTCATCAGCTTCAACACCGCGAAGCCCGCTGAATATTCCGCCGCGCAGCTTCCCTCCGTCTTTGGCGGCACGCCCATCGGTGTGAATGGCGAGGACATGAGCAAGGCCACGATCAGCAACATTTACAGCGATCACCTGCCCATGAGTGTGAAGCGCCGCCAGCTCGATCTCATCCAGGCGATGAATCGCGATCATCTTAATGTTCGTGCCGATGATGCGCAGCTCGAAGGCGTGATTCAAACGATGGAGCTTGGCTTCCGCATGCAGGCGGCGGCACCTGATTTGCTCGACCTCAGTCAGGAATCGAAGACGACCCTGGAGCGCTACCGCGTGGGCAAAAACTTCGCCGCAGGCACCTGCAAGGCGAGCGACTTTGGCCGTCAGTGCCTGCTGGCGCGGCGCTTCTGCGAAGCAGGCGTGCGCTTCATCGAGATCACGCACGGCAGTTGGGATCAGCACACAGATCATCGCCGCGATCTGACGGCGAATTGCGCCACCACCGATGCACCCATTGCCGCTCTGCTTGATGATTTGGATGAGCGCGGCCTGCTGGAAGACACCCTCGTTGTCTGGGGTGGTGAGTTCGGCCGTCCTGGGCTCACACCCGGACAGGACAAAGATCAAACCGGGCATCAGCACCGCGCCTTCACCTTCTGGATGGCCGGCGGCGGCGTGAAGGCCGGTCATGTGCATGGAAGCACGGACGAAACGGGCTCCAACCCCGTCGATGGCAAAGTCCATTTCCGCGATCTGCACGCCACGATCCTGCATCTGCTCGGTCTCGATCACGAAAATCTTGCCGTCGTCAGCGGCGGACGGCGCATCAGGCTCACAGGACTGCAAGGCGGCAGCGTGGTGAGGGAGATCCTGGCATAGGCTGCACGAACGGTGCTTCCATTCGCGACGAATATCGGCTTGAGACAGAGCGTTTGTTTCCAATGCACCGCTCTCTGTTAATGCTCATCGCTCTGGGTGTCTTCGCCGGTTATTCACACGCCGCAGGCGAGAAGCCCGGGCCGGTGGCCTACGTCACCGTCGAGACGCGCGACATGACCATCGAGTTCGCTGGAGATCGCGCCTGGACGATCAGCCGCATCCTGCACAAGGGAGCCATCATCACCGACCGCACCGGATTCTACGGCACCGTCTTTTCACCCGTGGGTGGCAAATGGATCGGCACGGGCCACAACGAGGGCGGTGTGGAAAAGGTGGCGAGTGCCGTGCTGACCGTGGATGGCAAAGCCTGCGAACTGAAGGACAAGGCCGTCTATCGCGGCCAGCAAGCGGAGCTGCGGAAACAGTCCATGATGGGCACGATCAAGCTCGAGGCGATTTACACCGTCATGGAGGATCGCGTGATCGAGCAGCATCGCTACGAGACCACCGAGGAGGTGAAGATCGGCGTGCTGTATGGCTTCATGCATCCCTTTCTGCCGACAACGACGGAGTGGATGGCGGAGAAAGCGGATGGCACTTCCGTGGAAGGCACCTTCGACAGCATGGGTGGTCATGAACTGCGCGAGGATGTGAAATGGACCGCGATTCACGATCCGAAATCCCAGCGTGCGACACTGGTCTGGTATCCGAAACCGCTCGTCGGGCAGGGCATGAAGACCTTCTACTGGGACAAGACCGTCTATCACAAGCTCTACAACCACCTCTACTCCAACGCGACCGTCGCCGCGGGCACGAAGTTCGAGGCCGAGGTCATCCTACGCTGCATCGAGACCGACACGGCTGCGTGGAAGGAAAAAACGCGGGCGCTTGCCAAGGAAATCAGCATCCCTGCTAAATGAACAGACTGTCTCATGAAACCACACTCGATTGCCAGCCTCCTGCTTGCCTGTCTTTGGTTCAACACATTGCATGCGGAAGTCGTGCGCATCGAGTTCACCGAGCGCTCATTGTTTGCCGATGGCAAGGCTTTTGGCCACGTGGGTGCCTATGAACGCATCAAAGGCCGGATGTTCATCGAGACGGATCCTGGTAACCAAGCCAACGAACGCATCAGCGACCTCCAGCGGGCACCACGCAATGCTCGCGGCAAGGTCGAGAGCTGGACGGACTTCTTTTTGCTGAAGCCGGTCGATGCGACCAAGGGCAACGGCGTGCTGCTCTACGACGTAAACAATCGCGGCAACATGCTCGCGCTGTGGACCTTCAACGATGGTGAGCGCACGAATGATCCGAAGACAGAGGCGCACGCTGGGCATGGCTTTCTCATGAAGCAGGGTTTCTCCGTGCTGTGGTGCGGCTGGAATGGGGAGGTGCAGGCGGATGATACGCAGCGTCTGCTGTGCGGTCTGCCCATCGCGACGGAGAACGGCAAGACGATCACCGGCAAAGCGCATCTGGAGATCACGAGCACGGAAAAAGTCTTCAGCCGCGCCTTCTCGTGGAGCCCGTGGGGCATTGGCGCGGCGTTTCCATCGGTGAGTCTCGACAACGCCGACGCCACGCTCACGATGCGACCGCATCGCAGCGTGGATGGCATTGAGCTGCCGCGTGCGGAGTGGGCGTTTGGACGTTGGGAGAATGACAAGCTCATTCCCGATGCCGCGCATGTCTATGTGAAGGCCGGTTTGCGGCCCGGCTGGCTCTACGACCTCGTTTACACGGCCAAAGAGCCCCGCGTGACCGGTCTCGGCCTCACCGCGATGCGCGACTGCGTGGCGTTCTTTCGTCACGGCGATGCCAAAACGAATCCGCTTGCCGGCGCGGTGCAGAAAGCCTGCGTCTTCGGCATCTCGCAGTCCGGCCGGGTTATTCATCACTTCCTCTATGAAGGCCTGAACGGCGATGAGCAGGGCCGCATCGTCTTCGAGGGTGCCTTGATCCACGTCGCAGGCTCTGGCAAAGGCATGTTCAACCATCGGTTCCGCATGAGCACGGAGTATGGCACGCAGCACGAGGGCCATTTGTCCGGCAGCGAGTTCTTCCCGCTCGCCCCGCTGCCGCAGACCGATCCCGTCACGGGCGAGTCAGGTGACTCGCTCGCCCGTTCGCGGAAGTCCGGCCACACGCCGCGCATGCTATTCACGCAAACCTCCACCGAATATTGGAGCCGCGCCGCCTCGTTGCTGCACACCGATGTGGAGGGCAAAACCGACCTCACTTTGCCCGATGACGTCCGTGTCTATCTCGTGGCCGGTGCGCAGCATCTCGGCAAGAGCGACGGCACGCCCGGCATCTGCCAGCAGCCGCGCAACACGCTCGATGATCGCGGCCCCGTGTTGCGTGCGATGCTCATGCATCTCGTCGAGTGGGTGAAAAACGGCCAAACACCGCCACCGAGCCGTCATCCGCGTCTCGCCGGTCAAAGCCTCGTGACCTTCGACGAATGGAAATCGCAGTTCCCGAAGATTCCAGGCCTCAACCTGCCCACCCATGCCTACCAGCCTCCGCGACTCGATTTCGGCCCGCGCTTCCACAGCGAAGGCATCGCCGACATCATTCCGCCGAAGACTGGCAAGCCGTTTCATACGCTCCTGCCCGCCGTGAATGCCGATGGCAATGAAATCAGCGGCATCGTGCTGCCGGAAGTCACCGTGCCGCTCGGCACCTACACTGGTTGGAACCTCCGCTCGCCTCAAGCCGGCGCGGAAACGATGCTATCACCCCTCGACGGCATGTTTGTGCCGTTCGCCAAAACCAAAGCCGAGCGTGAAAAGACCGGCGACCCGCGTTTGTCCATCGAAGAACGTTATCCGACGCAGTCAGAGTATCTGACGCGTCTCACCACAGCCGCGAAGAAGCTCCAGGCGGAGGGTTTTCTGCTCGATGAGGATGTCACGAGGATCATTGAGCGGGCAGAAAAAGTGGCTCGGGACTGACTGGGATGATCAGGAAGCAGCCCAACTCCACACGGAATCTCACCTCTGCCATCCTTCGATCTTGAAAACTCGCTCAGAGAGCTTGCGCTGGCCTTTGCCTGAGTCCGGCTCGAACCAAACTTCGAACCTTGCGGCGTATGGCTTGCCCCAATCGCCTTCGTAAACGGTGAAACCAGATTTGGCACCGAAGCGCTCTTCGGGACTATTGGACCAAGTCATCCGGGTCTTTGATTTCTCCTCCAACCTGGTCGCGGACAACGGCGTGCCTTGTGTGACTTCGAAAGCTTTCAGATACACAGAGCCAGCTTCACCAGGATTGAGCGAGTAAGCCACGGTGTAGATTCCAGGTTGCATGCCCGTGAGTAACCTAAAGCCATGGGTGCCAGGGCCGGCCAAGCGCTTTGCCAGTTCACTGGATCGGCCCCGGGCTTTTGCTACGGCAGCCTTCGGGTTCGCCAGAAACTCCGAAAACTCCTTCTCCAAAGCAGCCATCGTGGCCTTGGTGACTCGCCGTTCAAGGTTGTCCGACTGCTCAAAGAGTTCGATCCAGACTCCGCCACATTCGACCATCACCCGGCTTTCATGCAATTCATTGCCTTTGGTCATCTCGGGCAATATCGGGTTCTTTCCCTCTTCCTCATGCTGGACTGAATAGCTGCTCCACTGTTTCCGATCCAGGCATAGAAGGCACCTGGTTTGGAAGCGGGCCGCATCGCTGAAATCTGAGATGTAACCATGTAGCTCATCACGAGGCTCTTCACCATAACTCCAACTTCTTGAGGCAAAGCGGTTCCCGCGTTCAAGAAATACATGCCAGTCTGGCGAGGCTTCGACATACTCCATGAAGGTGACTGCGTGATCCGTTGCCGCCTTCCGAAGAGATGGCATGTCGGGTGTTAACTCAACCTTGTCATTACCGGGGATGGTCAGCGCTTTGCGGACGGCGTCTTGGAGTTCGTCAGTGCCACCGAAAGACGCAGCTTCGCTTTCTTCGCTCGCATCCCGCTCCGGCTCAGCAATCTCGATGCCTTCGGGAATTTTGAGATTATCAGCAAAACCGTCTTCGCTGGGGCCGAACATGGTGGCAAAGGCCAAAAAGCCAACAGCCAGCACTGTCGCAACCCCACACCCCACGATCAGAAGCAGGCTTACGAAGCCTTTGCCCCATTGTTTCTTGATGAAATGCCTGATGGACACGGCAAGAAGCCCCAAAAGAGCGATGCCCATCATCCAGGTGAGACAATCGGCCGCGACAACCAGCGGTCTCCAGGTTGAAAGTGCCGCCCCGGAAAACCCAGCCAAAAGCCCCAAGTAAACCAAGGACGGAAGCCACCAGGAGGTGAAGTAAGTTTCAAAGATACGCTTCATGAAGATTTGTCGTGGAGCTTTTGGGAACCACAGAATCGAAGCTCACCATTTGAGCTGTGGCGACTTAACCGCTCAGGTTCCCCAATTGTCCAAGCGTTTTTGATGTTTGCAGCATTGCATCATCACGTTTGAGGCGATTCATTCAAGGCAGTCAGATCCGCTGCGGCGGTCCTTTCAATCAGGAAGAGCCGGTCAGCGCACGAAGATTGGCGGACTTCCCGCGTATCGTCTCACGCATGACTTCCTCTCCCTCCTCACGCCGTCATTTCCTCAAAACCGCCGCCGCCACGGTGGCGACGTTTAACATTGTGCCGCGGCATGTGCTCGGCGGGCCGCGATATGTGCCGCCGAGTGAGAAGGTGAACGTGGCGATCATCGGCACCGGCGGGCAGGGGCGGACGAACGTGCGGGCGCTGATGCAAATCGATGATGCGCAGATCATCGCGGTGGCGGACCCGGCGGAATCGTTCAGCTTGGAGAACTTCTACTTCAAAGGCATGGGCGGTCGCCTGCCGGTGAAGGCGGAGATCGAAAAGCACTACGCGGCGAAGACGCCGAACCATCGCTGCGCTGACTATGTCGATTTCCGCGAGATGCTGGAGAAGGAGAAGTCCATCGACGCCGTGCTCATCGCCACGCCTGATCATTTGCACGCGTATGCCTCGGTGATCGCGATGCGTGCGGGCAAGCATGTGTATTGTGAGAAGCCGCTGACACACAACATCTGGGAGGCGCGCCATGTTGCCAAAGTGGCCGCTGAAACCGGTGTGGCGACACAACTAGGCAGCCAGGGGCATTCCTCGCTCGGCACGCGTGAGACGATCGAGTACATCCAGGATGGTGCGATCGGCGCGGTGAAGGAAATCCATGTCTGGGTCGGCGCGAAGCGATGGAATCCCACGCTCACCGGCAAGCCGACCGACACGCCGCCAGTGCCTGCGGGCCTGAACTGGGATCTGTGGCTCGGGCCGCGTCAGGAACGTGCGTTCCATCCCGCCTACTTCCCCGTTGCGTGGCGTGACTTCTGGGACTTCGGCTGCACAGGCATCGGCGACTTCGCCTGCCATGACATGAACACCGCCGTGCGTGCTTTTGATCTGCCGATTCCTTCGCGCATCGAAGCTCATGCCGCAGGCCTGATGGACAGCGAGATCGCCCCGCATGGTGCGCTCATTTATTACACCTTCCCCGCCGCTGGATCACGACCGGAGATCCGCATGACGTGGTATGATGGCGGCATGATGCCTCGTACTCCCGAGGTGCTAGGACGCTTCCCTCTACCGAAGCGCGGTTGCCTTTTCATGGGCGAAAAAGGTGTCATCCAATGCGATGGCGGCGGTGGGTCCCCACGACTCTTTCCAGACGCACGCCGTGCCGAATACCAGAAGCCTGCGCCGAAGCTGAAGCGCAGCAACGGCCATCACCGCGACTGGATCGACGCCTGCAAAGGCGGCGAACCTGCCACGAGTCCGTTTGCCTATGCGGCGCATCTCACGGAGATCGCCCTGCTGGGTCTGCTCTCGCTGCGCACGCAGAAACCCATCGAGTGGGATGCTCCAGGCATGAAAGCCACCGGCCTGCCAGCGGCTGAGCCCTTCATCAAGGAGACGTATCGCAAAGGCTGGGAAGTCGTCTGATCACTGCCATGTCCTTCTCCATTTCATTCGGCCCGCTCAGCGCCGCAGATCACGAAGCCGTCGCCAAGTTGCTGCATCGCTCGTTGGTGCAGTGGTATGAAAGCCGCCTCCGTCAGGGAGCGAAGTTTGGCGACAGCCACGAGCCGTTTCTGCTCTTCCCCGAGGTCTATGAGGCGCTCGATCCAGGCGAAGCCGTCACCGCGCGTGACACGCAAACCGGCGAGGTGTTGGGCGTGTGTTTCTCGCACGAACGCGAAACGCATGTCGCCATCGGCATCGTGGCGACAGCACCAGAGGCGGGCGGACGCGGCATCGCGAAGCAGATGATGGCGGCGGTGCTCGAAAAATCCCGCAACCTCGGCAAACCCGCGCGTCTGGTGTCCAGCCTGCTGAACCTCGATTCGTTCTCGCTCTACACACGACTTGCATTCGTGCCCGGTGCGATCTTTCAAGACATGCTCATCAGTGTGCCAGAGAGCGGCATGACTTCTCCCGAACCAACTGGATCGAATCGCGTGCGTGAAGCTCGATCTGACGAAGCGGCGCGCATCGCTGACTTCGAGCAGTCGCAGCAAGGCATCCGCCGCGAGAAGGACTTCGCCTTCTTCCTTCAAAACAAAGTCGGATCGTGGCGCGTGCTCGTTTCAGAGTGCGAGGACGGCTCGTTGAACGGATTCCTCGCCATGAGCACGCATCCGTCCTTCAGTATGATCGGTCCCGGAGTCACCGCAGATGAAGAAATCGCCGCCGCGCTGCTCTGGCGTGCGCTCGATGGCCTGCGTGGCAAGACCTTGGTCTTCCTGGTGCCCTGCGCTGCCGCCAGCCTCGTGCGCACGGCTTATGCGTGGGGCGCTCGCAATGTCGAACTCCATGTCGCGCAATCCACCGCGCCCGTCTCATCCGCCCAAGGCATCGTCTTCCCCACTTTCATGCCGGAGACGGCGTAAAGCGGCTTTTCGCATTCGTATTTTCGCCCTGGTTTCTCATGAAAAAGTCCCTGTTATCACTTCTCGCCCTCACGAGCACCTCGTTCGCCGCTGATCCCGCGCCCGTTGCGCAGTGGTCTTTTGATGGTGACAAAGCTGACATCGGCAAAGCCGAGGGCGGAGTGGTGTTTCAGCAGGACGGGCCGTCGCCGAAGCAGTTCAAGCACATCCCGGCTTCGAACAAGGCGGCGCGGTTTGAGGGAGCAAAGGGCAGCTTCATCCGTGTGACCGATCCGGGCGAAAAGAGCCTCTTTGATTTCGACAATGGCGACGCGATCACCATCGAGGCCTGGGTGAATCCGGCTTCGGCACCGAAGGGCGGGAATGTTTATATCCTCGGCAAAGGCCGCACATCGAATCCGGGGCAGGCTTCGGACAATCAAAACTATGGGCTGCGCTTGTGGGACAGCGGCGGCTTCCTGCGGCCAAGCTTTCTCTTCCGCAGCCGCAAGGATGGCGATCACGCGGGCGACTGGCATCGCTGGACGACGACGGGCGGCATCGCGACGGGCAGCGGGTGGCATCATGTGGCGGTGACGTATGAGTTTGGCAAACCGGAGACGATTCGCGGCTACATCGACGGCGAACTCGCGCCTGGCGCGTGGGACATGGGCGGCGCGACGAAGCAGGCTCCGGTGGTGGACAACGACGAGGTCTGGCTCGGCACGTCGATGGGCAAAAAGGAGAGCGTGAGCTTCGATGGACTCATGGACGAGGTGCGGCTGTATCGCGGTGTCTTGCCGGAGAAAATCATCGCGGCGCGTTATCCGGTGGAGCCTTACACGCCGATGCTGCCTGAGGGCGGATTGCCGAAGGGCAAGGTGCGCGTGGAGATCGTCGAGAACATCGGCAAGGCCGCGAAATGGCCGCGTCAGTATCCACAGCCGGTGGATGTGTATGAGGAGGACGTGTTCGGCTTCTTCCAGATCGCGCAGAAATACACGGAAACCGGCGTGCGTGCTGAGCGCAGCAATCCGTATCTGCTGCGCGCGATGGCGAGAATCGTGCTGCCTGCGGGCAAGCAGGAACTGCTCATGCGCGTGCGTGGTCAGGGTCGCGTGTGGATGGATGGCAAGGTGATCGCGGAGATCCTTTTCGGCCAGACCGGCGGCGGTGCGCACAACGAAGTGGAGCATGCGGAGGCGGAGAAAAGCGGGCCTGCGCTGCGTTTGCTCGGTCCTGGTGATCGCGAGACACGCATCAGTATCGAGAGCGATGGCAAGCCGCACGATTACGTCTTTGAAATGATCGCCGGGAACGGTCGCGTGCGCACCACACTGGGCGAGACGAGCCTCAGCCTGCGTCATGCGGATGGCATGCACTCGCTGCTCACGCCGTCGGAGAAAGTCGTGCCGCTCACCGATGAAGGCTGGGCCGACTTCCGCAAAGAACGCCTCGCTTTCTACGCGGCGCATGATCAGCAGCAGCGCCAAAGCCTGCGGGCGAAACAAGACGCGTATTGGACACAGCGCCACGAGCAGGCGCGTGAGGTCATTGCGCAAAAGAAGCCGCTGAAGCTGGCAAGCATCGACACGCTCCTCGCCGCCTCGTGGGCCAAGGCCAACACGGCAGGAAAGCAAGCCGCCGGTGGCATTGATTTCGCGAAGCAGATCAAGCCGATCCTCGCGGAGAACTGCTTCCGTTGTCATGAAGAGAAGGCGAAGGGCGGCCTGCGCCTGAACACGCTCGAAGCTGCGCAGCAAGGCGGTGAATCGGGCAAACCAGCCATCGTTCCCGGCAAGCCTGCCGAGAGCCAGCTCATCAGCATGGTTCATCCCGACGCGGGCGATGAGATCATGCCGCCGAAAGGTGATCCGCTCAGCGATGCGCAGCGCAAACTGCTGGCCGATTGGATCATGCAGGGCGCGAGCTTTGCCAGCGCGAGTCAGAAGATCGAGCCGACGGCGCTGACCGAAGACCTGGAGTTCCTGCGCCGCGTCACGCTAGATACCGTGGGCGTGGTGCCGAGCGCGGAAGAGATCGAAGCATTCCTCGCCGAGGAATCGCCGCAACGCCGCGAGCGTGCCGTGGACCGTCTGCTGAAAGACACGCGCTGGGCGGATCACTGGACCGCGTATTGGCAGGATGTGCTGGCTGAAAATCCGAATATCCTCAAACCCAGCCTGAACAACTCCGGCCCCTTCCGCTTCTGGATTCACGAGGCGTTGAGCGACAATCTGCCGATGGATCGCTTCGTCACCGAACTCGTGCGCATGGAGGGCGGCGTGCTCGCGGGCGGGCCTGCGGGCTTCTCGATGGCGGCGGAAAACGATGTGCCGATGGCCGCGAAGGCGCACATCCTCAGCACCGCTTTCCTCGGCCAGGAGATGACCTGCGCACGCTGCCATGACTCGCCGTATCATCAGTCGAAGCAGCGCGATCTCTTTGAAATGGCCGCCATGCTGAACCGCAAGGCGATCACACTGCCCGCGACCTCCTCGGTGCCGATGACGACCTTCGCCGGACGCAAACCGCTCATCCCGATCACGCTGAAGCCCGGTGAAGTCATTGCACCCGCATGGCCGTCGTTGTTTGAAAAGAAGCTGCTGCCTGCTAACCAAAGCGCAGCGTCAGCGAAGAAGGACGACAGCCGCGAGCAGCTCGCCGCGCTCATCACCTCGCCACAGAACGAGCGCTTCGCTCAGGTGATCGTGAACCGCATCTGGAAGCAGCTCATGGGACGCGGCTTTGTGGAGCCGGTGGACGATTGGGAGGCATCGAAGCCCACACATCCCGAGCTGCTGGAGTGGCTGGCGCGTAAGTTCGTCGCGCACAACTACGACATGAAGCACCTGCAGCGCCTCATCCTCACCTCCGAGGCCTACCAGCGCGAGACGCGCCCCCTTCAGCCCGGCACCACGCCGGACTTCGCCGCGCCGTTGCCCCGCCGCATGACTGCCGAGCAGATCGTGGACTCGCTCTTTGCCGCCGTGGGCAAGGATCTCGACTCCGAGGAGCTGACGATGGACAACGACGGCACGCAGTCGCAGAGCGCGATGATCAGCCTCGGCCATCCGCGTCGCGCGTGGGAGTTCACCTCGCTCTCGAATGAGCGCGACCGTCCCAGCCTCGCCATTCCGAAGGCGCAGGCCATTGTCGATGTGTTGGAGAACTTCGGCTGGCGCTCCTCGCGTCAGGACCCGAAGAGCGTGCGCGAGACTGCGGCGAACGTGCGCCAGCCCGCCATCCTCGCCAACGGCATGCTTGGCCGCTGGGTCACCACGCTGAGTGAAAAAGGCAGCCTCACCGCTCTTGCTTTGCAGAAGGACATCACCGTCGATCAACTCATCGAGCAACTCTTCCTCCGCCTGCTCACACGTCGCCCGACCAGCGATGAACGCGCCACGTTTGCAAAAATGCTGAGCCCCGGATTCGCCGAGCGCATCATCCCCGAGGGCCAACGACCACCACCCATCGTGCGTCCGCCTTTGAAGTATGTCGCGTGGTCGAACCATCTCTCTGCCGGAGCCAACAGCATCAAAATCGAGATGGAGAAACGCGCCCGCGAAGGCGACCCACCCACCACCGCCCTCCGCCCCGACTGGCGCGAGCGCCTCGAAGACATGACTTGGGCTGTGATGAACTCACCGGAGTTCGTGCATCTGCCGTGAACCCTTCCAACCGCTGACTTCATCATGAAAAGACGTTCCCTTCTCAAACTCGCCGGAGCCGCTGGTGTCGCATCGCATGCGGACATGGCCCTGCTCGCCAAAGAGGCCGCGCATGTCGCTCATTTCCCCATGGGCAAGGCGGAGCATGTCATCCACATCTGGCTTGGCGGTGGGGCCGCGCAGGTCGATACTTGGGATCCAAAAACGCTCGGCGATCCGAAGGCGAAGAAGGCCGGCAGTTATTACCCGAGCATCGACACTTCCGTGCCCGGCGTGAAGGTCGCCGAGCATCTTTCGCGCTGCGCGAAGCTCATGGAGCACATCACCGCGATGCGGACGGTGAATCATGATGTCATTGATGAACACGCTGCCGCTTCCAACCGCATGCACACGGGGCGAAATGTCAGTGGCACCACGGTGTATCCCTCGCTCGGCTCCATGATCGCCGGCGAGCGAGGTGCCGCTGCCGAAGGCGTGCCCGCTTATGTGCTCATTGGTTATCCGAACTTCTCCCGCGGTCCCGGATTTCTCGGCGCGAAGGCCGGTTTCCTCTACCTGCTCGACACTGACGCTGGTCCGGCCGGTCTGAAGCGTCCAGAGCACATCCTCGATCCGCGCCAGAGCCGTCGCGAGCAGTTGCTGGGCACCATGCGCCAAAGCGCGAAGGAACTGCGCTCAAGTCCCATCCTCAACGAATACGATACTGCGATGCAAGAGAGCCTGGCGCTCGCTGGTCCTGAATTCATGGAGGTCTTCAATTTGAAATCCGAGAAAGGCGAGCTGCGCACGGCTTATGGAAGTGAGTTCGGCCAGCGCTGTTTGCTCGCGCGACGCCTCATTCAGCGCGGCGTGCGCTTCATCGAGGTCTCGCACAATCTCAACTTCGTCAACGGCACCGGCTGGGACACGCACAACCAGGGTCAGCTCAAGCAGCACGTCCTCATTCAAGATCTCGACCAGGCGCTCAGCACGCTCATCACCGATCTCAAGGCGAATGGCCTGCTCGACAAAACGCTGATCGTCGTGAACACCGAATTCGGCCGTCCCTCCGCCTTCGACGGCGGCGGCGGACGCGGCCATCAAGGCAGCACCTTCAGCGTGGTGCTCGCCGGTGGCGGCTTGAAGCACCACGGCGCCTGGGGTGTCACCGACGATGAGTGCAAAAAGCCCGTCGAGAACCCGTGCAGTGTCCCCGACCTCTTCGCCACGATCCTCGCCGACCTCGGCATCAATCCCTCCAAGGAACTCTACGACGGTGATCGCCCGGTGCCGATCACGGATCGCGGCCAGCCGGTGAAGGCGTTGTTTGGCTGATCTCAGTCCACCAGTTCCAGCACACCGAACGAGGCCGGCACATGGAAGTCGGGCCGTTCCGTGCGTGGATTCACCCATGGTATCCAGCCCGAGTGGACACTGCCATCGGGGTTGTGGTGGAACTCGGCGCGGTAGATGCCTGCAAAGATTTCTTGTGAGCGGAGAACCTTCAGGGCGCGCAGCGTGTCCAGTGGGATGCTGCCGCTGACGCTGTAATGGTTGTTTTCAATGTGCGCGTCGATTTGCAGTCCCTCGCATTGCCAGTCCCAATTGATCTCGCGATAGAACCTGGCCTCGTAAGGCATCACATCGCCACGAGGGGACATTTCGAGGCAAAAATACGGTTTCAGACTCAGATCCGGCGTGAAAAAGATTTCCACGCGATCTGAGCCGAGCACGCGATCCTTGGCGGTGGGACCATCCGGGAGCACCAGGTCGTCATCCTGGCAGTTGAAGCCAAAATGGAGGTGAGTTTCATCCCAGAGGGCGCGGAACTCTGTTTCGGGCGCAGGACGATTTTCCCAGGGGAAGGTGAAATCGGCCAGCACATCAGCGGCTGACCAGTCGAGGGATGATTCGGTGCTGCGACGGACGTGATAGCGTTTCATGCCGGAGCTTTGGCATGCCTGGCGGGTAATTCAACGGCGGGTGGAGAGTTGGGATCAAGTTAAGCCGTTGGAGCGGGATGAAACGATTGCTTTGCTCGCTGCTGTTGATGCCACTGCCTTTGCTGGCGGAAGATTTGACCGTGGAGGCGAAGCGGCTGCATCTCGGTAAGGCCGGGCAGTTTGAATGGGAGTCGTTCAAAGACCGCACGGTGGATGCGGAGCGATTTGAGCGACGGTTTGATGCGAAAGCGAACGCGGAGGAGCACACGCTACGGATCTGGCAGAGCGATGTGAAGCTGACATGGCCGGTGCTGCTGAACGGACGCAAGCTGGGAACACTGGTGACGGCGGAAACGACACTGGAGAGCCTGTTGGTGATCCCAGCGGGCGCTTTGCGCGATGGAGAGAATGTTTTGACGATGGAGCCGCCGACCAACCTGGATGACATCGAGGTGGGGCCGGTTTTCATCGCGGCGAGAGCGATGAAGGAGGTGATGAGTGGTGCGCAGATCGATGTGACGGTGACGGATGATGAAAAGGGCGAAGGTTTGCCATGCAGGCTCACTTTGACTCGAAAAGACGGCACTTTGCAGCCGCTGCGCGCGGAACCAGCAAGTGATGTGGCAGTGCGTGTCGGCGTGGTTTACACGCGGAGTGGGAAGGCGCTGCTTTCACTGCCGCCCGGTGAATATGTGCTGCATGCGGGGCGTGGGATGGAGTGGAGTGTCGAGAAAGCGGCCATTTCATTGAGCGCGGGTGATGTGAAGCCGGTAGTGCTGAAACTAAGGCGTGAGGTGCCGACGGAAGGCTGGATCGCGGTGGACAGCCACATCCACACGCTGACGCACAGCGGGCATGGCGATGCGAAGATCGAGGAACGCATGCTGACGATCGCGGGAGAGGGGATCGAGCTGGCGGTGGCGACGGATCACAATCATCACACGGATTATGCGCCGAGCGCGGCGAGCATGGGAGTGGCGGATCGTTTCACGTCGGTGATCGGCAACGAGGTGACGACGAAGCACGGCCACTTCAATGCGTTCCCGATTCAAGCCGGTGCGCAAGTGGTGAATCATCAGCAGGAGGACTGGACGAAGCTGCTGCCGGAGATTCGCACGACGCCGGGCGTGAAGGTGATCACGCTGAATCATCCGCGTGACTTGCACAGCGGCTTTGTGCCGCTCGGCGGGGTGCAGTTCAATCCGAAGACGGGCAAACATCGCCACGCGGACGCGCTGGACATTGATGCGATGGAGGTGATTACGTCCGGGGCGATGCAGTCGGACATTCACCTGCTGTATCGCGACTGGTTTGCTCTCCTGAATCGCGGGCATCGCATCGCGGCGATTGCATCAAGCGACACGCATGATGTGAACCGCTTCATACTCGGCCAGGGCCGCACTTATGTGGCGGCGCAGGATGCTGATCCGGCAAAACTCGATCTGGATGAAGTGTGGCGCAGCTATCAGGAGGGTCGTCTGCTGGTGAGCCTGGGGTTGCTCGCGCAGGTGAAGGTGAACGGAAAATTTGGCGTGGGTGATCTGGCCACGAGGATCGGTGAGAGCGTGGAAGTGGAGGCGACGGTGTCTGGACCGGCGTGGGCGCAAGCGGATCGCGTGGAGCTGTATGCGAACGGGATCTTGATTCGCGAGCAGAAGATCGAGGATGATCATCGCGCGGGTGAAAAGGCGCGCTTGATGTGGAAGATCGCGAAACCGGCGCATGACGTGCATCTGGTGGTGATCGCGACGGGTCCAGGGGTGACGGAGCCGTTCTGGGAGATCCCGCGCCCGTATCAGCCGACCAGCAAAGCCTTCGTCTCCCGCGTGATTGGCTCGACGAACCCGGTGTGGGTGGATGCGGATGGCGACGGACGGTTTGAACCGGCGTTTGGCATCGCGCAGCGTTTGATCAAGGAATCCGGCGGAGATGAGTCGAAGCTGCGAGAGGCTTTGAAACGCTGTGACGAGGCGGTGGTGGTACAAGTGGAGTCGCTGAATGGATTGAGTCGGAAGTGACGTTTGGTTTTCCGCCATGAACTCATCCCATCCTTTCAGCCGTCGTCAGATTCTTCGTCATGCCTCGCTTGTCACCGCCGGTGCTCTGCTGCCGGGCATGCAGCGTGCGGTTGCCGCGCCGGCCGTCCCGGATGCGCTGGCGGGTCGCATTTACAAGACGCTCAAGATTGGCATGATCAAAAGCAGCGGTGGTCTCGTGGAGAAATTCAAGATCGCCAAGGAGGCCGGATTCATGGGAGTGGAGATGGGCTTTCCGGGCAACGATGTGGCGGAAACGAAGCAGGCCATCGCCGAGTCTGGCCTGCCGGTGGATGGCAGTGTGTGCGGCGAGCACTGGAGCGTGCGCCACACGAGCGCGGACGCGGCCACGCGGGCGAAGGCGCTCGAAAATTTGAAGCAGGCGCTGCGTGAGACGCGCGAGGTCGGCGGCCACAGCGTGCTGCTCGTCGTGGGCAAGGGCGAGGACGGCCCGGAGAACGAGATCTGGTCGCGCTCGGTGGAAAGCATCGCCAAGGCGGTGCCGCTGGCGGCGGAGCTGGGCGTGCAGATCGTGATCGAGAACGTGTGGAACCAGTTTTGCTACAATCACGACGGCGGCAGCGACCAGACGGCGGACAAGTTTGTGAAATACGTCGATGAATTCCGCTCGCCTTGGGTGGGCATGCAGTTCGACATCGGCAACCACTGGAAATACGGCAGCATGGGCGGCTGGATCAGGCAGCTCGGCCATCGCGTGCTCAAACTCGACGTGAAGGGCTTCTCCCGCGCGCAAAACAAGTTCACGCCCATCGGCGAGGGCGACATCGACTACGCCGATGTGCGCAAGGCGCTCATCGAGATCAATTTCCACGGCTGGCTCGCCGCCGAGGTGGCGGGCGGTGATCTCGACTACCTCAAAGGCGTGGCCGCGCAGATGGACACGGCGTTTGGGCTGTAGACGCGTTCGCCAGAACGCGAATGCCGCAGTCTGGCGACTGCGGCTACCTTACCGGATGTACACAAACTCGCTGCTGTTGAAGAGCACGTGGGCGAGATCGGCGAGGGCTTGATCGCGAGTGCTGGCAGCCTCGCGGGCTTTTACGAAGTCGAGGGACTGCTGGAGCCGCTTTGCATCGGCTTCGTGGCTCAGCGTGAGCATGAACATGCGCTGGATGGTCTTTTCGAGTGAGTCGGAGGCGGCGCGTTGGGCGAGGAAGGCGGCTTGTTCTTCAACGAACTCGTCATTCATGAGCACGAGGGCCTGGGTGGGCACGGTGCTGTCGAGCCGCATGGCGCAACTGTCGGTGGTGGTGGGCGCGTCGAAGAGTTCCATGCTGGGCATGAGGAGCTGGCGCTTGATGTAGATGTAAATGCTCCGCCGCCATTGCTCAGGCCCTTCTTGTTTGAGCAGAGGCCATTTGTTGCGCTGGCTGGTGGGCAGGAGATCGGGCCGCAGGCGTGGTTTGATGCCGGGGCCGCCGAGTTTTTCGTTCAGCTTGCCGCTGGCGGTGAGAATACTGTCGCGGATGACTTCAGCCTCCATGCGCTGGAGACTCGAACGACTTTGGCGATAAGTCGCCGACATCAAGATCATCTTGTGCAGCGCCTTGAAACGACCGCCGTTGGTGATGAGCTGGCTGGCGAGATAGTCGAGCAACTCAGGATGCGTGGGCTTGGTGCCGGTGAAGCCGAAGTTGCTCGGGCTGGCGACGATGCCCTGGCCGAAGTGATGCTGCCAGATTCGATTGGCGATGACACGCCACGCGAGGGCGTTGTCGGGCGCGGTGATCCACTCGGCGAGGGTTTTGCGACGCAGGGAAGTTTTGGCGGCAGGTGTGGGAAACGAGACGGGTTTGAAGAGAGTGGGAATGGCGGGCGGAACTTCATCGCCAAGGTTCAAGGCGCTGCCGCGAAGCATGATGCGTGTGACGGGCACATGCGGGCTGGTTTCGATGAGGGCGTGGACTTTCGCGGTCTCGTCGATCTTGACGCGTTTGTCGTTTTTGTCCTGTGTGCCGGGAACGAGGCCGTATTTTTCGGTGCCGTTGAAGATGGCGAGCAGGCTGTAGTAATCGCGCTGGAGGAGCGGGTCAGTTTTGTGATCGTGACAGCGGGCGCAGCCGACGGTGAGGCCGAGGAAGACGCTGCTGGTGGTGGAAATGACGTCGTCGAGCTGGTCGGCGCGGTATTGGGCGAGCGCGTCGTCGTTTTTGCCCATGTTGTCGTCATTGCTGGTGCCGTTGCGGCAGAAACCAGTGGCGATGAGGCTTTGCTCATCCTCGCCGTCGATTTCATCGCCCGCGATCTGTTCGGCGACGAAGCGTGAGTAGGGTTTGTCGTCATTGAAGCTGCGGATGACGTAATCGCGGTATTTCCACGCGTGTGGCCGGTCGAGGTCGTTGTGCGTGCCGCTGGTGTCGGCGTAACGCGCGAGATCCAGCCAGTGGCGGCCCCAGCGTTCGCCGTAATGGGGTGAGGCGAGGAGACGGTCGATGAGGGCTTCGTAGGCTTGGGAAGAATGGACAAAGGCTTCGACTTCCTCAGGCGTGGGTAGCAGGCCGGTGAGATCGAGCGTGATGCGGCGGATCAAAGTGGCGGGATCGACTTCGGGGGCGGGGGATTGGCCGTTCTTCTCTAATGCGGCGAGGATAAAGTGATCCACGTCGTTTTTCGGCCACGCGGTGTTTTTCACAGCGGGCAGCTTCGCGGTGCTCAGCGGCTGAAAGGCCCAATGCTGTCGTCCCGCCTCGATGGTGGGCGGTTTGGCGAGGAGCGGGGCGCTGAGAGCGAGGAAGACGAGAAAGCGCATGCGATAAAGAATGGCGTCCAAAGGTGATTTGAGTCAGACTCTTTTCACCATGGACACTCCGACCACATCCAACGACCTGAAACGCCGTTCCTTCCTTCGCGCCGCATTTTCCGGGGCGCTCGTCACGCCGGGTGTGATGAACGCGGCGGAGGTGGAGAAGGCGATCGCGGGGCAGTTCCATGAACCGGCGAAGGATTTGCCGCTCGTGGAGGACGCGGACGTCATCGTGTGCGGCGCAGGCCCTGCGGGGATCGCCGCGGCGATCACGGCGGCGCGGGCAGGAGCCAAGGTGCGCGTGTTTGAATGGCGTGGTTGTCTCGGTGGCGTGTGGACGGCCGGGCTGCTCGGCTACTTGCTTGATTTCGACAAGCCAGGCTTCAATCAGGAGCTCCTGAAGCGCCTTGATGAGCGCGACATGCGCCGTGGCACGAGCCTGAAGAGCATCTGTTACGAGCCGGAGGGCATGAAGCTGCTGCTGGAGGAGATGTTTGTGGAAACAGGCGTGAAATTCCAACTGCACACGCGAGTGGCGGCGGCGTATCGCGAAGGACGCAGGCTGACGACGATCGTGACGGAATCGAAGTCGGGCCGACAGGCATGGCGGGCACCGGTTTTCATCGACACCACTGGCGATGGCGATCTCGGAGCCCTCGCCGGATGCAGTTTTGAGTATGGCGAGTCAGATTCGTGCCCCTGCCAGCCGATGTCGCTCAATGCGCTTCTTGTTTGCAAAGATGCGGAAGCGCTGGCGGCCTTCATTCACAAGTCGGACCCGAGCAAGGCCGACAATGTCGCCAAAAACACGCTCAAGGCTGAGATTGAGCGCACGGGGCATTTTCCGTCTTATGCGAAACCGACACTGTTCCAGGTACGTGACAATTTGCTGCTGGTGATGATGAACCATCAATACGGAGTGCCGTGCTTCGATGCGGCCAAGATCACTGAGGCCACCGTGATGGCACGCGCGGAGATGAACAAGATCGTGAACGGCCTGCGCAAGCTAGGCGGCCCGTGGGAAGGTCTGCAAATCGCCGCCACCGCCGAGCAGATCGGCGTGCGTGACGGGCGACGCATTGCGGGACGTTACACGGTGAACAAAGACGATCTCATCGCGGGTGCTCGATATGACGATGCGGTCGTGCGCCCGACTTTCCCGGTGGACATTCACGCGCTGAGCAAGGAGGCGAACAAAACGGCCGCCTACCACAATGCGGGTGTGAAAGTGAAGCCGTATGACATCCCGCTGCGCGCGCTGATCGCGAAGGATGTGGACGGTTTGATGATGGCCGGACGCAATATCAGCGGCGATTTCATCGCGCACGCCAGCTACCGCGTCACCGGCAACTCCGTGGCGATGGGCGAGGCCGCCGGTGTGACTGCCGCGCTGGCTGCGACGACGAAGCGGCTGCCGCACGATGTGCCATGGAGCGAAGGCGAGGCGAAGTTGAAGGCGTTGGGACAGCGGGTGTGAGCGCCTACTTGCCCAGACGTTTGCGTTTGGCCTCCTGCTTCACAAATAGCGGCTCCAAGGTGTCACGAATCCAGGTGAAGGCGGCTTCGAGGCCTTCGCGCTGGTAGATGACACCGATGTTGGCCTCGACGGCGGTGGGATTGCCGTGGCAGGAGAGGAATTGATTGCAGGTGAAGCGCGTCTTCATCTCGGCATCCACTTTGCCCTGCTGGCTCAGAATCAGGCTGCGCACGTAGAGTTCGAGCACGGCATCGCCGATCCAGGCGTTTTCACGGAGGCGCAGGGTGAGGTCGGGGGCTTTTTGGGATGCCATTCGTTCATCATTAAGAAGTGCCACGATCCCTGCAACCAGTCATCTGAGCGGCCCGAAACCTGCTGCCAACGGGGTTGACACCCCCACCCCCCGGCGGTAGGACTGCCGCCCTTAAAAAATCCAAAAACAGCACACATTATATGGTCAAAATCGGCATCAATGGTTTCGGGCGCATCGGTCGCCTCGTCTTTCGCGCAATCTGTGATCAAGGCCTCCTGGGCAAGGAAATCCAGGTCGTCGCCGTCAATGACCTCGTCCCTGCGGACAACCTGGCCTACCTCGTGAAGTATGACTCCACGCAGGGCAAAGCCCGTGAGAACGTCTTTTCTAAGAAGAGCAGCCCCGAACTTGCCGAAGACGACATCCTCGTGGTCGATGGCAACGAGATCAAATGCCTCGCCGTGCGTGCGGGTCCGTCCGCGCTTCCGTGGAAGGAACTCGGCGTGGACATCGTGATCGAGTCCACCGGTCTCTTCACCGAGCGCAGCAAGGCCCAGGGCCACATCGACGCTGGCGCGAAGAAGGTCATCATCTCCGCTCCTGGCAAGGAAGAGGACATCACCGTCGTCATGGGCGTGAACCATGAGAAGTATGATGCCAGCAAGCATCACGTCATCTCCAACGCCTCCTGCACGACGAACTGCCTCGCCCCGGTGGTGCACGTTTTGCTCAAGGAAGGATTCGGCGTGGCTGAAGGCCTCATGACCACCATCCATAGCTACACCGCCACGCAGAAGACGGTGGACGGCCCGAGCGCCAAGGATTGGAAAGGTGGCCGCAGCGCCGCCATCAACATCATCCCGAGCAGCACCGGTGCTGCCAAGGCCGTCGGCCTCGCCATCCCGGAAGTGAAGGGCAAGCTCACCGGCATGTCCTTCCGCGTGCCGACGCCGACGGTTTCCGTGGTCGATCTCACCGTGAAGACGGAGAAGGAAACCAGCTACAAGGAAATCAGCGCCGCCATGAAGAAGGCCAGCGAGACCTACCTCAAGGGCATCCTTTCCTGGACCAGCGACGAAGTGGTCTCCACCGATTTCATCCACGACCAGAGCAGTTCCATCTTCGACGCCGGTTCCGGCATCGAGCTGAACAGCAAGTTCTTCAAGCTCGTGAGCTGGTACGACAATGAGTGGGGTTACTCCAACCGAGTTGTCGATCTCGTGAAATACATTGTGAGCAAAGGCCTGTAATCCGAAACGAACACAGCAACCTTCAAAGCCTTCGACGGGCCGGCTCACACGAGCCGGCCCGTTTTGCGTTCCAGCTCATCTCCCAACTTTCCATGAACCACTTTTTCAGTTTCCAACCATGTCTTTGTTTTCCCAGCTTCATCTCCTGCCACGGCCCTTCTGGGTTCTCGTAGGAGCCACGTTCGTCAACCGGTTCGGCGTGTTCGTCGTGCCGTTTCTGGCGTTGTTCATCACGCGGAACGGCAACACTGCCGCCCAGGCCGGTCTGGCGGTGGCGGCCTACTCGCTGGGCGGTTTCGCCGCCGCCTGGATCGGCGGCTGGATGGCCGACCGGCTGGGTCGGAACATCACGATGGCCGTTTCGTCGCTCGCAGGAGCCGTCTGCATGCTCTGCATGTCGCAGGCCGTTGACTGGCGCATGCTGGCGCTTCTGGCGTTCATCACGGGCATGATCACCGAGGCTGGAAGTCCGGCAAGTGCGGCACTGGTGCAGGACATCGTGCCGCCGGAGCATCGCGTCATCGCTTTTGCCGTGCAAAGGTTCGCGGTGAACCTCGCGTGGTCGCTGGGACCGGCGACGGCGGGTTTCCTGGCCGAGCACTCGTTCTTCTGGCTGTTTGTGGTCGATGCGGCCACGTCGGTCGTGTTTGGCATTATCGCGTGGGTGTTCCTGCCACGTGGTCGCCAGACAGCGCGTGAGCATGCTGGCTGGGGGCATGCGTGGCAGTCCATCCGGGCCAACAAGCCGTTTCTGGCTCTGTTTGGAGCCTGCGTGTGCGTGGCGTGGATCTTCCGGCAGACAAACACGACCTTTCCACTGCACTTCGAGCGCAACGGTCTCTCGCTGCATCTCTGCGGACTCGTGCTGGCGATGAATGGCGTGATGATCTGCCTGTTTGAGGTGCCGCTGGCCGCCGGATTGCGCCTGTGGCCGGTGAAGCAGGTGCTGGCGCTCGGTTACATCCTCATGGGTGCCAGCTTCCTCACGTTTCTCGTCAGCGGGTCGCTCACGGCGTTTGTCTTGATGATGGTCGTGTTCACGATCGGCGAGATGTCTGCTTTCTCACGTCAGCAGGCCTACTCGGCCAGTCTTGCGCCGGAGGACATGCGCGGGCGCTACGTCGGCTTTCTCAGCTTCGCGTGGTGCGCGGGGAACACGGCCAGCTCCGCGCTTGGAATGCCGTTGTATGATCACCACCCAACGATTCTCTGGACGCTGAATGCCGCGCTCGGCATCGTGGCAGCCGTGCTCATTGTCGTCAGCCGCAAAAACCGGACCGTGTGATGTTGGCTCAAGGCCGTGCGGCAAGCGACAGTTCGATGATCTTCGCGCACAAGTCAGGAAACTCGATGCCCACGGCCTTCGCGGCCTTCGGCAGGAGGCTGCTGCTCGTCATGCCGGGGATGGTATTGATCTCCAGCACGAAGGGCGCTTGATCGCTGTCGCGCAGCATGACATCGACGCGGCCATAGACTTCGGTGCTGCAGGAGCGGAAGGCTTTCAAGGCGGCGTCCTGCACTGCTTTCGTCACCTCAGGGCTGAGGTTGGCCGGGCAGTGGTAGTTTGTTTTGCCGGTGCCGCCCATCCACGGGTACTTGTTGTTGATGTCGTAGAAGCCTTCGACCGGCTCGATGTGGATGATGGGCAGCACCTGATCGCCGAGAATGCCGACTGTCAGCTCTTTGCCAGCCACGTAGTCCTCAATGAGCGTGTCTGTGCCGAACTTCTTCGCGTCTGCAATCGCGGCGTCGAATTCAGCTTGATGATGGCAGATGTGGACACCCACGCTGGAGCCTTCACGCGGCGGTTTGACCACGAGCGGGAAACCAATTGCGAGTGGCTGGCTGCCATCGAGCAGATAAGTCTGTGAGCGTGGCGTCGGCACTCCGGCGGCGATGAAGCGCTCCTTGCTCAGCAGTTTGTCGAAAGCCGTGCGGCTGGTCTCGACACCCGCGCCGGTGTAGCGGATGCCGCGTTGCTCCAAAATGGCCTGAATTTGACCGTCCTCACCAAAAGTGCCGTGAATCAGGTTCATGGCGATGAAGGTGTCCGCCGGAACCTCGAAGTCCGGTCCAGTCACGTCGATTTCGCTCACGATGGCTCCCTTGCTACGCAGCGCCTCGGCGACGCTTTCGGCGGTTTTGAGCGAGACTTTGCGTTCGGAGCCTGGGCCGCCCATGAGGAGGGCGATCTTCTTGTTCGTGAGGTCGAGCATGGTGCGCAGATATGGAATGTGGCGGCTGGATTGGCAAAGGAATCCTGCCAGAGTTCGCGCCATGAAATCGCGCCAGCTCCTGTTTGCCTCATTGCTGCTCACCCAGGCAGCTTGTGGGGTGGATTTTGATCTCCTGATCACGAATGCACAAATCGCCGACGGCAGCGGAGCGCCGCTGGTGAAGGGCCGCATCGCAGTGAAGGCTGGAAAAATCGTTGCCGTCGGAAAAATCGAAGGCACGGCCGATTCGGTCATCGACGCGGGTGGCAAGGTCGTCGCGCCGGGCTTTATCGACGTTCACACGCATTCGGAGGACATCTGCCAGAATCCCGTGGCGGAGAATTTCCTGCGCATGGGCGTGACGACCATCATCACCGGCAACTGCGGCAATTCGCGCACGGATGTGGCGAAGTTCTTCCAGGAGATCGTGGAGGCGAAGGTGGCGCTGAACGTGGTCACGCTCATCGGGCACAATTCCGTGCGCAAGGAAGGCATGGGCGGCATCTTCATCCGCGCGCCCGACGAAGCGCAGCTCACGACGATGAAAGCCATCGTCGATCAAGCGATGAAAGACGGCGCGGTCGGCCTGAGCACCGGTTTGATCTACGTGCCCGGCTCTTTTGCCAAAACCGACGAGATCATCGCCCTGGCGAAGGTCGCCGCCGCGCACGACGGCATCTATGTGAGCCACATGCGGCACGAAACGGTGAAGATCTTCGACGCGTTGGACGAGTTCATCCGCGTCGTGCGTGAGGCCGGGATTCGCGGCGAAGTCTCGCACATCAAGCTCTCCGGCCCCACCGCTTGGGGCAAGGCCGGCGAGGTGCTCGCCATGCTCGAAAAGGCGCGTGCCGAGGGATTGAAGATCACGCACGATCAATACGCCTACACAGCCTCCAGCACAGGCCTGCGGCAGTTGATTCCTGACAGCGCGCTGGAAGGCGTGCGCGAGGATTACCTCGCCCGCATCGCCGATCCGAAGCAAAAAGCCGAAATCATCGCCCAAATGGCCGAAATCCGCGATCGTCAGGGCCGCAAGGACTACGGCTATGCCGTGATCGCCAAATTTAAAACCGACCCGGCGCTCAATGGCAAAACAATCCCCGAGGCCGCGAAGATCGTACGTGGTGCCGGCACGCTCGAAGATCAAATCGAGCTGATTCTCGACATCGAGGCACGCGGCGGCGCCGGCGCGGTCTTCCATGGCATGGACGAGAAGGATCTGCAGACGTTCATGAAGCATCCGCTCACCATGATCGCCAGCGACGGCGGTCCGCGTCGTCTCGGCGAGGATGTGCCGCATCCGCGCAGCTACGGCAACAACGCCCGCGTTTTGAGCCGGTATGTGCGCGAACTCAAGCTGCTCTCCATCGAAGAAGCCGTGCGGCGCATGACCTCGCTGCCAGCGCAGACCTTTCGTCTTAAAGATCGCGGTCAGCTCAAGGCGGGGGCCTTTGCCGACATCGTGATCTTCGATCCCGCCAAAGCCAGCGATCCTTCCACCTTCAATGATCCGCATCATTACGCCGAAGGCTTCAGCGATGTGATCGTGAACGGCGGCGTGGTGATCCGCGATGGCAAACTGACCGAAGTGCGCAGCGGCGGACCATTGCGCAAGCACCATGAAGCGGACTTGCCAGGAGGCCTGTGATCGTGACGACATAAATCATTGAAGGCGGCGATTCTCCCGGCAGAGTCGGTGCGCCAGATGAACGATGACACCCTGCGGCTTTTGCCCTTCTTTTCGATGCGCCAAGCGGTGCTGACGGCCTGCATGCTCTCCGCCGGCAGTTTGTGGGCGGCTGATACGGTTCTGGCGTTGAAACAACAGGCAGGTGTATTCTTCAACCAGCACTGCATGGAATGCCATGACGCAGAGACGAAAAAAGGCGGGCTAAATTTGGAACTGGTGGACTACGGCATGGCGGGCCGGGTGCAAACGGATCTGTGGACGAGCATACATGATCGCATGGCCAAAGGTGAGATGCCGCCAGCAAAGCAACCACAACCTGGAAAGACGGAACTTGAACAGGTGCTTGGTGTGATTAAACCGGCGCTCATCACGGCGGATCGTGCGGGGCGTGAAGTGGTGCAGCGGCGGCTGAACCGCAGTGAGTATCAGAACACGATCAATGACCTGCTGGCAGTGGAGTTGGATTTGAAAGACTTGTTGCCGGAGGATCAGCAGGCGGGTGGTTTTGATAACAATGGTGAGGCGCTGGCGGTTTCGACGGAGCAGATGCAGGGCTATCTGGCGGCGGCACGGCGGGCGATTGATGCGGCCATCGTCACGGGTGAGCGGCCAAAGACGGAGACCTTCAAGGTGGACTCGATCCGGGAGGTGAAACAGTATTTCGCTGACGGCTCATACAGCCTCGTGGATGGCCGGGTGGTGATCTTCACCTCATCGGACAACTCGTCGTATTCCAAAATCTCCACGCGTGATCGCCGCATCCCGGTGCGCGGGCGGTACCGCTTCCGCTTTCAAGCGGCGGCGCATGATGCGGCGGATCGTTTGTGGTTCACCGTGTCGGGATCGAGTTTTGCCGGGCTGGAGGCGACGCACAAGAATCTGGGCTACTACGAGGTGAGTGCGGAGCCGAAGATGTTCGAGATCGAGGCGCTGCTGGAGGCGAAATCGGCCATTCAGTTCTTCGCGCTCGGTCTGCCAAGCTATCTCAAGAAAAAGCCGGGCATGGTGTATCCCGGTGTTGGTTTCGGCGAGGTGGAGATCACGGGGCCGCTTATTGAGCAATGGCCACCAGAGAGTCACGCGCGACTCCTCGGCACCACCGACCTCAAAACCGGCACGCTGGCCGATGCGGAGCGCATTCTGCGCGGTTTTGTGTCACGGGCGTTTCGCCGCGCTGCCGAAGAGGACGAAGCGGCTCGTTATGTGTCGCTCACCAAGTCACTGCTGGAGTCTGGGCGCGGCTTTGAGGAGAGTTTGCGCGCAGGTTTGATCGCGGTGCTGTGCTCGCCCAATTTCATCTATCTGCGTGAAGATCTAAAGCCTGACACTGCACGAATCACGGAAACGGAACTCGCCGCACGCCTGTCGTATTTTTTATGCAGCGCTCCGCCAGATGATGAATTGCTGGACTTAGCGTCAAAGCAGCAGCTCAGCATGCCCGCGGTGCTGCGTGCGCAGGTCGAACGCTTGCTAAACAGCCCCAAGAGCGAGGCCTTCGTGAAGAACTTCACGGGGCAATGGCTGCATCTGCGCCAGCTCAACGACACCACGCCGGACGAGAAGCTGTACAAGAAGTTCGATGAACTGCTGCAAGTGAGCATGCTGTGGGAGAGCGAGGGCTACTTCCGCGAGATGCTGAAGGCGGATGTGCCTGTCGAAGACATGTTGGATGCCAAGTGGGCGATGCTGAATCAGCGCCTGGCCGAACACTACGGCATCGCTGGCATCACGGGACTTGATTTGCGCAAAGTGACTCTGCCCGCCGACAGCGTACGCGGCGGGGTGCTGACGCAAGCGGCGGTGCTGAAGGTCACAGCGAACGGCACCACGACCTCACCCGTGCTGCGCGGTGTGTGGGTGCTGGAGAACATCCTCGGCCAGCGCACGCCGCCACCGCCGCCGAACACGGCTGGCATTGAGCCGGACATTCGCGGTGCTGAGACAGTGCGCGAGCAACTGGCGAAGCATCGCAATGTGGAAAGCTGCAACGTGTGTCACCGCCAGATTGATCCGCCAGGTTTTGCGCTGGAGAGCTTTGATCCCATTGGCGAATATCGTGAAAACTACCTGCGCTGGAATGTGACCAACGTGGAGCACAACTGGGGTAGCGTGGTGAAAGGTGCCCTGGTGGACAGCAGCGGCCAAACGGCGAGCGGTGAAGCCTTTGCCGACATCCGCGCGTTCAAGAAGCTGCTGCTCGCACGGCGGGCCGACTTCGCGCACTGCCTCACGGAGAAGCTGATGAGCTATGCCCTGGGCCGCGAGATGGGCTTCAGCGATCGTGCGGCCATCGCCAAGCTCGTCGAGCAAGCGCAGGCGGGCGGCAATGGCCTGCGCACGCTGATTCACGCCATCGTGCAGAGTGAAACCTTCGCCACCCGCTAACTGACCCACTTTATGAAACCTCTCTCACGTCGCACTTTTCTCCGTGGCTCCGGTGTCAGCCTGGCGCTGCCGCTGCTCGAAGCCATGCTGCCATTGCGCCTGCGTGCCGCCGCTGAGACCGCACCACGACGCTTCGTTGCCATCAACATCCCGCTTGGCTTCATTCCGGCCAATTTCTTCCCTGAACAAGCGGGAACCGACTATGCGCTGAGCCGTTATTTGCAGCCCGGTGAGGCGTTGCGCAAAAAATTCACCGTCTTCTCCGGCACCAGTCATCCGAGCGTCGATGGCGGCCACTCTGCTGAGAAATCCTTCCTCACCGCCGCACCATTTCCTGGTGCGCGCACCTTCAAGAACACCATCTCGCTGGATCAGTTCATCGCGGCAAAGATTGGCGACCAAACTCGCTTTGCCTCACTCACGCTCGGCGAGAAGACGCTCTCGTGGTCGCCCAACGGTGTCGCCATTCCACCGGAGCAATCCGCCGCCAAAGCCTTTGCCAAACTTTTCCTCACCGGCTCGGCCAATGAGGTGGCGGCCCAGCAGCGTGACCTGCGCGATGGCCGCAGCATCATGGACGCGGTGCTGGATGACGCGAAGGCGATGGAGCGCAAGGTTAGCGCGGCGGATCGCGACAAGCTCGATCAATTCTTCACCGCCGTGCGTGAAACGGAGCAGCAGCTCGCCAAGGCCGCGCAATGGAGCCAGACACCCAAGCCTGAGGTGAAAGCCAAGCCGCCGGGCGAAATTTCGTCCATTGATCTCGTCGGCATGCTGCGCGCGCACTTTGAAGTCATGCGTCTGGCGCTGGAAACGGACAGCACGCGCCTGATCACGCTCGGCAGCACCGGTTATGGCAACGTGCCGCGGATTCCCGGCGTGCAGCTCGGCTACCACGGCCTCTCGCATCATGGCAAGAACCCCGACATGCTGCGCCAGCTCGAACTCATCGAGCAGGCGACGATCCAGGCGTTCTTCGACTTCCTCACGAGCCTGCAAAACAGCCAGTCGAACCTGCTCGACCACACACAGGTGCTGCTGGGCAGCAATCTGGGCAACGCCAGCGGTCATCTCACCACGAACCTGCCCATGCTCCTCGCCGGTGGCGGCTACAAGCATGGCCAGCACCTCGCTTTTGATGCCAAGAACAATTACCCTCTGCCGAATCTCTTTGTCAGCATCGCGCAGCGCATGGGCATTGAGACGGACAAGTTTGCGACCAGCACAGGAACGATGCGCGGGCTGGTTTAACGCAGCTCCGCACATACCCATGCGCCGATGTCCTGCGCGGCAGCATCGTCCACGCTGGCATCACCCAAACACTCCGCAGCAGTGAATTCACCACGTTTGGCGATGCGTCCGGTCTTCCAAACGTGAACGCCGGGCGGATACGGCCCCACCTTGCGCGGATCACTCCAGGTGTGGATGCCCAAGGTGCGCGGATTGACCGCGGCGGCGATGTGCATGGGGCCGCTATCGACGCTGATGCAGAATTTCGCCCGCCGCATGTCGTGCTCGATCCCGCCCAATCTGGCATCACCCGCAGTTCCGGCATCGGCTACGGCGACAGCTACGTCATGGACCCGCACGGCGAGATCCTCGTCCAAAGCCGCCGCCACCAGGAAGACTTCATCACCGCCGAAATCGACCCCGCTCACAAACAAGACACCGCCTGGGGCCTCTCGAAGTCGGCGTGGAGCTTCCGCGAGTTCGCGCCGTTTGTGGCGGAGGCGATGAAGCAGCGAGGTCCGTAAGACAGACCTTGTTGGGGAGCTTTGGTGTTGCGGGGTTGGCCGTTTTCTGGCAGCCTCAATGCGTCTTCTAGAAAGTCTTACCCCCACATGTCCCGCTCTGTTCCAGCCTTGGTGAAACCTGAACTCTTGGTCTGGGCCAGGAAGTCGGCGGGATTGACACTGGAGCGTGTGGAGAGCCTCACGAATTTCGACACTTTCACGCTTGGTGAATGGGAGAGCGGGCGGGACGTGCCGAGTCTTACAGAGTTGCGCAAGCTGGGGGAGGCTTACAAACGCCCTTTGGCTGTCTTTTTCCTGGCGGAACCGCCGCTGAAGTTTGATGCGCAGCGGGAATTCCGCCGACTGGCGGGCATCAAGCCTGGAAAGGCAAGCCCCGAACTGCTACAGGCGCTCCGTTGGGCGGTATTCCGGCGTGAGGCCGCATTGGAGCTGCACCGCCTCACAGGCGAGCCACCGCACCGCCTACGAGCCGTGCTGCATCCGCATCAAGACGCCGAGGAGGCTGGCGCTCATCTGCGCGAACTGCTGGGGATTTCATGGACAGCGCAGACTCAGTGGAACGGAGATTATGCTGCGCTGAATGCCTGGCGGGCCGCCATAGAGACCAAGGGTGTTCTTGTCTTCCAAACGTCGGACATGGAACTCGAAGAGATGCGGGCCACCTGTATCCCGGATGCTCCACTGCCCGTGATTCTCCTGAACGCAAACGATGCGCCCTACGGGCGTGTGTTTTCCTTGCTGCATGAGTTTGCACATATCCTTCTGCACGCAGGGGGGCATAAGACAACCCGGATGGTGGGTGAACGGTTTCCCGAAGAGCAGCCATTGGAGGTCGCCGCCAATGCGTTTGCTGGAGCGGCGCTTCTTCCCAAGTCGATTGTCGAGAAGATTGCCAATAGTTACCCAGCGGCAGGTCGAGGAGACGAGGAGGCGCTCTGGTCACTGTCACAGAAAGTGAACACAAGCGCCGAGGTCATCCTGCGGCGATTAATGGACCTCGGTTTTGCCCCTGCGGCAGTTTACCGACGTAAACGCGATGGCTGGCTGTCGCTAGGCAAGCGAGACAAGGCCAAGTCTCAGGGCGGCCCGAGCATGGAGGTGAAGACAATCTCCAAAGACGGCCCAGGTTACACCCGCCTCGTTCTGGATGCTTTTGACCAGCGTTTGATCAGCACCAACGCCGCATCGGACTACCTTGGGGTGAAGCCCCGCCATTTTCCAAACATCCGGCGTGAACTGACACACCGCCCAACCCTGCTCGGCGCATGATTTTCTGCCTCGATACAAGCGCTTGGCTCGACGGATGGATGCGTGACTACCCGGAAGAAGTGTTTCCATCGCTTTGGGCCAAACTCGCCGAATGCATTGCCAGCGGACAGGTGCGCTGCTCCGAAGAAGTCTATGTGGAGCTGGAGAAAAAAGACGACGGCATTCACGACTGGCTCAAGAAGCACAAACAAGTCATCGTTCCTATCGACGAACCCATTCAGAAGATTGTAGCCGACATTCTCACCGAGCATCCACGTCTGGTGGATACTCATCGCCAGCGATCACAGGCCGACCCTTTCGTGATTGCCACAGCCGAGTCACTTGGCGCGGTGGTGGTCACTGGCGAAAAGCCCCGTGGCAAACTCGACATTCCCAAAATCCCGGATGTGTGCGAGCAGCGCAAGATCCCGTGCATTTCGTTTTTGCAGATGCTTCGAGAACTCGAATGGAAGTTCTGACGAAGCCAGTATGAAGCGACCTTGGCCAAATCTTACAACCCCGGTGCCAGCAGTGGAGTTCTCCAAGTCTGTGCTAACGCGTCAGACAATTACGGACCTGATCACTCCCCTCTCAAATCGAGGCACATGATCCGCTCTCCCGTCTTCTGCATCAGATCCTTCTGCTGCTGACGCACATAAAGAAGGCCATGGCTCAGCGCGGGTAGGCTCCAGGTGTTGAGGGCGTAAAACGGCTGCGCTTGGGCGATGACTTTGGCTCCGGCGGGGCTGAGGTCGAACCAGTGGAGGGAGCCGATCTCACCAAGGCAGAGGAAAGCGCCGTCCACCTTCATCAAGCTCGCTCGGAGGATGCTGAGGCGGGTGGGATTGGCGCGGCCGGTCTGTTTGCTGAACTCGGCGTCGTCCCACTCGATCTTTTGCTCCCACACCTCCGCGCCGGTGTCGGCATTCACGCAGACGAGGCGGGACTTCGGCTCCGTCTCGCCGTCGATGGCGTAGAGATGGCCGTCGTGATACACGGGGTTCATCCAGTGCACGCCGAGCTTCGCGGACTTCCAGACCTCCTTCGGCTGGAATTCGGCGTCATACTCCACCATGGCACCGCCGAGCGGGCGGCCCTTCGGATACGCGGTGGTGATGAAGGCGCGGTTCTTCTCGGGAATGACCACTGGCGAGGTGCCGATGGCCTGGATGTATTCGTCGTCACGCCACGCGAACTTGGAATGCAGCTTCCCATTCACCGGATCGATGCACATGAGGCCGCCGGTGGCCGGATCGCTCTCGCCGCCGGCATAGACGAGCACTTTGAGCTGTCCGTGCAGCTTCGCGGGAATGGGGGAGGCGTAACTCGCGCCCCACGCGTCTTCGACCTTCCAGACGACCTCGCCGCGCTTCAAATCAAACGCCGCCACGCTCACCCCCGCCTCGGCGAGACGCTCCTTGCGGTCGCGCAGGCCTTCCGAGTCCTCAATTGCCGCCTTTTTGCCGCCCACGTTCACAATGACGCGACCATCGAGAATCAACGGCGTGCCGCCTGCGCCGAAGAAATCCTGCGGCACATGCATCTCGGCCCGCAGATCGTGTTTCCACAGCAGCTTGCCGGTTTTCAAATCGAGCGCCCGAAGTTCGCACGTCACGCCAAACGTCACCACGATGCCATCGGCGATCACGGGGCTGCCACGCGGGCCGTTGCCGAAGCCATAGCGATCCTGATACGAGATTGGGTAATCATGCGACCAGAAGCGCTTTCCGGTCTCGCGATGCAGGCACTCGATGGTCTCCTTCCCCTCCATCGCGTGGAAGATCACGCAGTAGTCGCCACTGATCGCAGGCGAGTTGTAGCCCTCGCCCATCGCGACTTCCCACACAGTCTTCGGCTCGCCTGCGGCCCATTTTTTGAGTAGATGCGTCTCCGGCGAGATCGCATCGTCCGTGGGGCCTAGCACGCGCGGCCAGTCGCTCGTCTTGGCGTCCTTCGCGAGCGGCTTCGGTGCCGCGTGGAAGGTCAGGCGATCAAACGCCTCCTGCGCGGAGCATGGGGCGAAGGCAAAAAGCAGCAGAAACAGTCTCGACGGGTTTTTCATGTCGTGTCAGACTAACCAACGCCATGAAGAACGCCATTCTCATTCTCTCCGCCGCTGCCGCCCTCGTGCTCAGCTCCTGCACCAGTTGCCCCTTCGGCTGCAAAACGACCGCCAAGGGCAAGGTCGAGCACGTCGTGCTCGTCTGGCTGAAGCGCCCCGGCAACGCCGCCGACCGCGCCACAGTCATCGGAGCCGCGAAGATGTTTCAGGCCGAGATTTCACAGATCCAGCACCTTAGCGTCGGCCCCGCCGTCGCAAGTGAGCGCCCCGTCGTCGATGACAGCTTCGATGTCGGCTTGGTGATGCGTTTCAACAGCAAGGCGGACATGGACGCTTATGAAAAGCATCCCGTGCATGTGAATGCCGTGAAACAGACGTTGCTGCCGCTGGCGAAGAAGCTGCTCGTGTATGACATCGGCTGTGAGTGAGGAAGGCCGTCAAGATCTTCAAGGCTACGCCGGTCAAGATGGAGTCGCCTTGACCTCTTGACCACGACTTGACCGTTCCTTGACAGCGCAGCTTCAGCAAATGCCAAGGATCGTCCGTTGAGCCGCCGGATTTCCAGCGTATGGGGAAAGGCA
>CAMCWM010000010.1 GCA_945882215.1 Akkermansia muciniphila | reverse complement strand
TGCTCACTGGCATGGCCTATGTGGATGGCAAGCCTGTCGTCACCATCTTCGACAAGAACGCCAAGCAGTCCATCGTCGTCTCGGACGAGCCAAACTTGAAGGGCTGGAAGCTCGTCGGCGCCAAGCCCTCGGAGAAAATCGACTACGCGCAAGCCCAGATCGCCATCGGCGGCGAAACCTTCAGCATCCGCCACAGCTCCCTCACCAAGGACGACATGCGCAAAGACAAAAGCGAACGCCGCGAGGGCGGCCCCGGTGGCCCTCCTCCGCCCGGAGGCGGCGACCGCTTCAGCCGTGGCAGTCGCGGTCCGAGCGAAGAGGACCGCAAAAGGTACGAAGCCCTCTCCGAATCAGGCAAGGAAAAGCTCCGCAATGTGTTCCGGGAAAAATTCAGCGATGAAAAATTCCGCAACGCGCCCGAGGAAGAACGGCGCAACATCATCAAAAGTGCCGTCGAAAAAATCGAGAAGGAAGAAAAGGGCAGACGTTAAGAGTCCCGGCATCCATCTCACCAGCCACCCCGCTTCCCCCTCCATTCCTTCATGCATCGCCGTTCCATCGTCCATGGTCTTTCATTTCTGGCTTTGACCTCAATGGTCTGCGGTCAAACCGCCCCGGCCCCGCCCGTCCCCACCACACCCGCTGCACCGACCACAACACCCTCAACCCCCACGCCTCCCGCAGCCCCTGCGGCGGATGGTGCCGCGCCAGCACCGCCTCCAGGCGCTCCAGGCACGGGTTTCGGCCCTGGCGGTGGGTTTCCTGGCGCAGGCCGTGGTGGCTTCGGCACCCGACGCGGCGGCTTCGGTGATGGTGGCACTCCAGGGATGACTCCTGGCGAAGGCGAAACCTTCACCATCACCGGTGATCTGGTCATGATGCAGTTCGCCGCGAACCCGGTCGCCGACATCCTCGCCATCTACGAAAAGCTCACCGGCCTCACGCTCATCAAGGACACGAACATCTTCGAAGGCGCGCAAATCAGCCTCATCACACCGAAGCCGGTGGCCAAGGACGAGGCCATCAAGCTCATCGAGGCATCGCTCCTCACCAACGGCTACGCCATCGTCACCGACCCCGGCGGCAAGAGCGCCAAAATCCTGCCGGCACGCAATCAAAGCGCCAACGCCGTGCAGTTCTCCCACGGCGTGAAGTTTTACACCAGCGCGAAGGACATCCCGGACAACGAAAGCATTGTGGCCTACTTCATGAAACTGGATTTCCTCACGCCGGAGGATGCCGCCACGATGTTTTCCGGCCATGTGGGCCTCGGTGCCTATGGCCGCATCACCGCCGTCACCACACCTCCAGGTCTGCTCATCACCGAAAGCGCCACCGTCGTAAAGCAGCTCATCAGCATCCGTGAGGCCATTGATGTCGGCGACACCGGCTCCTCGCTCGTCACCAAGTTTCTCCCGGTCAAATACGGCGACGCCGCCACCATCGCCCAGATCATCCAGGCCACGCTCACCGCCCAGGCCCAGGAAAAGGAAACCAAGGGTGTGAACACCATCCGCGGCAGCGCCGCCAGCGATGGCCGTGAGAATCGCGACAATAATAACAACCAGCAGCGCGCACCGACTCCCTCGCAGCCCGTCTTCATCAACGGCGTCCAGGTCAATCCGAACGCCCAGATGCCGCAGCCCAGCGCCCAGGTCGTCGCCGACACGCGGCTGAATCAAATCCTCGTCGTCTCCTCGCCCGCCGACTACACCTACATCGCCAGCCTCATCGCTGAATTCGACAAGCCGCTCGAAGTTGCCGAGCCCTTCGAGCGCAGGCTCAAATACGCCGCCGCCCTCGACGTGCTCAGCGCGGTGGTCGATCTGCTGCAGGAAGTCAATACCGGCACCACGCAGCTCCCCGGTGGCGGCACCGTGCAGCAGCAGCGCCAGCAAGCGCTCGCCAGCAACAGCAGCCAGCTCCTCGGTGGCCGCTCCACCACCGGCACCCGTGGCGGCACCGTCGGCAGCACCGCTGGAGCCGCCTCCTCCGACACCGCCACCACTGCCACCACCGGCATCGGCTCCCGTGCCGATGTCATCTCCGGTCCCACTGAGAACAACGCTCCGGTCTCCGTCCTCGTCGGCAAGACCCGCGTCGTTGCCGATCCCATGTCCAACACCATCCTCGTCATGGGCCGCAAGGAGGACATCGACAAGACCAACGGCCTCCTCGACAAGCTCGACCGCAAGCCTGCCCAAGTCTATCTCGCCACCGTCATCGGCCAGCTCACCCTCACCGACGGCATGATGTCCGGCATCGATTACATCTCCGGCCTCAGCCGCGCTGGCGACGGCACCAACTTCAGCGCCGGCGGCATCACCAACCGTCAGGACATCCTCGGCGGAGCCAATGGCGTCGGCCGGGCCATCAACGATCTGCGTAACAATTTCATCACCACGCCCTTCGGCCCCGCTTCCGGCCTCAATCTCTACGGTGCCATCGGCGACAGCCTCGAAGTCTTCGTCACCGCTCTCGAAACCAACAACAACTTCAAGATCCTCTCCCGGCCCTCCATCTTCGCCCTCAACAATAAGAAGGCCACCATCACCTCCGGTCGCCAGATTCCCGTCCCCTCCCAGCAGACGACCTTCGCCAACGGCAACAACCAGGGCAACACCACCACCACCATCGAGTACCGCGATGTCGTGCTGAAGCTGGAGATCGTGCCGCTCATCAATTCGGATGGTGAGGTCACCCTCACCATCTCCCAGGTCAATGACACCGTCGTCGGCACGCAGATCGTGCAGCCCAATGAGGTGCCCATCATCGGCACCGAGCAGCTCGTCACCTCCGTCACCATCCCCGACCGCAACACCATCGTCCTCGGCGGCCTCATCTCCGAGGAAAACACCATCGACAAACAAGGCCTGCCCATCCTCGGCAGAATCCCCGGCCTCGGAAAACTCTTCCGCACTGACACCAAGAACAAAGTCCGCAAGGAACTCATCGTCTTCATCCAACCCCAGGTCGTCGTTGACAACAACAGCGTGCGCCAGACCTCGCTCAACGAAGATTACCGCACCCAGATCGGCACCGAGGCCGCCCAGCGCTTCCCGCAAGTCACCCCCATTCCCGCCGCCGAACCTGTGGAAGTCGAGAAGAAGAAAAACTTCTTCCAGCGCCTCTTCAGCCGCGACAAGAAGCCGCAGTGAGCGGGGAACAAGTCAAGCCGTCAACGGTCAAGGTGGTCAAGCATCGCACCTTGACGATTCCTTGACCTCCTGACCTCTTGACCGTTCACTGCGCCGCTTGCACGCCTCACTCAAGACTCTCCATCTCGTCGAACCCTTCCGCATCGCCCACGGCACCTCCGCCACGCGGCAGGTGCTCCGCGTCGCTGAAGGAGATCGCATCGCCGAGGCGCCCTTCGTCCCCTACTACGGCGAAGATCCGCAACAAACACTGGCCGTGTTGAACCAAGCCGTGCTGCCGGAGCAACTCCCGCGCACCGCCGCGCTCGCCCTCAATCTTCTCCGTCACGACATCATCGGCCACGCCACAGGTCAGAACCTGGCTGCGTCGGCCAGACTCAAATTGGGACCGCCTGCTCGACCCGCGCCTCCTGGCTGCCGCTCCTTCAGCATCCCCGACGATCTCACCGCCTTCGCCGACAAAGTCAGCGCCATCGCCAAACAATTCCGCGTCCTCAAACTCAAGCTCGGCTCTGGCGATCTTGGCCTCGACATCGCCACCGTCTCCGTCGCACGCTACGCCGCGCCCGAGGCCGATTTGATTCTCGACGTGAACGGCGGCTGGGATCTCCACGAGGCCGCGCTCATGATCGAAAAGCTGGCCCACTACTCGCCAGCCCTCATCGAGCAGCCGATTCATCATCGCCACGGCGTTGATGCCTGGGAAGAACTCCGCGCCAGTCTCCCCGGCAATCCGCCGCCCATCTTTGCCGACGAAAGCGTGCAAACCGCCGCCGACATTCCCGCTCTCGCCGACTTCATCGACGGCGTGAACATCAAGCTGCTCAAATGCGGCAGCTTCGACGCCGCCATCGCCATGATTGCCGCCGCGCGCGAGCACAGCCTGCAAATCCTCCTCGGCTGCATGATCGAAACCAGCCTCGGCACCACCGCCGCCGCTCATCTCGCCCCGTGGGCCGACTGGATCGACCTCGACGGCCACTTCTACGTCGCCAACGACGACTTCACCGGCATCGAGTATGATGCGCACGGCACTCTCCTCATGCCGGATCGTCCCGGCATCGGAGCCGTGAAAAAATGACGAATGTCCAATGACGAATGGGCAGACGTAGATGCAGATTGTCCGCACACCCGTCATTCGTCATTCGTCATTCGTCATTCGTCATTCGTCATTCGTCATTCGTCATTCGTCATTCGTCATTCGTCATTCGTCATTCCCATGCTTCAAAGCCTCCAAACAGCCGCAGAAAGGCATCTCCCAGCCGCGCTCGACCTCCTGCGCCGCCTCGTTGCCATCAACAGCTTCACCGCAAATGCCGTCGGAGTGGATGCGGTCGCGCAACTCACCGCCCAAGCCTTCGCTCCGCTAGGTTTCGATGCCGAACTCGCCCGCTGCGCCATTCCCGGCACCGGCCATCATCTCTTCCTCACCCATCGTGGCGCTGGCGGTGATCCCATCGTGCTCGTCACGCATTCCGACACCGTGTTTCCGCCCGAGGAAGAGCAGCGCAATGATTTCCAATGGGACGAGCGCCCCGACGAAGGCCGCATTTACGGTCCCGGCACCGTCGATAACAAAGGCGGCACCGCCCTGATCTGGCTCATGCTTCAAATCCTGCGCGACACCGATCCCGAGGCCTTCGCACAAACCCATTGGCTCGTCGCCGCCAACGCCGCCGAAGAAGTCACCGGCGACGACTTTGGTGTCGCCACCGCCGCTCGCTGCGGCGGCAAAGCCCGCGCCGTGCTCGTTTTTGAAGGTGGGCCCGTCGATGAACGTGGCTGGCACATCGTCACCTCGCGCAAAGGCCGCAGCACCTGGCAGCTCACCGCCGCAGGCAGAGCCGCGCACGCCGGCAGCAAGCACCACGAAGGCATCAACGCCATCGACGCCCTCGCCCGTATCCTGCCCGACATCGCCGCACAAACGAGCGAGGCTGACGAACGCACCGTGAACATCGGCATGATTCACGGTGGCACCGTCGTCAATCGCGTCCCGTATGAAGCCGTCGCCGAATGGGAGTGCCGCGCCACCGATCCCGCCGCGCTGCAGCAGGCCGATGATTTTTTCGCATCCCTCACCGGCACCGCCGCCAATGGCGCGAAGCTCATCGCCACCCGCACCGGCCACACCTCCGCCTGGCCCGGCAGCGTGGAATCCGAAGCGCTGTTCCATCTCTGGCACGCAGCCGCCGCCGCCATGAATCTCACCGCCGTCTCCGTCCCACGCGGTGGCTTGAGCGATGCCAATCACCTCTGGCGCCTCGCCCCCACCCTCGACGGCCTCGGCCCCCACGGCGGCAACGCCCACTGCTCCGAACGCACCGCCGACGCCAGCAAGCTGCCCGAATACGTCGAGCCAGGCTCCTTCGTCCCCAAGGCCGTCATGAACGCCCTCGCGCTGATCAAACTGATTGAGCAGGCATAGATCCTTAAAAGCATCTTGCCGCTGCGAGCCTTCAGATTTATCCTCCTATCATGTCAGCCACGGCAACATCCAAAAAGGCATCCAGCAGGAAGCCTCCCCAGCTCAAAGACTGGCGCAAAGCCGTCGGCATGCTGCGTGACACCAAACTGGCCCGTGAAGCCGATGCGCTTGGCCGCCAATATCGAGCGGAACAGGTAAAACCTTGATCCTGTGGTCGTCTTGGACACCAACCACCTGACGGAACTCGGTTACGAAACCAAACTCGGGATGCGGTTGTCACGTCGGCTGGAGGCCTCTGCCCAGCCCGTGGTCACGACCATTGTCTGTGCCGAAGAACAGTTGCGCGGCTGGCTCGCACGCATCGCCAAGCTGAACCGCGTCGAGCAGCAGATCGAAGCCTACGCTGAATTGGGCGAGCGTGTGAACTTCCTCGCCGCCATGACGCTGTTGCCCTGGGACAAGGAAGCCGCAGAACTGTTCGCCCGCTTGCGGAAACAAGGCGTCCGCATTGGCACCATGGACCTTCGCATCGCCTGCATCACGATGGAGCATGACGCCCTGTTGCTCACTCGTAACACCGTCGATTTCGCTCAAGTGCCCGGGCTTCGCTTTGAGAACTGGCTGGATTAAATCGAAGGTTCTCACAACCCCTTCGCCAGCGTCTTCACCCGCAGCAGGAACATGTCCGCCGTGATGTAGAGCGTGCTGCGATCCTCACCGCCAAACGCGCAGTTCGCCGTCGCCTGCCCCGTGAGAATGCTGCCGAGGTGCTTGCCGTTCTTGTCGATGATCAACACGCCACCGGGACCGGTGGTCCAGATGTTGCCATTCGTGTCCACCTTCATCCCATCGCAGCCGCCCTTGCGTTCCGCGTTCTTGAGCGGCTGCGCGTTGAAAAAGACGCGGCCGTTCTTCGCGCTGCCATCGTCTTGCAGGTCATACGCCATCACCCGCGTGTTCTGCGGGTCCGACACGGCGATGTAGAGCGTCTTCTCGTCGGGGCTCAGCGCGATGCCGTTCGGGAAACGCACGTCCTCCACCAGCAGCGACACCTTGCCCGCCGCTGTGAGCGCGTAGATGCCATGAAACGCCAGTTCCGCCGCCGCTCCGCCTTTCTTCAGGCCGTAGGGCGGATCGGTGAAGTAGATCGTGCCGTTCTTCGTGATCACGAGGTCATTTGGGCTGTTGAAGCGCTTGCCCTCGTACTTGCCCGCCAGCGGCGTGAAGCGGCCGTCTTTCTCCAGTCGCGCGATGCGGCGCTCGCCGTGCTGGCAAAGAATCAGATTCCCCTGCGCATCCACCGCCAGCCCGTTCGAGCCTTGCCCGGTGGGATCGATCAGGCTGCCGCTCGGCTTCAGCACCACCTTCGCCGCCGTGTCCCCTTCCTTCCAGCCAAACACCGTGTTCTCAGGCACATCCGAAAATACGAGGCCGCCATCCCGCCACACCGGTCCCTCCGACCAGTTGAACCCCGACGCCAGCACCTCAATCTTCGCCTCCGGCGCGATCAAGGCATCCAGCGCCGGGTCCAGTCGTTCGATGGAGCCTTGAAACGTGGGAACGGGATCAGCGGCGAAAGCCGCGATGGCAGTGATGAGAGACAGGGCGAAGATGCGTGAAATCATGGGGTGGTTGAATTGAGTGCGCAGTAAACGAACAGCATGCGCCATCTCTCCAATGAGAATGCCTGCGTTAAAGATGCCGGTTGAATTCGCCGCCATGATTGCCACTTGAAACCATTGGCGGCCCCAGCCTATCTGACCGTCAGTCAAACCGCATGAGCGATTCGCCCGCCGCACCGAAAACTTGCCCGCAATGCGGCAAAGCCCTGCCTGCCGAAGGTCCAGACGGTCGCTGTGCGCAGTGCCTCTCGTCCGCAGTCCTCCAACCTTCGCAGCTCGACACCGTGCCGTTCAATCCAGACGACGCCACCCTTTCACTATCCGGCCCACGTCCGACACTTTCGGGAAACGACAACATCGACCTCCCGCTGCCGGAGGATCTCACCACACTGCTGCCGAAGGACGCCTACTCGGTGGAAAGTTTCCTCGGTCAGGGTGGCATGGGCGCGGTTTACAAAGGCACGCAAGTGCGCCTGCAACGCCCCGTGGCCATCAAGATGATGCGGCGTGATCAAGCCAAGGACCGCGGCTATGAGGAACGCTTCCGCCGCGAGGCACTGGCGCTGGCCAAGCTGAACCATCCCAACATTGTCAGTGTCATCGACTATGGCGAGGCCGGGCCGGACTACCTCTACATCGTGATGGAGCTCGTCGATGGCGCGGATTTGGTGGGCGTCATCCGTAGCGGCCAGATGACGCAGGAGCTGGCGATGAAGCTGCTGCCGCAGATTTGTGACGCGCTCCAGTTCGCGCACGACCACGGCATCATTCATCGCGACATCAAGCCCAGCAACATCATGCTCACGCGCGATGGCCGGGTGAAGATGTGCGACTTCGGACTGGCCAAACGCTATGACGTGGACAGCGACTTCCGCACCAAGGCCGGCACCGGCATGGGCACGCCCGACTACGCGGCGCCGGAGCAGTTCAGTGCCGCCGGAGTGGTGGATCACCGCGCGGACATCTATGCACTAGGTGTCATGATCTACCAGATGATCACCGGCGACCTCCCGCGCGGCGCGTGGAAGCCACCTTCGCAGCGTCCAGGAGTGGTCCCGCAATGGGATGCCATCGTGTCCCATGCGATGGAACCGAATCCGCAAGACCGCTACGCGCGGGCCGATGAGGTGAAAACGGCGGTGTCCCGGATCATGCTCGTAGACGCTGTCGAGCAAGCGCCCCACCTGCCTGCCAAAAGCCCGGCAGGTGAAATTCCCGCCCTAAAATCGAAATCAAAAACACTGCTGCTTGTCAGCATCCTCAGCGCAGCGGTCGTGATCACGGCGGGAGTGTTCTTCGTGTTCGACAAGCCCTCCGCATGGTTCGCAAAGCCCCGCTCCTCATCTCCACCACTCCCCGTCTCCCGGCCTTCAGCAACTCCCGGCACCATCCCTTTCATCCTCACTTCGTCCGATTACCAATGGTCCGCGCCCGTGAACCTCGGACCGATGGTGAACAGCGCCAAGGATGAACAGGGCGTGGCGATCACTGCTGATGGATTGGTCCTCACCGTACAATCCGCACGCTTTCGTCCCGAGGATTTGGTTGAATGCACTCGCCGCACTCCGAACGAGCCGTTTGGTGAAGCCCGTCCGCTCGACGAGGTCAACACCGACAGAGCCGAGACCAATCCTTGGCTGAGCGCGGACGGCCTCACGTTGCTCTACAGCGCTTCGCAGGGACCGGACCACCAAGGCGGGCCATCCTTGGACATCTACCAGAGGCAGCGCCGTGATCGAAGCTCACCTTGGGGAGCGCAGACCCATTTGGGTCCGCAGGTGAACGTTCTCGGCCTAGATCTCGCCCCCAGCCTCTCGGTTGATGGCCTCACACTGATGTTCATCTCCGACCGTCCCGGCGGATTCGGCTGGTGGGACGTCTGGCGCAGCCGCCGCCAGTCACTGACTTCACCCTTCGAGCAGCCCGAGAACTTGGGAGCCGGAGTCAACAGCACCGGCACCGAGCGGCAGGTCTTCCTGGCCTCTGACAATCGCACGATTCTCTTCATGCGGAACGCTGCAAGTTCTGCCGATCCATCCCCTTCCACACTTTTCATGGGCGTCCAAAATGAACACGGCAGTTTCAGTGCCAGTCCCCTCGCCTGGCCGATCCAAGGCAAGGTCGCCACCCCCTGGCTGTCACCCGATGGCCGCACTCTCTGGTTCGCCTGGGACGGCCCCGGCGGTCAGGGCGGCATGGACATCTGGCAGATCCAGCGCGTGCCGAAACGTTGAACGCTCCAGGCCATGCATCGACAAACGCGATGGTTTGTCCCCCAAAAGGCCGGGTGAAAATGCGCTTGAAGCGCGGACTGCTTTCTGATGGGATGCAGGTGTCGAACACCCAACCATTCTTCATCGCCATGAAAACTCTGCTCGCGTCGTTTGCCCTGCTGCTTGCTTCCGCCGCGCTTGCGGGCGGCCCTGACAAGATCACCAATTTGAAATCGGCGCTGGAGACGGCGCAGGGCCAGGGGAAGATGCTGTTCGTGCAGTATGGCCGTGAAGCCTGCGGCAACTGTCAGGCGCTCAAGGGCATGATTGCGAAACGGGAACTGCGGCTCTCGGAGAGCAAGTACGTCTATGCCGATGTGAACTGCGATGATGCGACGACGAGCGCCCTGTTCCGCGAGAAGTTCAAGGTGGAGGGCTCCACCCTGCCCTTCGTCGTCGTGGCCGCCGCCGACGGCACCCAGCTCGCCGGCCGCACCGGCTATGGCAGCGCCAAAGACTTCGAAGACCTCCTCCGCGACGCGCAGAAGGCCGCGAAGAAACTGGAAGACGGCAAGGCGAAGAAGTAGCACCGTGAGACAGGCTGTGGCTTGACCGCACGGGGCAAGTCGAGACACTGGGCCGATGCAGAGCCTCACCACGAAATCCGCCCTTATGATCAAAGCCGTCCAAATCATCCTTCCATCACTGCTCCTTCTGGGTTGCAGCCACACGCCCAAAACCAAGCCTCAAAGAGCCCCGATCACCTCACCGATTGCCGACGTCAGTGTGGGCAGCGGCATGCATACCACTCTGACTGGATTGCAGTATGAAGTCTTGCGACGCGGCACCGGCACGGTTTCTCCGGTTTCCACCGACACGGTCAAGGTCCACTATCACGGCACCTTGCTCAACGGTTCGGTCTTCGACAGTTCGGTGGAGCGTGGTGAGCCGATCAGCTTCCCGTTGAACCAGGTGATCCGCGGCTGGACGGAGGGCGTGCATCTGATGAAGGTGGGCGACAAGTTCAAGTTCGTGATCCCATCCCACCTGGGCTATGGCGCGAACAGCCCCACTCCCAAAATCCCGCCAAACAGCACGCTGGTGTTTGAGATCGAGCTGCTCGGCATCAACGGCTCCACGAACTGAGGCTGCCTGCGGCCCACCGATCAACGCGCCGCCGTCTTCGCGCTGCGTTTGCCGAGGCAGATCAGCGACTTGTCGCTGCGGATGAAGATCTGTCCTTCACTCAAGGCTGGTGAGGCGAAGACTTTTTCGCCGAGTTCGCTTTCCGCGAGGGCTTGGTAGGTCTTGCCGGGCTTCACGGTACGGAGGGTGCCGGTGTCGTTGATGAAATAGACATGGCCTTCGGCGCTGGTGAGGGAGGCATGGTGCTCGCGCAGGCGCTCCTCCCAGAGGATCTCGCCGGATTGCGCGTCGAAGCAGTGGCCGATGCCGGAGTCGGAGACGATGAGGAAGTGGCCGCCCTCGACGATGGGTGACGGCACATAGCTCACGCCTTTGTTCGTGCGCCAGGCGATGTGGGTGTTGGTGACGTTGCCGCTGCCGTCGGGCTTGATGGCGAGGAGGTGATGCTCGGGGAAGCCGCCGGTCATGTAGAGTAGCCCGGTTTGATCACTGAAGACGAGCGAGGCCACGAACTGCTCGGTGGGGCCGTCGATGATCCACAGCAGCTTGCCGGTGCGCGGATCGTAGCTGGTGACGCACAGTGTGCCGCTGAGCACCATCTGCGTGCGGCCGCCGATGTCGCGAATGAGCGGCACGCAGTAGCTGCGGGTGTGATTCGGCCGCTCGATGCGCCACAGCTCCTTGCCGTCCGTTTTGGCCAGAGCGACGATGTAGCCATCGCCATCGTGGTCGCAGTTCACGATGACCTTGTCTTCAAACACGACGGGACTGGAGCAGAAGCCGTGCTTGCTGGAGAACAGGCCCGGACGCACCTGCCAGATCTGCTTGCCGCTGAAATCGTGCGCGGAGATGACGACCGTGCCCTTCGGGACTTCGCCTTTTGGAATCTCTCGGCCATCATTCGCTTTTCGCGTCGCATCGGTGGGCGTGTTGTCGAGGAAAGCGGTGAAGACGCTCTGCCCATCCGTCGCAGGCGTGCTGGAGGCCTGGCTGTTGAGACGATGGATGCTTTCAATCGGCGCTTTGACCACGTTCGACTGCCAGAGCAGTTTTCCTGAGGCACGATCGAGGCAGAGGAGCACACGCTGCTCGGTTTCCGCCACGGCGGAGACGACGAAGATGCGATCCTGCCACACGATGGGCGACGCATGGCCACTGCCGGGCAGTTCGGCCTTCCACGTCACATTGCCTTCAGCCGAAATCGGGAAACCCGCGTCGCGTGAGGTGCCGTCCAAACGAGGACCACGCCACTGCGGCCAGTCTTCGGCAAGGAGAAGCGCGGGGCTGAAGACGAAGAGCAGAGGAAGGAAGGCGCGGGGGGAGATCATGGAGTGAAGCAGAACGGTGGGAGGCGGGCGGAGCTTGCGACCAGTCAACGATGGCAACGCCGCATCTTACGCATCCACCACGCACAGCGCCACCTCCGCAGAGGCGTCGTGCATGATCTGACTGGTGAGTCCGGCGATGCTGTGCCGCCCGGCGGGCTTTTCCTGAGTCATCTCGTCCCGCGTGAGGATGTCCCATTCCAAATGAAGGTATTCGGCGATCACATTGGTGAGGCTGAGCTGGAAAAAATGCCCGACCGCCGCCCACACGATGGCGATGTGCCCATCACACCGCCCCTGCTCCACCGCCTCACGCAAACGGCCCAGCACGGCCTGATAGCGGGCATGGCGCGTTGATTTGAGGAGCACGGCACCCGCGAACACGCTGCGTTTTGCCGCAGCGGCAGGAAGCTTCGCCGACAAGGCAGCATCCACGGCGATGAGACCTTCCAGATCGCCCGCCTGAGCGGACTGCCAGGCCGACTTGAGAGCCGGGCCGAGCACCTCCCGCAGCACTCCTTCCGTGAACTCCGCCCATGCCGCAGGCAAAGGCAGCACGCCGTCGTCCACCAGCAACAGCTCCGTCCGCGCACGCACGCTGCCGAGCAACCACTTCACCCAGTCCAGACCACGCGACCAGTCCTCAATGATCTGCGCCTCATCCGCTGTGTCATGCGGCGTCGGTAGCAGGGTGATGGATGGCAGCAGATGAAGTTTCATCACGACAACAACTCGCGCCGCGGCCTGGGGCGGCGATTATCAAACCTTCGTTGCAGGAACCGATTCATCGCACGAATTATGCGCTCCCGCGCCGCATTGCGCGAACAGAATACTTTTCATGAGCGAAGCCTCCCCACTTGACACCACCACGCCCTGGTATGCCTGCCAGCGCTGCGGCAACTGCTGCCGCTGGCCCGGCGACGTGCGTGTCACGGATGATGAGATTACCCGCATCGCCGCATTTCTGGACATGCCCCGGATCGAGTTCATCGAGCAACACACGCGGCTGAACGCCAACCGCACCGGCCTGAGCATCATCGACAAGCCGAACGGCGAATGCCTCTTCCTCGAAGGCGTGAATGTCTGCCGCATCCAGCCGGTGAAACCAACGCAGTGCGAGGGATTCCCCAATGCGTGGAAATTTCCCGGCTGGCGGGAGAAATGCGAGGCGGTGGAGATGCCCCGCCCTGCCGCAGTTCAGTCCTGAAGCTTCACCGTGGGCCTCGCGTGCTTGTCGAAGACGACGGTTTTCTTGTACGCGTAAGGCTTGCACAGCACCACCTTGCTCACCTCGGTGCGGATGACGGCGAATTTGTGGTAGTCCTCGGTCTGGCAATACTTGCGGTAGTAGGCCTGCGCTTTGCCCGGCATCTGGTCCCAGTAACGCTTCGCCGCCTCACCCTCGACGACCCGCGTGTAGCCGGAAAGATAAACGAGCGTCTCCAACGACGCCGAGGCGAACATCCACTCCGCCTGCGGATTGCGCCGCAACTCGGCCACTTTTTGCGAGGTGGGCGCCGTGATGGAGACGATCTCCTCCAAATCTCCCGTGACCTGCGTGGTCATCCAAGCTGAATGCGGATGCCCCTGATCATCCGCCGTGGCCAGCACGGCGTTTTTGCACTTCATCACCAATTGCTGAGCCTCGCGAGCGAGTTCGTTGTCGATTTTCATGCTCAACCATAACGCCCGCCCACCCCGACGACTCCGCCTGCCTTGCCTGACTGTGCACGAATCTTGAAAAGGCACGGTGCTGGACAAACCACCGATCTCATGACATCTCCACGCGATGAAACCCCAAACCATCGTCACTCTCGACCTCGAAGGCGTCCTCGTGCCTGAAATCTGGATCGCCTTTGCGGAGAAGACCGGCATCCCCGAACTGCGCCGCACCACGCGCGATGAACCGGACTACGATGTCCTGATGAAGGGGCGCCTGAAGATCCTCGACGAGCATGGATTGAAGCTGCCGGACATCCAGCAGGTCATCGGCACGCTGTCGCCCATGGAAGGCGCGAAAGCGTTCCTCGACGAGCTGCGCTCCATCACGCAGGTGATCATCCTGAGCGACACCTTTGCCGAATTCGCGCAGCCGCTGATGCGCCAGCTCGCCTGGCCGACGATCTTCTGCCACCAGCTCGAAGTCGCCGCCGATGGCCGCATCGTGAACTACAAACTGCGTCAGCCGAATCAAAAACAGAAGTCCGTGGCGGCTTTCAAAGCGCTCAACTACCGCGTGATCGCCGCCGGGGATTCGTTCAACGACACGACGATGCTCGGCGAGGCCGATGTGGGCTTCTTTTTCCACGCCCCCGCCAGCATCCAGGCGCAGTTCCCGCAGTTTCAGGCCTTCGAAGCCTATCCCGACCTGCTGAACGCGATTCGTGGTGTGCTTTGAAGCGCCGTTGCCACATGGCGCATTTGCATCCAGAATGCGCGCTCGTTTCCTGCCGCGCATGCCCCAGCTTCATCTTCAGCCCGACTTCGCCACCTTCCAGACTCTTGCGCAGAAGGGTAATCTCGTGCCGGTGATGGCCGAACTGGCCGCCGACTACGAAACGCCGCTCTCAGCCTTCCAAAAGATCCACGATGGCCGCTGCGGTTTCCTGCTGGAGTCCGCCGAGCTGACGCAGCACTCGGGGCGCTACTCGCTGCTGGGCAGTTCACCGCGCATCATCTTCACCGCACGCGGACGCGAGATCGAAATCGAGGAGCGCGGCAAGAAGCGCAGTTTCACCACCACAGGCGATCCATTGACGGAGTTGCAGACCTTGATGCAGCCGTTCCGCCCGCTGGAAGCGCAGCCGCTGCCCGTTTTCCACGGCGGCGCGGTCGGTTACCTGGCCTACGACATGGTGCGCTTCTTTGAACCGACATTGCCCGCACCGAAAAAGGACGAACTGGGCCTGCCGGACATGGTGTTCATGATCACCGACACCGTGCTGGTGTTTGATCACCGCACGCGCCGCCTTTCCATCGTCGCGAATGTGCATACCGACGAGCATGCGACCTTGGAAGCGGCCTATGAGTGGGCGCGGAAGCAGATCGCAGACGTGATTGCTAAACTGGAGAAGCCGCTGGCCGCCAAGCCGCTGCAAACCTTCGCCCCCGCCAGCAGCGACTCGTTGCCTGCCCCGGTGAGCAACACCACGCAGGCGGAATACGAGGCAATGGTCCTCAAGATGAAGGAGTACATTGGTGCTGGTGACATTTTCCAAGGCGTGCCGTCGCAGCGTTTTGAGACAGACTACAACGGCAGCACGCTGGACCTGTTCCGCGCGCTGCGGCATGTGAACCCGAGCCCCTACATGTTCTGTCTCGACTTCCCGCAGGGCTTCGCGCTCGTCGGCAGTTCGCCGGAGGTGCATGTGAAGTGCATGAACGGCCGCATCGACATCCGTCCCATCGCCGGAACACGCTGGAGAGGCAAAACCGCCGAGGAGGACGATGCGCTGGCCCAGGAACTGCTCAACGACCCCAAAGAACGCGCCGAGCACATCATGCTCGTCGATCTCGCGCGCAACGATGTCGGACGTGTGGCCGATTACGGAACGGTGCGCGTCAGCGATCTGATGATCATCGAGCGCTACTCCCACGTCATGCACATCGTCTCGAATGTGGACGGTCATCTGCGTGACGACAAAACCGCCTACGACGTGATGCGTGCCACCTTCCCCGCCGGAACGGTCAGCGGATCACCCAAAGTGCGCGCGATGGAAATCATCAACGAGTGCGAGAAGAGCAAACGCTGCGCCTATGCCGGTGCGGTGGGCTACTTCGGTTTCGACGGTAATCTCGACTCTTGCATCGCATTGCGCACCTGCGTGGTGAAGGATGGCAAAGCCTATGTGCAGGCTGGAGCCGGAGTCGTGGCCGATTCGATCCCTGCATCTGAATACCAAGAGACAGTCAACAAGGCGACCGGCATGCTGCGCGCGATTCAATGGGCGCGTCAACTCGGTGCCGAGTGATTGTTGTTCGCGTGTTGCTCACATACTAATCACAGACTTGCTCACAGTGACTCAACGCACTCTCCCAGAAACAGAGAACCCTCCGGCATGCGTAGCCGGAGGGTTCCATTGCGATCCAGCAACCAACAACGATGGAGGACCGATTGGCACGAAATGCGGAGCTGAGGAAGCTTGCAAATGTGGCCTGTGAGTTGCCTCACAGACGCGCCCATGTTAAAAAGTTTTGCCCACCCCGTCAACCCGCCCACCCTTCTTTTGCAAAAAGAAACCCCTGAGTCGCAAACCTGAGAGCCTAAAAGCCCCAATTCTTCTCAAACTTTTAGCAAAACGACCCTTGACACCCCTTTCAGCCCTCCGCCTTCCCACATCGGTCCACTACTGAGCTTCTGAACACTCCCCCATGCCCTCCTCTCTTCCCCTCGGCCAGCTCCTGCTCATGGGCGTTCCCGGCCCCGAACTCAGCCCTGAAACCGCCGCCCGGCTCAAAAAACTCCAGCCAGGCGGCTTCATTTTGTTCGGGCGCAACATCCAGACTCCCCAGCAACTCCGCAAACTCATCGATGACCTGCGCGATCTGTCTGATATCGAGCCGTTCATCACCATCGATCAGGAAGGTGGTCGCGTATCGCGGCTTCGCCTCATCGGCGAGGAGCCACCGAACGCCCAGTCGTTGCGCGACAAAGGCGATCCTGCGCTGATCAAGCGCCACGGCCAGCTCACCGGCCAGATTTTACGACTGTTCGGCTTCAATCTCGATCTCTGCCCTGTCTTGGACATTTCTTATGATGACGCGGCAGACAACTCGCTCAAAGGCCGCACCTATGGCCGCAATCCACAGCAGGTGATCGACAACGCCGGCATCTTCAACCGCGCCATGCGTGCGGAGGGCATCCTGTCCTGCGGCAAACACTTTCCCGGCTATGGCCCGGCGGAGTGTGATCCACATGAATTCCTGCCGGTGATCACCAAAAGCCGCGAGGAAATGGAAAAGAGCGAGCTGCTGCCCTACTCCGCTCTGCTGCCTGAACTCGATTGCGTGATGACCTGCCACAGCAACTACACCGCCTACGATCCTGATCGTGGCCGCTGGCCCGCCAGCCTGAGCCACAACATCGTGACGAAGCTGCTGCGCCATCAGTATGCCTTCGACGGCCTCGCGATGACCGACGACCTCGACATGGGGGCCATCTTGAATGAAGTCACCTTTGAGCAGGCCATCCAGGAGGCCGTGCGCGCAGGCAATGACCTCGTGATGATCTGCCACCGTGTCGAAATGGTCGAAATGGCCCGCCAACACCTCGAAGGTGTCGAAGAACCGGCCCTGCATGATGCCCTCGTGCGGATTGAGAAGACCAAAAAGCGCCTGGTGAGGCCGGGGAAGTTCGACCTCGATCGTTTCGCCGCCATCAACCAAGACATCTGGCAGCTTCGCGTGGACACCCTCGGCGAGGAGCATGCCAAGGTTCTGAGCGTCGAAGACGGCAAGCGTTCGCCCGTTGAACTGTATTGACTGGTCCGGCGTGGAGCCTGATCACAGGCTCTTGTCGATCAGAAGGGATGCGGAACGGCGTGGATTGGGGTGATAACCGTTCATCGCCGCACGAATGCGCTTGGCACGGTCCACACAGGCCTCGGCTTTTTGGAAATCACCGGCAGCTTTGTACACGGCCCCCAGATTGATGAAGGTCTGGGACAAATCCGCAGGATCCATCTGGCTTTCGTTGAGATTTTGCCGAATGGAGAGTGCCCGCTCATGCATGGACTGGGCGCGATCCACATCCATGCTGCTGTAGTAGAGAACGCCGAGATTGTTGTAAACGGAAGCGACACGCGAACTCTGCTCGCCATCGAGACGCTGGAAGGTTTCGAGGGCCTCGCAGTAATAACGCTCCGCCTTCTCGAACTCGCGGAGCTGCTTGAAAATCATGGCGAGGTTGTTTTTGATGGTGGCAACCTTGTCGCTGTCGTTCAAACCGTTATCGACACTGATGGAGAGCGCTTTTTCATAGAATTCCGCTGCCTTGTCCATGCGTCCCCAGCGATCATACAAGTGCGCCAGGAGCGAATAGATGCCAGTGAGCAGGTCAGGATCCTGCCTGCGGAGCTCTTGCGCACGGAAAAGCGCCTCACGGTAGAGGGACTCCGCCTTGCGGAAATCTCCCTCCTTCTGCCGCAAATCGGCCAGCACGCTGATCTGCTCCACTAGTGCCCCAACTCTGACTGGATCATGATACGCGAGCCGTCGCGCCTCCTCGACGCTGCGGGAGGCGGAGGCGATTTGGCGCTCCAGAGCAGTATCCACAATTGGGGTTAAGGTTGGTGGCGGGCCTGAGCCGTGCAGTGAAAAAACCGGCTAGCTGGCGTCGCGATAAGATTGGGCAAGATTGGCGATAGTGTTACGCGCGTGAGCCATCATGTCGCGTGTAACTCCATTGTTCTCATACCAGTGTGTGTAAGCGTGGTTGTCGAACATGATGTCGAAGTTGCTGATGAGGCGCTCGAAGACAGCGGCGATGCCGGTGTGGTTGACAAGCGCGAGGCCGCTGGAGGCGAAGCCTTCGGGGGCAGTCTCGGCGACGCCGAGTTTAACGCCAGTTGGCACGTAGCTGGCAAAATTGAGCCCCTTGCGAATGGCGGCCATGTTTTCCTCGACCTCCTTGGCCTTCACGTCACCACGGAACAGGGCGCAGGCGGAGAGATAGACACCGTTCTGCCAGTCGATGGCGGCGGTGAAGTTGTCTTGGGAGAAGGTCTCGCGGGCGATGTCCGGGAAATTGATGCGAACTTGGCCTTCCTGTCCCGGAGCACGCATCGGCGCGAACGAGGCGGTGAGGAAGTGGTTGCCAGGGAACGGCACCAGATTGGTCACATACTCGCTGAGATCGGTATTGAGCTTGCCAGGGAAACGCAGGGACGCCGTGACCGAACTCATGATGAGCGCGATGATGTGGTTGAGGTCCATGTAGTTCGGGCTGCGGTGCAGCTTCGACTTGGCGATGCGGAAAAGCGCCTCATTGTCGAGCAGCACAGCGGCGTCGGCATTGTCGAGGATGCGCTGAAGCGTGAGCACCGCGTTGTAGGGCTCGACAGCGGAATCGGAGATGAGAGGCGAAGGAACGACCGAGAAAGTGAAGATGCGCTTTTTCGGATAAGCCTGGCGCAAGCGCTCAAGGATGAGGGAACCAAGACCGGAACCGGAACCGCCGCCGATGGAGTGAGTGATGAGGAAACCCTGCAACGACTTGGTCTTTTCGACTGCCGCGTCAATCACGTTCATGATCTGGTCGATGATGCGCTCACCCTCGACGTTGTAGCCGCGTGCCCAATTGTTGGCGGCACCGGGGATTTTGCGGATGATGCAGCTCTCGTCAAAGAGCTGGGCCATGTCGCCACCTTCGATACGGGCAATAACACCAGGCTCGAGATCGATGAGGACAGCACGAGGGATGTATTTTCCATCGCGAACCTTGTGGAAGAAGACCTCCATGTTCGCATTGGACGCGGCATTACTGCCCTCTTTCGGTGTCCCTGCCTCGGTCAGGCCATGTTCACGAAGTACCAGCCGCCAATAACGGTCGGCGATCTGGTTGCCACACTGTCCGACATGGATGCTCAGAATCTCTCTCACTGGTGTTCCTCCAACTGTTGTTTTCTCTATTGCCTTTGAAATGATGATTTACGAACGACGACGATCTACGAGATCCCGCAGGCTCATGCCGCTGCGGCTGTCATCCATGCTGGTGTTGCCTCGCGGAATGTCGGACGCACTGTCCTGAACCTTTGCCTTGGCACCGCTTTCTTCGGCGACTTGATAGCTCTGGATGAGTTCCTGAGCGGAAGCGCGAAGCGCATTGATCTGCTCCTCAGACATGCCTTCATTCAGGTACCAGTTGGCGAAGGCCTTGCGTTGCCAGAGCTTGTCGAAATTGTGACAAATGCGATCAAGCACACGGGCGATCTCGGTGTTGTTGGCGAGAAGCACCATGCTTTTGCGATGCGAAATGCCGGACTGCTCAACGTATCCGATTTTGAAAGCCGTAGGAATCCAGTAGGTGAGAGGAAGTTGCTCTCGCATGGCAGCGAGGGCGGCGTCCGCGAGAGGCTTGTCGTCCATGATGCCCCGATAGAGAACAGCGGTGCTCAGGAAGCGGCCTTCCATGGGCGAGCAGGCGGCGAAGACGGATCCATTGTCAAACAGGCTGCGAATCATGTCTTCCACACCCATTTCTTCGAACTTGCTACGGTCCGGAGGCGTGAGCGGCGCAAATGCGCACATGAGGAAGTGCAGCGAAGGCTGCGGCACAAGATTGGTGAGCAGTTCACGCAAGCTGATTTCAACGGTCAAGAAGCCGCTGAATCGCATGGAGGCGGTCAAACCGGCCAACGCCTCGGTGATGAGCAGGTTCAGGTCATCGACCGTAGGGCTCTCGATGTTCCATTTACGATGAGCGAGCTCAAACAGCGCCTCGTTGTCAAAAATCAGGCAGGCGTCGGCAGAGCGACGCAACGTGTTGAGCGTGAAAACCGTGTTGTAGGGCTCAGTGACGACAGAGGAAACCTGTGGAGATGGCAACACAGCGCAGCTCAAGACCGGAAACTCGGGATACTTCTCCTTGATGGATTCAATCAGCAAAGCGCCGAACCCGGAGCCAGAACCGCCGCCAGTGGCGTGCAGCACGATGATGCCGCCAACATTATCACACTTGTCGATCTCAGAGTCGAGACGTCCCATGACTTCTGGCAGCACTTCACGACCGGCACCGAGGTAACCCACAGCAAAGTTACCGCCCGCGCCCTCGGTGCGGCTGATGAGATTGCCGGGATTGAACAGAGAGCCCGAGGTTGACTTGATGTTTTCGATCACACTGGGTTCGAGGTCCACCATGATGGAACGCGGCACATAGCTTCCGGAGGTTGACTCCCCCAGTTTTGTGAAAAACGCGCTCCAGTTGCCGCGAGGAGCCTGCCCTTGGGCGGTTTGCCCCGTCAGCGGGTCAATGCCATGCTCCTGACAGATGGTTTTCCAGAAAGACGCGGCAATCTGATTGCCTGCCTGTCCGATTGAAATGACAATTGTGTTGTTGACCTTCATCAGCCTCTCCTAGTTTTCGCGGTTTATAATGTAATGTGATGTGTGACTTTCTGCAACGGTGCGTAAGGGGAGAGACGGCCAGCCCCTCCATCGTCCGGTAAACTCCAGACTTCGCAATCAATGCAGCGTTGTTTGCGGCACTCATCTCCACGAAGGTACTTTTACCTGTGAGTGCGCCGGGAGTCCAAGCAAATTCCTTTCTTTCGTGAGGAATCCCACGCCAGTCTGAGCTCAATGACAAAATACGGGCAACGAATAAGGTCACGGGTTTTCTTAGCGTTGTGGTGGCAAAGGCGATGCGGTGGACATGGCAGGCAACTGCCCTGTTCTGTTTTCGACGTGCCCCTGTTTCATGCGCTCTATTTCCTCCTTGGTCGGAACGATGGCACGACGAATGATAATAGGATCTTTTTCGGGAGGTTTGACGGCAGGCGCGGGAACCACCAATGGAGCTGCTGGCTTTTGGCTGGTGGTGTCAGGTTTTACAACACTGCTTGCGGCAACCACTGCTTCCGCAGGTTTTCCTTCGCCATCCCTTGTAAATGGCTTCACTTCAGCCAGAGGAGGGGATGAGGACTGCCTCCGGTCAGGATTCGGCACCGCCACCGCTACAGCGCTGGAAGGCTTGGGTTCCACAAGAGCAGGCGGAGATGCCGTGGTCTTACCTTCTGCTGACTGACCCGAAACCGGCTTGCCTTGAGTAGCAGCCATTGGCGGCGGCTTCAGAGCAATTACCTTTTCGTCAGCTTGCGGCGGCTCCCCTTTGCCATTGCTTGGTCCTTCGGCTTCCGAAGATGGCGTCGCCATCTCCACCGCTGGTTTGACTGCATCCTTGCCACCCATGAACATCCAGACAGTGATGCCAAGAATCACCACTGCAGCCGCAGCAAGCGGCCCCCACGGTTTCCCGCGCTTTTGATCGAGCAGCGGGTTAAAATCATGCGTCTTGATACCACGCTTGATGGGCGAAACACCACCACTCTCATCAAAGGCACTGGCCTCCGAGGCATCCTCTGTCCAGTCATCCTCAAAATCAGACACCGCCCCCGCGCTCTCCATTTCCTCCAGGGCCACGGAACCGCCACGCAGACGTGTGGCCAGATCGACAATCGGTGCAGAAAGCAAACCGTCGAATGTATCGATGAACTCGCCAGGGCTGGGTGTCTTGCCTGCACGACGGGTCAGTTCAATGCACTCACGCACATACGTGGCGGCCGCGTCAGGCACTGATTCGGGAAACTGCGGGACACCTCCGCTCTGGCGTTCTCCGGTCAGCAAATAAGCCGCCAGTGTCACAAAGGAACGATGACGGAAATCACGATCCTGCAGGTGCTCCTCCTGCATCTGCCCCTCTGTGATGTCCATGTCAACGAGGAGCGGTTCGTACAAACTGCGCATCGTCATATGCGGGCGCAACTTCACCATAAACGAAGGCCAGGCATCCAGGCGTTTCTGCATCAGGCGTTCCAGCTCGCGGGCCAGCAGCGGCCCGTTTTTGCCCACGCGCAAAAGAATGTTGGAAGGATGCAAATCCACACGCTGAACACCACATTCCACCGCCTGATCCAGGCCGGCGCGAACCTGACGCATAAGCACTGTCACCTCGGCGGGATTTAGCGTGATACGCTCCGCCATGAGGCGGCTCAGCGCGAAGCCGGGCTCACGCTCCTCGGTCAAAAACGTCCAATCGGGACTTTCCCAAAGGCTCAGGGAACGCAGGATATTGGGATGACGTTCCGGATTGAAACGCCACATCTGCAAAGGAACAGCCTCATAACGTGATTTCTCCACAATTCGCGATGGAGGAAGCAGATGAACTGTGACGGACTGCTCGGCTTTTGTATTGATTGCAGGAATCGAGAAAGGATATCGCCTGGCATGATCGGCATCCTCAACACGGAAGCGTGTCCCCAAAATGGTTTCGACCGGGACGTTTTCCAGCAGCAACTCCTGAAGCTGCGACTGGGGCAGCAGCGCGGCGTTTACCACGAGATGCTTGCGAAAGTTGCGCGCCTTGATATTGCTCGAAAGGGCGCTGAATGCCTCGCGCACATCATCTCGCAGCTTCTCGATGGAAGTCGGCGCATTGGCAGGATCCGTGAGAGCGGTTCTAACCGCTGTGCGCAGACTCATGGGAAGCTGCGTCAATGCTGGGAAGCGATCTGGATTTTCACCGCAATACGGCTGCCCCGTCAGTAACAGAAAAATCAACCGGCAGGCTTCCACCACAAGCCGAGCCCCGCTCTGAGACTCTGTTCCCGTGTCCATCTGCGACAAGCCATAATCAAAGACACGCAGTTGCAAAAACGTGTCCTCCAAAGTCGTGACAAGAACACGATCCAGATGCATGCGTGAGACCAGTCGTTGATACCCCTGCAACTGGAGCAGATCATCCAAGAGTTGATAAACCATCGCGAGCGCTGAGGCGGGAGCTACTGCGCCGCGCCTTTTGGCATAATCTTCCACAAACTCACCGTCATTGAGATTGCTGACATAATAAACCAACCCTTGATCCTCACCCACTTCCAAAATTCGCATGAATGCATGCCCGCGAATCTCTGAAGCCTGACGCGCACGATCAAAAGCCGAGCGCTTCATTGCCGCCTCCAGAGTATTTCCACCGCGCAACACATGGAGTTCCACCAGCCGCCGAATCCGATTATCGAAAGCTAAAAAAACCACTTCATCCTTGGAACGCACCAATTCCACCGGTGCACCACCGGTTCGATGCGCCACTGAGAGGCTGCCGAATTGCTGAAGTTCCTCAATCATAGAGAAATAAGTGATCCAGTTTGCCAAGGCGAGGCCGGATAATAATTCTGCGCTGTTGCCCGACATTCATATTCTAAATTCTAAGGGATGTGGCTCAAAAGTGCAAAAACATTCTGAAAAATCTAGTAATTTCATGGTTGTGAAACATTGAATATTAATCCTCTGTCATATTCTCTATGGTCATTCTGATTGCACTAGAAACACATAAATCTATGCACCTATTGTTTTAAACAAATTGTAAGACGGGTCGTCGAGCCATCTGACTTTTACATTTATCACAAACGCACTCTCTGTAACTTTTGACTCTCAAGAACTCGCCTTTAGGCCTTTCGCTAATTTGAAACAGACGCGGAGCTTCTTTTGCCCTCATTCCCCTCTCCTGCAATCGCACGCAGACGTTGTTTTTCCTCTGTGTTCCATTGAAAGGTTGCATCAACCAGAGCTTCGCGCGCAGCATTCTTGATCTCGTCAGCATTAGCCGAGCCAGGGTAGATCAATTCCTCCCAAAGCGTGATGGCGTCTGCTTTCACACGTTCCAACAACAGTTTGGAAACTCTCATTCGCACTTCTCCATCTTGGGGCGGGTCCAAGTGCAGCCACACCAACAGTTTCATATACTGAGGGCTTTCATGTGGCAATTCCTTGCTGTGACCGGAAAGAACCAGTTCGTTATCGCGCCAGCCGCCAGATTTTGCTGCGGCATGCTGAGCTTCGAACTGTCCCATTTCAAAAGCAATTCTTTGCAGATTCTCCTTTCTCCATGCCTCCTTCTCCTTGGTCGTTGTGAGTGCGCCGCCCCCCAATGTCATTGTCGTTGTGGCTGCAGGCAAGAGCACAAGGGGACTGGGTTCCGCAGTTCTGAAAACATTGAGCACACGGTCAACAGCTTCCGCGGGAAGCAACAACACGGTGATCGCCATTGCCATGGCACCACAAATCCAGCCCAGAACAAAGCGGGCATACGGACCAGCATGCGGATGCACCGGAAGCTCCATCGAAGACTTTTCAGAAATTGGAAAAGGCTCGGCAGCCATGCGTGGGGAAACCTTCACTTCCATTTTCGATGCCGCCGATTGTTTCATCTCGAGCACAAGCTTTTCCTGCTGCTGTGCACATTTCATTGCCATATCCCACCAACATGCTGGCAGCACCGCTTTGAACAAATCAGTTCCTTCAAGGCCATTCGTCAGACGCTCCGACAAGGTTTCCAGAGCCTCCAACTCCTCCTTGCTCTGCCACAGCCAGGCTGATCTGGGTTTTCTCAAACGCACATCCCAAAAATCACGCTCTTCTTGCGATGCACTGCATACGATGCGGCCTGCCGCCAGCCAACGCCTGGCATCTGCCAGTGCTTCTCGATGCTCCTCACCCGCCAGCGGCAGAGCGGCGTTGTACAATTGTTCCGCACGGGAGAATCGCGTCACCGCCAGTGTGGCCGCCAGGGCCAGCATCACCTCGACCGCGCAGGCATTCTTCGAGGCATGCGACGCCACAATCGATTCCGCAAGCCTTGAGAGTCGGTGAGTCTCGCCACGCGCTGCCCAGCGCGAGGCCACCATGCATGTCACGGTGGCCTGTCCACTGCCCATTTCGATCACGAGGTCTGGAATACGCGCCAGTTCCGCCAGTTGATCCTCGTCGTGATCAAACAACTCTGCGATCAATGGACTGGCAGCCGCTGCCCACTCTGGTTTTGAAAATGCCTGGCCACAAAATGCATCAAAATGCTCCGCCACGGCGACTTTGCTTCCAACCGCGCACAACAAACTGCGAGCACTTGCCTGCAATTCGGCAGGAAGTTCAGACGCTATGATCGCCTCGACCCTCTCACTCACCTCACCTGGCAGTGACTCGGACACGCCTCCGGGGGACGTGGCCAGCACGTTGCTGACAGGCGTCTTTGCTGTGACTGCTATGGCACGCGTTCCCATTCTTCCCGCCATTCATAAGGCGAATTGCGGCAGATGCAACGCGTGCGTCACGGCGAAATCACCACTCATCAAGCCAGTATCTCTTTCGCCACCGTGCCATAAACATCCGTGAGCCGAAAATCGCGCCCCGCATAGCGATAGGTAAGTCGTTCATGATCAAGGCCCATCAGCGCCAGCACCGTCGCGTGCCAGTCATGAATGTGCATCTTGTTCAACACCGCCTCGTAGCCGTAATCATCGGTCATACCGTAGTTCATGCCGCCTTTCACGCCGCCACCGGCCATCCACATCGTAAAGCCCTTGTTGTTGTGGTCGCGGCCATCATCGCCCTGCGAATGCGGCGTGCGCCCAAACTCACCTCCCCAGATGACCAGCGTGTCCTTCAGCAGTCCTCGTGCTTTTAAATCTGCCAGCAACCCTGCCACCGGCTTGTCCACCTGATTGCAATTGCGCTCAAGACCCGCCTTCAAGCCGAAATGCTGATCCCAGTTGCCATGCGTGATCTCGATGAAGCGCACGCCCGCCTCGACAAACTTGCGCGCCATGAGGCACTGCTTGCCAAAGGTGTCTGATTCGCCGTCGCCGATGCCATAAAGCGCCTTCGTGGCCTCGGTTTCCTTCGTGAGGTCCATCACCTTCGGCACCTCGGCCTGCATGCGGAAGGCCAGTTCATACGATTCAATCACACCCTCAACCTCCGCGCTGACTCCCCCGCCCTGCTGCATGGTGGACTTGTTCAACGACTGCACCAGATCAAGCTGCGCGCGCTGCGCCTCGGTATTGAAGCGGCTGTTCTTGATGTTCGCCACCGTGGCCTGGTCCATGCCGCCGCCGAAACGACGCCCCAGCGCCGCTGGAAGCCCCGGAATCGTCGGACCACCCACTTTGGTGCCTTGGTAGATGGCAGGCAGAAACGCGCTGCCAAACGTGCGCGTCGCATTGCCCGGTGGATTGATCGTCACAAAGCCCGGCAGGTTCTGATTCTGCGTGCCGAGGCCATAAAGCGTCCACGCACCCAGCGAAGGGCGCACAAACTGCGTCGTGCCCGTGTGCAACTGTGTGAACGCCTGCGGATGCGCTGGCAAATCGGTCGCCATCGAGTTCAGCATGCACAAGTCGTCCGCATGCTTCGCCAGATTCGGCCACAACTCGGAGATCCACATCCCGCTCTTGCCATGCTGACCAAATTTCCACTGCGGCGGCATCAGTTTCGCCGTGCCGTAGCGTCCTGCTGCTGAAGGCGCTGACTTGCCCGCATCCGCGATGAGCTTGGGCTTGTAATCAAACGTGTCCACATGCGAGGGCGCACCCTGCATGCACAAGAAGATCACATGCTTGGCCCTTGGCGTGAAATGCGGCTGTTTTGGCATCAAAGGGCCAGCCGCTGGATTGGCCCGTAGCGCCTGCTGATGCGCGAGAGCCGCGAAGGCCAGATAACCAAAGCCGTTGCTGGTGGTCTTTAAAAAATCACGACGATGAGAGAGTGGTGCGTTCATGGTGAGCTTGGGTGATTAATTCAGATAACGAAACTCAGCGCTGGCGAGCAATCCCTGGCAGAAGGCGGACAGCGCCAGGCCTTGGATCTTATCCTTGGGGATGCTCTTGTTTTTCGCGGCCTCCTGCGGGAAGCGCGTCCAGAAGTTCGCGATGGCCTGCTTCTCCAGCGGCGTCGGTTCACGTCCAAAGGCGAGCTGATAGGCGTAGCTGAGTCGTTCCTGCGAATCGCCTTCGTATTTGGCGACGCGCTGCGCAAAACCATCCGCCACGGACTGCACCTGGGCGTTGTTCATCAGGAACAGGCTCTGCGAGGGCACGTTCGTCGTGTCGCGGTCGCCGTTCACGAGACTGGCGTCCGGGAAGTCAAAGACACTGAGGAATTCAGGAATCTGGTCACGAATGAGCGGCAGATAGATCGAGCGATAGGTCTGCGGCTTCGAGTTCACCTCACGCAGCAGGTTGATGATGCCTTCCCTGCCCTCTCCGGCGCGGGCCACCGGTGATCCATCCACCGGATAGAAATTGATCGCGCCCGCCACAGACAGCATCGCGTCACGAATCGCCTCCGCATCTAGCCGTCGCTGACTCATGCGCCAGTGGAGCTTGTTGTCGGGATCAGCGGCGTAATTCGCCGCATCATAAGCTGATCCCAGCTGGTAGGCACGACTCAGCATGATCTCGCGGATCAGTTTTTTCACCGACCAGCCGTTCTCCATGAAGGACACCGCCAGATGATCGAGCAGCTCAGGATGCGTGGGTTTCTGGCCCATCGTGCCGAAGTTGTCCGGCGTCGCCACCAGAGCGCTGCCCATGAGTTTGAGCCAGACACGATTCGCCATCACTCGAGCGGTCAGCGGATTATCCTTCGAGGCGATCCAATACGCCAGATCAAGCCTGCCGCTGCCTTTGCCAATGTTCAGCGGCTCACCCTTGGCACAGAGCACTTCCACCAAGCCTCTCGGAGTGACATCACCCGGCTGCTTGAGGTCACCCCGAATCAAAATCGGGCTGTTGACCGGTGTGGCGCGATCCAGCACGCCCATCGCCAGCGTGCGTGGCGTGCCGTCCTCATGAAACAGGTCGAGATCGGCCTTCATCGATTCCGCCCGGTCAAAGGAACTGCGGATGCGCAGGAAACTCTGGGCGTTCTGGCTTTGACGGTCGGAAGCGCTCATGCCGCGCACCTGATCACGAATATCCTCCGCAGTCTGGGAGGCGTCCGCGTAGCGTTTTTTCAACAGCGCCACCTCAGTGGTCGCGATCTTCGCCAATGCGCTGACTTGCTGCGCATCTCGGTCGAGTTCGATGAGCGTGCCCGGATTCGCGTTTTGAAGCTGGCTGTAAGTGCCGAATTGCGTCTCGCTGCTCAGGAAGATGCCCGCCAGCGCATAATAATCGCGCTGCGTCACCGGATCGAACTTGTGATCGTGACAACGAGCGCAGGCCAGCGTGAGTCCGAGCATCGACTGCGACATCGCGTCGATCTGCTCATCGACGAGGTCCATCGCAAACTGCCGCTTGTCACGCTGGTTGTGGCCCTTCGATCCAATCGCCAGAAAGCCTGTGGCGACGATTTTCTCCGCCTGATCACGCTTGCTGTCGAACTTCAGCAGATCACCGGCGATCTGCTCCTTGAGAAACTGGTCATACGGCTTGTCCTTCTTGAACGATTCGATCACATAATCACGGTAACGCCACGCATGCGGGTAGAGCACGTTCACCTCCTTGCCGCTGCTCTCCGCGTAACGCGCCACATCCAGCCAGTGCCGCGCCCAGCGCTCGCCATAGCGTTCCGAATCGAGATACATGTCGATCACACGCTTCACAGCGTCCGGTGATTGATCCGCCACGAAGGCTTTCACCTCATCCGGCGTCGGCGGCAGCCCGGTCAGATCAAAGGCGATGCGACGAATCAGTGTCGGGCGGTCCGCATCACGCACCGGATGCAAACCGGCCTTCTCAATGCCCGCGAGCACGAATTGATCAATTTCCGTCTTCGCCCAGCCCGCTGTCTTCACGGTAGGCGGTGTCTGCTTCACTGGCTTCTGGAAGGACCAGTGCTTGCGCCCTTCATCCATGTCGATCACGCGCTTACCGCCGCCCGCATTCGCGACTTTCTGTTCGCGTGGATCAGGCGCACCCATCTCGATCCACTTCTTGAAGTTCGCGATCACATCGTCCGGCAGCTTCTGCTTCGGCGGCATCTGCATGTCCTCGTTTTTCCACGTCATCGCCTCATACAGACTGCTCTGCGCGATGCTGCCCGGCGTCACGCCCGGATGCCCCGATTCACCGCCCAGCAGCGTCGCCTGCTTCGTGTCCAGCGTCAGCCCGCCCTTCACCTTCTCCGATTCAGCCGAGTGGCACTTGTAGCAATGCTCCACCAGCACCGGGCGGATGTTCTTCTCAAAGAACTGCAACTGATCCGGCGCGATGCCCGCATGCGCCGTCTCGGCGGCATCCGCGGCCAGCAGCGCCGCAGGAGAAAGGATCAATAGGGAAAGCGTCAGAGTCTTCATGGGAAGTTCAACAGGTTGCTGTCTTCAACTCAGACCTGCCCACAAAGTTGCGTTGCACGCGCTGAACTCCAGTGCCGAATGGCCGCCTCCTCATTCACGCAGTCACAAACCTGCCATCCCGCCTGCTTCAGAAACCAAATGCGCGCTCCTACTCTGGATACGACTCCAGAACACAGCGAAAGCCAATGAACGGTGGAAGCGTCATTCCAATCCTGCCGCGGCTTCGTTTGGAGGAAAGCAGGTTCAAACGATCAAAATGTGCCCACGCGGCACCACGCAGCACCCGCGCCTCCTGTGTCTTATCAAACCAGTCCTCGCACCATTCCCAGGCATTTCCACCAAGGTCGTATAGACCATTGGCATTGGCTTGAAAAGACCCCACAGGAGCCGTTTCCATGAAGCCGTCCTTGTGACCGCTGATTGGAGTGATGAAAGGGTAAACCTCGGTCAATTTAAGACCCAGCAACTCTTCGCCAGCATAATTTTCCCTCCCCGCTGGCGGCCATTCTCGGCCCCATGGAAAAGCATCGCCAATAAGCTGGTCTTTGGCTTGCGGGAGTGCTCTGGCGTCCTCGCGCGCACCAATCCCCACCGCGCAGCTCCATTCATGGTCCGTGGGGAGGCGGTAACGGTCCTGGGGGCCGAGTTGGGCATTTTTTTGCTCACGCTTCGTCAGCCAGAGGCAGAAAGCCTGCGCGTCTTCCCATGACACGTTCATGGCTGGATGGTCCGTCCCCTGCCGGAACTGAACCGGTCGCCACTCACACTTCGTCTCCTTCACAAACGCCTCGTAATCCTGCACCCGCGTCTCCCACACGCTGAAGAGCACGCGCTTCCCATCCGCCGGCCCGCCGGTGATGGGCACGGGGACGAACTTCATGCCGAGGGTGTTCTCAAATGGCGTGTCCTTTGTGGCGGCAGCAGATGAGGCAGACGTCTTGCTGGGCGCGGAGGGATTCTTCTTCGCCTTGGGCACGCGCCGGATCTCCCAGAGGTCCATGTCTCCTACGCTTCCCGGGCCGTTCCAGGCGAACCACAGGGTGCGGCCATCGGCGGACAACCAGGGATTGCTCAATTTGCCAATGACAGGAAAATCGAGCGCGGTGGCTTGGTATTGGCCCTTGGCGTCTGGCGTGGCCATGAGCAACCGAGATGAGGTGAGGTTTGGTATGCCACGCAGGAAGAGAATCGTGCGGTTATCCGCTGCGATCATGGCGTGATTTTCGGCCTCGAAAGTGTTCAGTCCCGGCCCCAGGTTTTCCGGCGGCCCGAAGGAGTCCTGTCGTGATTTGCGGCGGCAGCGCCAGATGTCCCAGATTCCCTGCCCACCGGCTCGGACGGTGGTGAAGAGGAGGCTGAGTTCATCTTTGGAGAGCCTGGGGGCGGAATCCCAGCCGGGTTGGTTCACGTTTGGCCCCAGGTTTACAGGCGGGGACCACGGCTGGCCTGCGGCGGCACGTTCCCGGAGGAAGATGTCCCCGGTCGGCACAGCCCCTGTTTGGTGTCCCGGACCTGTGGTGGAGTGATAATACAAACTCAGTCCATCTTCGCTCAGCCAGGGATGCTCCTGTATGCCGGGTTCAACGGATGAGAACACGAGCGCCGGCTTGCTCCACGGGGCGTCCACATTGATGCGCCGGCTCTCAAAGAGTTCCCCATCGCCCTCGCGTTTTGAGCCAAAGATCAGGCCTAGACCATCTGGTGAGACCCATGTGCCGACTTCAAGTGCGGGACTGTTGACCAGAGGCCCCAGATTCACAGGTGCGCTCCACTCGTAGTCCGGCGAGGTGAGCAGGTGCGGGATGCTCCCCGGCTCACCGATCGGGGCGGTGGGCGCCACAGCCTCGCCCACCCGCCGCATCTCGATGCTGTGGAAGACGGCCTCGCAGTCGTAGATGCCGACGCCGAAGATCGGGAGTCCGTTGATGCCTTGGAACATGGGGAAGGCCCACCGCCCATGCTGCTGGGTGTTTGCCCAGTTGGTGGGCCAGCGCAGGACTTCCTCATCATTGATGGAAACGATGACTTCCTTTTCCCGCACTTGAAGGAGCACGGTGCAGAGCTTGTCTCGCGGGAGCCACTCTTGGCGTTTGGCCTTGGGGTAGGAGGGAGCATTCCTGTCGAGGTCGGTCCTGTCCTCCACGGACACCCAGCGCAAACGGTCGGCGAACAACTCCCCGCCACCAGAGTAGTCAACGGCTGTGTAGGCACCGGTGTTCCCTTTGCGGAAGGCGAAGAACATGGCGAGGGGCGTGCCTTCACCGCGAGTCACCTTGTAGCGCAGATCGTAGTCTGTGCCGGGGTCTTGCACGGGGATATTGCAGAAGGCCCACTCGGCACGCTTCGCCGTCAGGCCTTTTTCGTCCACGGTCCAATCACCGCGAATGACATCGCGCTCCGGCTTGATGTGCGGGATGAGATTTGTCCACTCCGTGTCAGCGGCGACGGTGGGTGTCGGAGCCTGCCAAGTGCGCGAAACGGCGCTCTGCGACGCGGGGACGGCAGGCGTGCCGCCGAGGTCGGCATACTCCACCTTCTTGACGTGTGGATGGAGGGAGTCGTCGCTTCCAGCAGCCTGGAAGATCACAGTGATCTGGCCCTGAGCGATGTGGCTGTCTCGCTGGCTCAGCATCAGGCGGCCATCCAGCCACACCGAGATGAGATCCTCCTCGACCGCCATCACCAGCTCATGCTCAGCCAGCAGGTCGAAATCCGGCTCGAGTTTTACCCGCTTGTTGAAATGCACCCGCGTTAACGCAAGTCCGTCAAAACTAAACAAACCCAAAGTGCGGTCCGAATTCAGCACGCACTGGTAGCTGAAATCTGTTGGGCTGGTGCGCAACGCCATGCCGGCCACGCCCTTGAAGCTCATCCGCACCACGGCATTTCGTAAGATCTTGCGGTCGAGCATCCGGGTGAGATAATTTGGTTTGGAGAGGGCAAGCCAGTCGCCTTGGACCGCACCGGCACCGGCTTGCACCACGGCATCTCGCACCTGCGCTGTGGCATCCACCCAGGCGGCGGGTTTCGGCACCGGGCGTTGGACTGTCTCCGCAATCGTGACGGTGACAGGAATGGACGGGGCTGGTGGCCAGTTTGTCCACGATGGGTCCAGCGGCGCCACTTCGATGTCGCGGAAGTGGGCATACGGCTTGCCCGAGAGGGTAAGGGCCGTGAAATCCGAAAGCGCCGAATCGCGAACGGTGCCGAGCAGCTTGCCTTCCAGTGACACGCTGATCTCCCCATCAACCACCCGCAGTTCCACGGGCAGCCATTCGCCTGGACGATATTGGCGTGGCATGTTCCATGACTTCAAATGGCGCTGTTTGTCCTGCCCCGCGATTAAGAGAGCAAGGTTGGCATTCGCAAAATCCACATACAAGAAATAGGTGCCCTCATCACGTGACCTCTGCTTCAGGCAGAGTTTGACCGCCTCGGTATCTGGGGTGACGCGGATGGATGTCTTGACCGCAACGCGCTGAACCAAGGGGAAAACGCGAGCTACTTCGACATTATCCAGCCGCAGCGCATCATCTTCCCACGAAACGCCCGGTTGCTTGCGAAGCTTGTCCGCAGCATCCCACAGGCGGATGGGGGCGGGCAGCGCCGGAGCTGCTGACGCCACAGGATTCGTGACGGAGATGGGCCGGACCTCGGCGGCGAATTTGTCCCAAGCGAAATAACCACCCGCCGCGATCATCAACGCGCCCGCCAGCCCAAAGAGGAGTGGCTTTTTCGAGCGCGGCGGCACTGGAGCCTGCACCACGGTGACGCTGCGTCCGCCTGCTTGCGTGAGCGCGGTCGTGGAACCTCCGAGCTTGCCGCTGAATCCGCTTTTTCGGCTAACCTCATTGCCGACCACACCACCCTGTCCGCTGATCGGAAGCAGGATGCTGCTGATGTCCGTTTTGATCTCGCTGACGCTCGCGTAGCGGTCGCTCGGATCGGTTTGCAGGGCGTGGGAGACGATTTTGTCCCAATGCGCGTCCACATCCGCCTTTTCCGACGGCGGCTTCCATGCGCCACGTGGAAGCTGGCCGGTGACCATCTGGTAAATCATCACCCCGAGCGCGTAGATGTCCGCGCGATGGTCCACGTTGCCGTTAGGATCAAACTGCTCCGGCGCGGCGTAGTCCGGTGTGCCCATGCCGGCACCGGCCTGCGTTTGGAAGGTGCTGTTCACATCAAAACGCTTCGCCAGGCCAAAGTCCGCCATCTTGATGCGGCCATCGCGTGTCAGCAGGATGTTTGCGGGCTTGATGTCGCGATGCACGATGCCGTTGTCATGCGCGAACTGCAGCGCGTCACAAATCTGCGGTAGCAGCTTGAGCGCCGTCTCCTGCGTCATCTGGCCGCTGCGGATCACGCCCACCAGATCAGTGCCATCGACGAACTCCATGACGATGTAGAGGTAATCCGGCCCCGCCTCGCCGTAGTCGATGACATTGACGATGTTTGGGTGATTGAGCTGCGCCAGCGCCAGCGCCTCACGGCGGAAGCGCTCCTCGAAGCCGTGGTCCTTGCCTTGGTCACGCCGCATGATCTTGATGGCCACCTTGCGTTGCAGCCGCACCTGCGTGCCTTTGTAGACCGCCCCCATGCCGCCCTGGCCGAGAAATCCATCCACGGAGTAGTTTCCATGCGGGAGCAGCAAGGTCAGCTCCTCCGGCAGCGGCAGATCAGGCGACTCCTTGGCGCCCGCCGTCGGCACCGGAGCCGCCATCGGGATCGTGGCGTCTGGATCGTGCTGCTTCTCCGCATTTTCCGGCATGCAATGCCGACTTACGGGAAGAATGCAAAGCTAGTCAAGACCAACGTGTCCTTCAGTCAAAGACACGCTGGGATGACAGCACGTTACGCGCCCAAGGAAGGCGGATATCCTTTGATCAACCGTTGGGCAGCAAGCGTTCCCAGAGAACGTCGTTCATGAGGACGTTGGTGATGAATTCGCGGCTGCTTTCGGCAGGGGCCAGCGGGGCCGGGGCGACAGCGGGCAGCAAGATGTCAAGGATGAGGCCTTTGGCGGTTCGTGGTGAGGTGATACGACCACCGTGGTGGTAGGCGAGCAGGAAGGCGCCCATGAGCGTGAGTCCGGGTCCTTCGGTGCCGGCATCGGCTTGCGTGTAGAACGGATCAAACACAGAGCGCAGCACATCGGAGGAGAGTCCTGGGCCGTTGTCAGTGAGGGTGAGATGCAGCGAGCCTGCGTCCGCCGCTTCAGCCGCTGTCTGGGCGGAGAGAGTGACGTGAGCGCCGGTGGGAAGCAGCGCCAGCTCGGTCTGGAGCAGCAGATGGAGCATCTTCTCAAAGGAAGGCCGGTTGACCTGAAGCGACGGCAGCGGGCCGGTGGGTTCGAACTTCAGTTCGATGCCTTTCGCGGTGAATGCAGAGCGCAATTGTTCGATCACGGTCTGAATGACAGCCGCAGAGTCGATCTTGTGCTCAGCACCGGCGGCGGATTGCAGCTCGCCCAGAAGCTCGGCGATGCGAGAGGACTGCTGAACGACGTGACCGTGGAAATCACGCCAGAAGGTGGCTTCACGCAGCCGGTCGAGCACAAAATTCTGCTGTCCGAGCCTGCCAGGAGTGAGATCCAGGAAGGCATGCACAGCACGCAATGGCTGGTGCAGATGCTGGTTCAATCCGGCCGCGACCACACCGAGGCCCATGACGCGATCAGTGATGAGCAGGTTCTGCAGCACGGAGAGTTTTTCGCGCAAAAGATCGTCGCGCTCCTGCTGGAGGATGTAGAACTCCATGGCGCGATGCAGGGTGTTGCGGACATCGTCCACCTGGATGGGTTTGGAGATGTAACGGAAGATGCTACCGAGGTTCACGGCCTCAACGGTGACGTCATAGTCGGCATAAGCAGTGACCATCATGCGCACGAGGCGCGGACGGAGCTGGCGGGCGCGCTCAAGAAGCTGCACGCCTTTTTCACCGGGCATGCGCTGATCGGAAAGAAGAACGCCAATTTCTTCGCCCCTCTGCTCGATGATTTTGAGGCCGTCCGCCGCGTTGTTGGCGGTGAGGATGCGGAACTCGTCCCCGAAGGTTTTTTCGAAGTACTTCAATGCCTTCTCTTCATCATCGACATAGAGAACGGCATAGCGTTTGAGGTCGTATTGGTTTTGCATGGCGGAGTGTCCTTCTAGGTGTCGGCTTACGTGTTGTGGGTGCTGTCGGAGGAGGGTAATTCCAAAATGAACTCAGTGAACAGTCCGGACTGGCTGCGCACCTCGATGCGTCCGCCATGGTCGGCAATGATACGGTTGCAGATGGAAAGTCCGAGACCCATGCCCTGCCCCACATCCTTGGTGGTAAAGAAGGGATCAAAGATCTTGTCCCGAATTTCCTGCGGGATGCCGGGGCCGTTGTCCTTGATGGTGAAGACGACCTTGTCCCCACGGGTGTGTGCGGAAAGAGTGAGACAGGCGGATTCCTCCGCCGGATATTCCTTGGTCCCCATGGCGTCGAGCGCGTTCTGAATGAGGTTGATGAGAATCTGGACGAATTGATTGCTGTCGCCACGGACTTCGAGGCCGGAGGGGATGTCCACCTCGCGCTTGATGCCGTCCTTCCAGACATGGGAGAAGAAACGCATGCCGGTGTCCACCATGCTTTTCAGATCAAAGGCATGGTTGAGCTGACTGGCGTTGCGCGTGAAGCCACGCAAGTCAGAAATAATCTGGATGACGCGGTTCACGCCGTCTTCCACATCTTTGAGCGTGTCGGCAAAGTCAGCACGCTCTTCTTCGGGCAGGGATTTGGTGGAGCGTCCGATGATATGAAGGCCCTGGCGGGCATAGTTGAGCGGGTTGTTGATCTCGTGAATCAAGCCGGCACTGAGTCGGCCTAGCGAGGCCAGTTTTTCGTTCTGCACGAGCAGCGACTCGGTTTCCTTGATCTGCTCCAGCGCGTTTTCGAGCTGCTGCTTCTGCACCACGAGTTCTTTCTGGTAGAGGCGTGAATCGACCAGGTTTTTCAAGCGCACCATGATCTCGGTCAGGGAGAAAGGCTTCGGCAAAAAGTCGCTGGCACCGGCGGCGAGACATTCGAGCTTCGTTTTTTCATCAGCCCGTGCTGTGAGCAACACGATGGGGATGGAACGGGTGGAGGTGCGGTCACGCAGCTCACGACAGACCTGCAGACCGTCCTTTTCAGGCATCATCATGTCGGAAAGAATGATGTCCGGCAGGAACTGCGCGGCTTTATCCACGGCCTGCTGCCCGTCCACGGCCTCCAGAATTTCAAAGTTGTTGCTCAACTGGCTTTTGAGGAAGCGCAGCATGTCGGGTTCATCGTCGGCGATGAGCAGCATGGGCTTCTTGCTGCGGCTGATGCCCGTTTCCACCGGACGCAGCGTGGCTTGGAGCGAGGTCATGGCCGGGAACATTTCGGCACGACGGTAAAGATCGGCGATCCAGTTCTTCTCTTCTTTTGGAGGTTCGGCGGATGTTTCGGTCACTTCGCGGGCCTCGTCTTCGACTTCGGCGGTTTCCGTCAGATGCAGCGGCAGCTTCACCGTCATGGTGGTGCCTTTGCCGACCACGCTGGTTGCGTTCACACTGCCACCTTGCACTTCCGCAAGTTCCTTGACGAGTGCGAGGCCGATGCCCATGCCTTGGAACTTGCGCTGGGAGGAGGTGTCCGCCTGCCAGAAGCGGTTGAAGATGTGCGGCAGTTGATCCGCAGGAATGCCCATGCCGGAATCGCGCACTTCGACAACCAGCCAGCCGTCCTCTTTCGCAGCGGTGAAATCCACCCGACCACCGGAAGCGGTGAACTTCACGGCATTGAACAGCAAGTTGAGGCAGATGCGCTCGAGTTTTTCTGGATCGGCCAGCACGGTGCCGACATCCGGCTGGACATTGGCATGCAATTGGACGCGTTTGTCTTCTGCCACGGCACCAATAGCCGTGGAGAGGCCGTGGATGAACTCGCTCATCTCCACCCGCTGCACACGCACCTGGGCGCGTCCAGATTCCAGGCGCACGAGATCGAGCAGATCGTTGATCAGCTTGAGCAGGCGCATGCCGTTGCCGTGCATGGTATTCATCAGATCACGATCTTCGGGACTACTGATGGATTCCGAACGATGGATGAGAGTTTCCAGCGGTGCAATCATCAGCGTGAGCGGCGTGCGCAATTCGTGGCTGATGTTGGCAAAGAAGCGGCTTTTGGTCTCGTCGAGCTCGCGCAGCTTCTGGTTGGCGGACTCCAGCTCCGCTCGGTTTTCCTCCAGGCTATAACGCAGTTTGAACTCCGACTGACGGATGGTGTTGTAATACCAACTACCGGCCACGATGAAAACGCCGGTGACGAAGAGGAAATAGAGGTTGTTGAAAAACAAGCCCTCGAATGAAAACGGCCCGTGCAGCACGGTCGCCACGAGGTAGGCGGCAAAGGTGAGCACAAAGATCAAAATGCTGTCTTCCAAGGTCCAGCGCAGCAGCAGGGCCGAGCCGAGCATCACCAGATTAAGTCCGGCGTAATACGGCGAGATGGCACCATCCTTGGAGTAAATCATCCACGAGATGGCCAGCAACGGAATGAGCGCCACGGAGAGCCCCAGATAACGGTAATAACGCGTTCCAGGCAGGTAGTGCAACGCCAGCCAGACCAGCGCCAGCAGCACCGCCGAGAAGATCCGGGCAGGGAAGAATTCCAGCGACTGCTTCCAGCCATACATGAAGAAATCCAACGAAGCCCCGGCAGGCATGAAGACGCCTGCAAGCAGGGCGCCCAGCTTGTAGTTGCGGATGCGGATGGGGCGTTCGTAGGCGTCAAACGAACTCTCCAGGCTGTCCATCAGAACTGGCGGCTCTGCGGTCATTGGGCGGGCTTGCGTACTTCGAGGAAAATGTTCACTCCGGTTGAGTCGGCTTTGACTTCAACTGATCCCGGCGGGGCCTTGTCCGGGGCGATCTTGGCAAACTGCTCCTTGTTGCGATAGACGAGGTGCCATTCCAGCACGTACTCCATCCAGTTGCGGGAGGGATTGGAGAGATCGACGTTGGTGGCGATCAGCAGGCCGCCGGGGGCAAGCAGATCGTAAAACACCTCCAGAAGGCGGCGGCAGATGCGGTCGGAAAGGTAATCGAACAAACCTGCGCAGTACACGACGTCGTAGCTGGCTGGCTCGAACCCCGCGCCCGTGCGCGAGGATTCCTTGAGGATCTGATGAACAGAGCGTTTTTCCAGTTTGATCCCGGTGCGGCGGCGGTGCCGGGCACGCAAACCTTCGAGATCACGCGTGGTATTGGTGATCGTTTCGTCGTTGAAGTCGAGCAGCAGAAGGTCAGCGCTGTCGCAGAGTGGGTCATCAATGAGGAAGTTCTGAATTTCCTGCGCCGGGCCGCAGCCCAGATTGAAAATACGGGCGACCTTGCCCTGCTCGGCCATGCGCTGCGTTTCATCGTGCAGGCGTTGCTTGAGGTAGATGATGCGGTTGCGATGGGCCACCACGGGGGCGGTGTCGAGGAAGAGCCGGTTGATAATCTTGGCAAACATCGAGCTGCCTTCATAAGGATCGCGCAGCATCATGCTCACCATTTCATAATCTCCGGCATAGCCAAGTGGCTTCTGGAAGGTGCGGTAGATGAAGGGGGAGCACAGCACCAGCGGATGAAGCTGGCGTTTGATGTAGCTGCGATGCACCGGCTGCTGGTCCTGGACGATGGTGGACGCGGTGTTTTCAAAGCGCTCCAGCAGCGGTGCCACCGCCGGCAGGATCGGATCTTCAAGCTGCTTGATGGTTTCACGCTCCGCCTGAATGCGGTCCCCCGACGGCAGTGAGCGCACGCCCAGTTCCACCTGCTCCATCCAGCGGCGGAGATCGGAGAGCAGAGTGTGCATGTCAGCCACCACCAGCTTGAATTCTGGCAAAACGCGGTAGTTTTTTTCCGTCTCCTTGAGGAACTCGGCAAAGTCGGCCAGCAGACGGCTTTTGTTCTGCGCGGGCGAGAGGATGTCGATGTCGATCCAGCCTTCATCTGACAGCGACGCCTCGCAGATGAGCATGATGCCGGTGTTCACCAAGTTGGCGATGACCGCACGCCCGGAGTAAACGACGCGATCATTCATCATGATCCTGAAGTCATTGAGCACTTCAGAGAGCTGCACAATGCTGTAAGGATTATAAACTTCGAAGACGCCGAGATAGCGTGTGAGGCGGTGCAATGTGCCGCGCACTTCCGCCCCCTGACTGTTGCGGCAGATGATGAAACTGAGACGCTCCCCGGTGGAAGCTATGTTTGGAAGTGAATTGTCGTTGTTCTCCATGTTACAGATCCCCTGCTAAGGCCTTTCAGCCTCGATGACAGCACAACCGCCCTCGAAAGGGATATCGCGCGTTTTGGAAAGCCTCCCGGAGGGGCGAGAGACATACGGAGGAAATGCTCTTCATATCATTGATTTTCAATCAAAACCGTTGGGTGACACTGAGTGAGAACACATGCCATTGGTGCTTGTAGTTTCCATTGAACGCTGGAGTGGCTGCACTGCCGATGGTGCGGATAGGGTTGTAAACGAAGGCATAGGCGAGATCCACGTTACGAGTCTTGCCTCTCCAACCAACCCCCACGCCAAACACATGGCGATCATACGCCGCCGCCGATGGCAGGTAGTTGGTCTCTGGTTGGGAGTTTTCTGAAAAAAGATAGCCGCAACGCAACTGCCAGGCTTTGTCGAGCTTGTAGCTGGCACCGAAGCCGAGGTCGATGGAGTCTTTCCAGCCCAGCGCCGCAGCACTCTGGCCGAAAAGCAGCGCCTGGTTGTTTCCCAAATCGAGCGGGATGTCATCGTGGGACGAGTTGTCCGACCATTGAAAGTCAAACCCCAAGGTGAGGCGTTCGGTGAGGTCAACGCCATAACCAATGGCAATCGAACCCGGGAAGGTCATCTCGGATCCAAAACGGCTCGTGCTGGTCGCTCCTGCACCGGTCAATCCCGGATTGCCACTAGGCATGCCCACGGTTTCCGTGTGACCGCTGTAGCTAATTTTGATCGGCAGCCGCCCGATAAAAGCCAGACGATGTCCTGGCGCAAACTCCCAGTTGGCTCCGAGGTAGCCACCAATGCCCCAGCCATCTCCCTTCAATTGAATTTCCCCATCCGGGTCGCCACCACCCCAGACGACCCAAGGGTAAATGCGCCCAAAGGTGAGCTGGGAGTAAACGATGTCCAGACCTGCGGCCATGGTCAGGGTGTCAGTCACGCGAAACGCGAGGGCAGGTGTGAAGTCCACGGCCAGCAGCTTCGCTTCGAAGGGCAGGTTGTGGCGCAAACCGGCACCCACACCTGGACCAAAGGGCATATCTTTCGGAAAGTACGAGCCAAGACCAAACGGCGTGCTGATGCCGAATCCGAATGCCAGCTTGTCAGGCACCACTGGAAGAACGGCGTAGATGCTGCCGGGATAGATCCACGACTGGCTCATTTTCACCGAGCCGCTGGTTGTCGAGTCCAGCCTGATGTCGCCGTTCCAAACTGCAAGGTTGAGGAGCACCTCCGGCTCTTTGATTTGAAGAATATTCGCCGGTGACACACGGACAGCGGAAGCATCGTGCAGGTTGGCGAATCTTCCCCCCACTGTGCCGAGCGCCTGCGCGGAATCCGGCACCACGGAAAGAGTTTCGGCAGAATGGGCTGAAGCAAAAGCCAGGATGGAGGCGAGGATGATATGAAAGGCGCGTGTTTTCATAGGTTGGCTGGTTGGGTTCAAGCCAGTCCGTTGGACTGGCAATATCTGAGGATCTCGATATTTCCTTTAAGCCCGGTTTTACGGCACAGATTGTGCTTGTGAACCGCCACCGTTCTGGGACTGAGAGAAAGATCGAGCGCCACCTGCTAGAGGCTCTTGCCACGCGCCAGTTGCATGAGCACTTCCAGTTCACGATTGGAAAGCTTCTCATGCACATGTCCCGCCGATCCTTTGCGGATCGACTGATCCGCGAACTTTTGCGCCAGCTCTCTGGAAATGTAACTACGCCCCTCCAAAGTGGCGCGGATCGCGTCGAACAGTTCATGCGGAGGCGCGTCCTTGGTCACATAAGAACGCGCACCAAGCTGCATCGTGCGTGTGACAAAGGTCTCCTCCTGATGCATCGAGACGGCGATGATCTTGGGCGGTTCAGGCAGGGTGCGCAGTTCTGTGGTCAGTTCCATGCCAGATCGGTCCCCAAGTTCGATGTCCACGAGAGCGATTTCATAATTGCGCGAGCGGGCCTCAGCCATGGCATCCGCGCACGTGCCGGTGGAAACCACCGTGGCCTGCGGGAACTCCCCTTTCAGCATGGTTGTGAAGGCTTCACGCACCAAGGCATGATCATCCACAACCAGGATGCTGAACGGTGAAGATGTTTGCATAAGAGGATTCAGTGCCATGAAGATGAAATCACGATGTCACCCGGGCCGGTGATGGAAACGCGACCAGTGAAACACGTGAACTGCCGCCCGGGCCGGCACGCATGACCTGCATGCGTGACCCAAGGAGCAGACACCTCGCCTCGATGATGGCCATCTCCGATCCAGCTCCGGTTTCTTTCCAGATGCTGTCGCCCCCATCATGATCGATGGTGATCTCCAGCTTCTCGGGGGAGGCACGACAGGTCACCTCCACCCAGGAGGTGTTCGCATAACGCACGCAATGCTTGAGCAAAGCCTGCATGATCCGGTACAGATTCAGCCGGCTGGTCAATTCAAACTGAGGCTCATCACCGTTGATGTGAAGAACCAGCGATCCGGCAAAATTTTCGCCAATGGTTCGCACAAGCTGCTGAAGTGCCACGTTGAGCCCAAAAGCTTTGAGAACCGGCGGGAACTGCCCTTCAGTCAGGTCGCGGACCAGTTGCAGCGTCTGCCGCAAAGTGGAATCCAGACTCACGAGCAATTTGCCAACGCTCGCGATATCTCCTCCGTGAGCCAGTTCATGCCTCATCATCTCGCCGAGCGAAGCGCAAGCCACCAAACTGCCAGCCACTTCCTTGTGGAGCAACTGAGCGAGATCAGCACGATGCACATCATCATCCTTCAACAGAGAACTCAGCGCCAGGAGCAGCATGGCGTTTGAGTTTTTTTCCAAGTCAATGGCTTTGGGCTGCATGCGATCTAAATGTTTAGGCTTTTAAGTGAAACTACATTTAGTAACCGCCATAAAATGAGTGTGAGCATCTAAATGTTCATTCAATATTTAGTTCTGCTCGGTTAGCAAAAACCCACTGTCTTTAGAGGTGACGCCGCCTCGAAGTCACCACCCTGTTTTAAATTAAACCTTATTTTATTAAAATTATGGAGCAACTGAGCTATCTTTTAGCGCATGTATTTAAATACCATTCAGCCCAGCACCCTCGCCTCTTGCAGTCGGATTCTGATTGTGACTGAAGAGCGAACGATCAAGGAAGATCTGCGCATTTCCCATGCCCTGCAGAACACAGATCACAGCGGAAGTTCCTCAGCCCCTCTGGCAATGGCAAAACAATGCAATGCTGCCAAACCTGCCGCCCCCCCCCTTGATGTGGTCTGTTCAATGAACGAAAAAGAAGCCCTGGCCTTGGTTGAAAACGCTTTGCAGACCCATAAGCCTTTTTCTTTGGTGATCATGGATGGCCGTTTACTTCATGGCAAAGACTTCAGGCACACCATCAAACGCTTGTGGCAGATCCAGCGTGACCTTCATGTGGTGCTTCATGCCGTCTCCCAGATGGAGTCGTTCGAGCAAATCCCCCTCGAACTGGGATCCAATCCTCATCTGCTGGTGCTCAAATTCAGGCTCGTCCCTTTCGAGATCACCCAGCTCATTCGGACACTCGCGACCAGACACAACGCCGAGCAGCAGTCCTCGCATCGCAATCTCAGCCTCAATGCCCAGCTCCTGGAGGTGACCTCGCGCTTTGAGGATGTCAGCAACCGGCTTCGGATAGAGCAGGATCACCGTAAACAGTTGGAGGACAAGCTGTGCCGGAATCAGCGTCTGGAGACAGCCGGTCGCTTCGCGGATGCGATGGCTCACTTTTTTAACAACTACCTCACAGTCATTCAAGGCCATCTGGAAATTGGACAGGCCGCCCAGAATGGAAATACCAACGCGCCCTCCTCCTTGAACGAACTTCTTGTCGCAACACAACGCGCGGCAGGAGTCACCGCGCAGTTTGTGGCGTTCAACCGGCGCGAATACCTTCAACCCGCTCCAGTTCATCTGGGGCAGATCATTGATGCGCAGGCCGCGCTGCTACAGCGGGCGATGGGAGAGCAAATCAGCATCCAAGTCAGCCACACACCCGACTTGCCCTGCGTCATGGCAGATCTGGCGTCTTTGGAACAGATTATTTTCAATCTCCTCATCCACGCCCGCGACTCCATGCCAGAAGGCGGCAGATTGATGATCCAAACCCGGCAATTGACCCTTTCTGACGCCGAAACAGCCTCCCAAATGCATCCTGATGCAACACCAGGGCAATATGTCGCCATGGTTCTCTCTGACACGGGAAGAGGCATGAATCCTGCGGAAATCTCACGCCTTTTCGATGCATCCCAACTGTCACCCGGTCAGGACGGCGGCGCAGACATCGCCTTGATTCTCGTTCAAGGATTGGTGCGTCTTCAGGGAGGGTGGCTCCATGTCAGCAGCGTGCAGGAGATTGGCTCGGAATTCTCGATCTGTCTGCCGGTTGCCAGTGGATCCATTCAGGCTCCCGCCACGCCGGGTAAAAAACTCTTGAACAGCTCCTCCGATGATGAAGCCACGACCATTCTGGTCGTCGATGACGAGGATTCTGTGCGTCAGGTGATGGAATATGTGCTCACCAGCCAGGGGCACAAAGTTCTCACCGCCGCAGACGCCAATGAAGCCTGGGCGCAATGGCGCAGCCACTCCTCCATCATCAAGCTGGCGATCGTTGACGTCAAACTTCCCGGCGGCGTCAGTGGCTTTGATCTGGAAAAAGCCCTCTCAAACGAAGATCCCACGCTCCCGGTCATCTTCACCTGCGGCTATTCGCCCACCAGTCTGAGCAATGCCAAGGAGCTGAAAGTTGGTGAAAACTTTCTTCCCAAGCCTTTCGGCATGGTTGAACTGCTCAACATCGTGGGCCAAGCACTGCTGCTGCCCGCCAGATTGTGATCTCAGCCCGGTTTAACCGGATGAAACCCCGCTTGCGTTTCCGCGCAGGGAGGCTCTTATCCGCTTCGCAGCTCTCCTCTGCATGACTAACATCATCAGGATGGCATGCTCACACAACCGCTGCGGAAGCGATACTGCAAGCATGCTGCCTTGGACGGTGTTCAATAATGAAACCGACCATCCATGAAGCCTGAGGCACCTGATTCTCTGCCACACACTCTGCAGCAGGACATGCCCAGGCATCTGATCATTCTGTTGGACGCACATGGCGTCATTCAAGCTGTGGACGGCGGATGGAACCCTTTCCAAAGACCGGAATGTCGTGATTTCCAGATGCCTGGAATTGGCGGCTGTTGCTTCGATTTTTTTGCCGCAACATCTGAATCATGGCCGGAAGATTCAAAAATCTGGTCAAGCGCTCTCAGGAAAGTTTTGGAGCGCCTTTCCGCAGGTGTTCGCATCGAATCATGCCTGCCGGTCTCCAGCGCAAAACTCTGGATTGAGACTTCCATCGTGCCGTTGTCAGTTCTGGGTGAGCCGTGTGTTCTCATCACCTGCATCGACATCTCCCAGCGCAAGCATGCGGAGGAGGATCTGCGCAAGAATCAGGAACAACTGAGGGCAATCATTGATTACGAGCCTGAGTGCGTGAAAATCGTCGATCTCGAAGGGAAGCTGCGGGAAATGAATCCCGCCGGTTTGAAGATCATCGATGCCGACTCGCTGGCACAGGTGGAAGGGCGGCAGATCGTCGATCTGGTGCATCCCGACGATCGGGGAGCTTATCTCCAGCTACATCAGCAGGTTTGCGCGGGCAAAGCAGGGAGGCAGACCTTCCGAGTAATCAGCGCCAAAGGCAGGCTGGTCTGGGTGGAAACACATTCCGTTCCTCTGCACGATTCGAGCGGAATGGTGGCCTCGGTGCTCAGCCTCACCCGGGATATTTCCGAGAGAAAAGAGGTCGAAAAGCGGCTGCTGCAGAGTGAAGCCAGCATGGCGGCAGCCCAACGGATTTCACATTTCGGCAGTTGGGAGTTCGAGTTGTCGAACATAGATGACCTGAACAGCAATCCTCTGCATTGGTCAGACGAAATTTTTCGCATCTTCGGCTATGAGGTGGGCGAAATCGAACCCACCAACGAAAATTTCTTCCGTGCCGTTCATCCGGATGACCGGGAGATGATTCAACAGGCCGTTGCCGAGACCATCCAAACCCAAGGCCGCTATTCGATTGATCACCGGATCATCCTGCCAGACGGCAGGGTCCGCCACATCCATGAGGATGCCCAGATCTTCCTCGACGAAAGCACAGGGAAGCCCTTGAAGATGGTGGGCACGGCACATGACATCACGGATCGCAAACTTGCCGAGGAAGCACTCAAGACCAGCGAGACACGTTTCCGCCATGCGTTCGCGAACGCCAGCGTGGGCTTCGCCATCACGGACATGAGCGGGATCATACTCCACATCAACAAGCAGTATTGCCATATAACCGGCTATGCGGAGGACGAGATGATCGGGAAATCCTTCACCTTCATCACTCATCCTGACGATGTGGCGCGCAAGCAGGAGCTGAATCAAAAGCTGATTGCCGGTGAGATTGAGGACTTCATCGTTGAAAAACGCTACCTTTGCAAAAACGGAGAGCTCGCATGGGTGGAAAATAGTGTTTCTGTCATTCGTGATGATGCCGGAGTGGCCCTGAACATGGTTGTGCTCTGCAAGGACATCACGACAGCGCATCGCAACCAAGAGCAGCTTCGGCTGCTTGAAACCTGCATTGCTCATCTGAATGACACCGTGTTGATCACCGAAGCCGCCCCCCTGCGGGAACCTGGCCCGCGCATTGTCTTTGTGAATGAGGCCTTCACTAAACACACGGGCTACACCCAACAGGATGCCATCGGTCGCAACCCCCGCTTCCTGCAAGGGCCGGACACGGACCAGGCAACGGTCAATCGCATCCGTGACGCGCTGTCCGAAGGACGCCCCGTAAAGGAGGAACTCATCAACTATAAAAAAGATGGCTCTGCCTTCTGCCTGGAGATGGACATCATGCCTGTTTCTTCTCCAACGGGTGATCTGACGCATTTCGTCGCGATCCAACGTGACATCACGGCACGCAAACTGGCTGATGACCGGCTGCGAAAGAGCAACCTGCGCTATGAAAACCAACGAGCCGCGCTGGCACGACTGATGCGTGGCGGCGTGATGCAGGCAACGCATTTGGACGACGCCCTTCGCGTGATCACGGAAGAAATCGCCAAAGCCATGGAGATTGAGCGTGTCAGCATCTGGCGGTTTGACCAAAACCGTGGAGCCATTGTATGCCAGGAATTATTTGAAGCGTCCCTTGCCAGACACTCTTCCGGCCTTGAACTGCAAGCTGAAGATTATCCCGCCTACTTTGCTGCCATGGGTCAGAACGAGATGATCGCTGCGGATGATGCGCGCCAAGATCCCCGCACTTGTGAGTTCACCGGCCGCTACCTCGTGCCATTGGGAATCACCTCCATGCTCGATGCACCGCTTCATGTGGGTGGCGTTTTGGCGGGAGTGCTCTGTCAGGAGCATGTCGGCCCGATGCGCGCTTGGGCTCCTGAAGAACAAAGTTTTGCCGTTTCCCTGGCCAATTTCATCTCTCTCGTGCTGGCGCAATGGGAGCGTCGGCAAATCGAAGACACACTGCGCCAGCAAGCCTCCCTGCTCGACAAGGCGAATGATGCCATCCTCGTGCGTGATCTTGACCACACCATCACCTACTGGAACAAAAGCGCCGAAAATCTCTACGGCTGGACCGCCGAGGAAGCAGTCGGACGCAAGATATCCGAACTGCTTTACAGCAATGATGCGCTGTTCGTTGAGAAAAACCTCCGGGTGCTCACCGACGGTGAATGGAAAGGTGAAATCCAGCAGAAGACCAAAACAGGTGAGGAATTGGTGGTGGAAGGACGCTGGACTCTCGTACGCGATCCGGCGGGCCGGCCAAAGTGCATCCTGGCCATCAACACCAACATCACGGAGAAGAAGCGGCTCGAGGACCAGATTTTCAGGACTCAACGCATGGAGAGCATTGGCACGCTGGCCGGCGGCATCGCTCATGACCTCAACAACGTTCTCACCCCGATCATGATGTCGGTTGATCTGCTCAAACTGCGCATTTCGGACCAGTCCTGCCAGGAAACGCTGGGCACAATCGCCTCCAGCGCACATCGCGGAGCAGAAATGCTCAACCAGGTGCTGTCATTTGCCCGAGGAGTGGAAGGGCACATAACGCCCCTGCATGTCAACCGTCTCATGCAGGATCTGGCAAGAATCGTCAGGGACACTTTCCCAAAGAACATCCATCTCCACGTGCTGGAGCCGCCTGAAAGCTGGACTGTCCCTGTCGATTCCACACAAATCCACCAAGTGCTTCTCAATCTCTGCCTCAATGCGCGTGATGCCATGCCGGCAGGCGGTGCTCTCACGATCCGCACGGAGAACATCATCATTGATGCTCAGTATGCCGCCATGAACATCGAGGCCCGCGAAGGCCCGCACGTCCTGATCAGTGTCGAGGATGACGGCGTCGGCATCACGCGTGAGAACCTCCAAAAAATCTTTGATCCTTTCTTCACCACCAAAGGGCCGGGCAAGGGCACCGGGCTGGGCCTGTCGAGCACACTCGCCATCGTGAAGAGTCATGGCGGCTTTATCCGTGTTTACAGCGAAGCTGGGCATGGTTCCCGTTTTAATGTTTATCTGCCGGCGCAGCCAGCTCAAGCCATGGAACAACCGGCCATCGAACCCGAGTGCCCCCTGCCGCACGGCAATCAGGTCCTCGTTCTTCTCGTCGATGACGAGGCGGCCGTGCGTGAAATCACGCGTCAAACGCTGGAGGCGTACGATTATCGTGTTTTGCTCGCCTCAGATGGCGCGGAAGCCGTGATGCTGTATTCAAAACACCAAAAGGAAATCGCCGTGGTTCTCACAGACATGATGATGCCGGTCATGGACGGTTCCACCACCATTCAGGTGCTGCTGAAAATGAACCCCGAGGTCAGAATCATCGCAGCCAGTGGCCTTAATTCGAATGGCAACATGTCAAAAGCGGCAGGGCTGGGTGTGAGCCACTTCTTGCCAAAGCCCTACACTGCTGAGACCGTCCTTCGATCGTTGCGTCACGTCCTGGAAGAAACCTGATGTCGTTCCACGCTCAGGCGCTTCCTCGTATCTGCTTGAGCACCTCGCCAAGCGCTTCCAGCAGCGCGTCGGCATTGTAGGGCTTGCGCAGAAAGTGCCTCACTCCCAAACTGGTCACCTGCGCCTGCATTTGATGGTTGAGTCCGCTAGCACCAATGACCGGCAGCCCTGGCTGGATCTTGAGCAACGCCTGGATCAGGGCCGGACCATCCATGTTGGGCATCATCATGTCAGTGATTACCGCCACAGGTTTGGCCGTGCTCTTCAGGAATGTGGCGATGGCGTCCGTGCCGTCGCAAGCCGTGGTCACCTGGTATCCGAAGGCCTCCAGTGTGTGCTTGGTGGCGGTCAGGATGGCCGCTTCATCATCTACCACGAGAATGAGTTCTCCCTGTCCCAGACATCTGTGTGGCTCGATCATTCGCAAGGGCGCGTCCGCCATGGCAGTCTTCGCGGGCAGGTAAACACGGAACATCGTCCCCTTCCCCAACCTGCTGGTGAGATCAATGAACCCATGGTGTGATTTGACGATGCCCAATGTGGTGGACAGCCCCAGTCCGGTGCCTTTGCCCATTTCCTTGGTGGTGAAAAACGGGTCGAAAATTCGATCCCGCACCTCGGGCGGGATGCCCACGCCAGTGTCCCTCACTTCAAACATCACATGCTGTCCAGGCTTCGCATCTGGATGCATGCTGGCGAACTGCCCATCCACCACCACATTGCCAGCGGAAATGTCCAGCTCTCCACCATCAGGCATCGCATCCCGCGCATTGACGCAGAGATTGAGCAGCACCTGATGAATCTGTGTGGGATCTCCCTCCACATTCCACACCTCGTCGCCGCAGGCGATGCTGCAGCGGATGGATTTGGGGAAGGTTTCATGAATGAGCTGTTCGATCTCCTGAAGCACATCCTTGGGCCTCAACAGCAGGCTGCGCCCCTCAACACCACGCGCGAAGCTTAGAATCTGCTTTACCATCTCCGCGCCACGGTTTGCGCTGCTCTCCATGGCATTCAGCAGTTCCAAATCACGCGGCTGCGCCAGCTTCATGCGCAAGATCGTGAGGGACATCAGGATCGGCGTCAGCACGTTGTTCAAATCATGCGCCACCCCTCCCGCCAGAGTGCCTATGCTCTCCATGCGTTGCGCGCGCAGGAACTGCGATTCCATCCGGCGCTTTTCAGTCACATCCGTCATGAATCCCTCGATGTATTCCATGCTGCCATCTTCAGATGGGATTCCCTGCCCGCGCTCCCAGATCCACTTCACCGTACCTTCCGCCGTGCGAATGCGATAGGTCACCTCAAAGCGCTTCCCAACGGCGACGGCATCTTCCACGGCCTTGCGCACATGCCGCCGGTCATCTGGGTGGATCAAATCACCAAAAAACACCTCACCTTTGCCCGCAAACGCCTCCGGCTCGTAGCCGGTGAGTTCATGGCAACCTTCGCTGATGAATTCCAAGGTCCATTTCTCATCAATCTTGGAACGATAGGCAGCCCCGGGCAGATTGCCCATGAGCGTCGAAATCATGCGCTCATTTTCACGCAGCGCCTCAATGGCCCGCTGGCGCTCCTGTTCCTTGGCGGCTGTTTCCAATGCAAAAGACAAGTCATCCGCCAGGGCGCTGAGCACACGGATCTCGTCCTCTTTGAAATAATTGGCCACATCTGCATAGATCAGCAGCACCCCCACAGGCTTGCCCCCAAGTTTCAGAGGGAATGCGGCACAGGATTGAAAGCCACGCTGCAGCGCCCTCTCGCGATAGAAAAAAGTGTCATCACTTTCGATGTCATTGGAAATCGCATGCACACCCTCGCGGAAGGCACGTCCAGCCGGCCCGCACCCTGCCGGTTCGTCGCCCCGTATGCTGATAACGAGTCCTTCAAGATAGCCCTGATACTCGCCGGCACAGGCCACTGGCTTCAAATCTGCCGTGTCCTCAACGTGCAGACCGATCCAGGCCATCCTCATGTTGCCCTTCTCCACCGCAATGCGCACAGCAGCCTCGTAGAGCTGCTGCGGTTCGCGAATACGCACAATCGCCTCATTGATGCTGCTGGACATGGCATACAACCGGTTCAGACGCAGCAACCGCTGTTCGTCCAGCTTGCGCTCGTGAATGTCCAGCGCGGATCCCGCCATCCGGTAAGGCTCCCCATGCTCATCCCACAAGGCCTGTCCTCTGGCTTCAAACCAGCGATATTCCCCTGCCTTCACCCGGATGCGGTACTCAACACAGAACACCTCATGCTTTTCGAGGTGGCTTTCCAACGCGGCGCGCAAAAGGGGCAGATCATCAGGATGCATTTTCTGCTCCCATGCAAAAAACAAGCTGGGAAACTCCTCCGAGTTGTAGCCCAGCAGTTCACGAAAACGCGGGGAGTAATATACGCCGCCCGTGCGAATGTCCCAGTCCCAAACCCCGCCCGTGGAGCCTCTGGCCGCCAGCACATAACGCTCCTCGCTTTTCCGCAGGGCCAGCTCCGCCTGATGGCGTTCCATCTCCGCCGCGGCACGCACCGCGAAGAGCTGAAACATGGCCTGAAGACGCTCCCGGTGATCGAGCGCATGATCGCTAAACACCGCGATGACGCCGATCACGCGCCCGTCTGTGGCCTGCAATGGCAGGCCCATGTAGCAGTTCGCACCGTAATCCTGCAACACCTTGTCCCCAGGAAAATGCTCCTGCACATCATGGTCATAATAACAGATCTCGCCGCTTGCCACATTGTAGCATGGCGTGCCCACCAGTGAGTAAGTGATGTTGCCCTGAATCTTGCCATCCGCGCAAAAGCCCAGTGTACGCACCATCCTGTCGCGTTCGGGAAGGATCATTGCCACCTGCGCGTATCGAGCCTCCAGAGTGCGCGCCATCTGCAGACAAAGCGACTGGAAAAATGTCTCGCCGCTGCGCGAGTCCACTCCCTCCGCCATCGCGCGGAGCACCTCTTCAACCTTCTTTTCCACGGTGATGTCGGAGGCCAGCGATAAAATAGACTCAATCTCCCCCTCCTCGTTCAGCAGCACGGAGTTATGCCACTCGCACACGATCACCCGCCCATCACGGCTGAAATTACGGTTGATGCAGGTGTTCCGTGATTCAGACCGGTCCAGCAGACGGCTCAGTGTGGCCTCCACACGCGGCAGATCCTCTGTGTGGATGAAATTCCATTCACTATGGTGGCTTCCCATGACCTCCTCGGCTTTCCAGCCGAAGATTTTTTCCGCCTGTGGCGACCATCGGCAGATACGGCTGTTCGTATCACACTCCACCAGCGCCAGCGAGGTGTTCTCCAGATGGTACAACAACGCGGCATGAGCCTGCTGCTGAAGCGCCTCCTCCTGTTCCCGCCGTGCCGTGAAATCCCGCAGATTGCCGATGATCGCCACCGGTTTGCCATCCTTGTCGCGGACGATGGACCGATTGTCACTGATCCATCGGTAGCCTTGGTTTTTGTGCTGGAACCGATATTCCAGCACCGCTTGGAAATCTCCGTTCAGGTCGCGATCCATCAGTTTTTCCAAACGGTCGCGCTTCAATTGATAATCGTCGGGATGAATCCTCGAAATGATGAAGCGTAGCCCGCCTGCGACGCATTCCTCCATGCTGAATCCGAGCACCTGCTCCACCGCAGGGCTGATGTAGTCATACGTCAGAGAAGGAAGGCTCAGGCAGTACACCGGATCCTTGGAATTCCCGAGCACGGTCCGGAACCGCTCCTCGCTGCGTCGCAGTTCGTTTTCCGCATGCTTGCGCTTCGATATGTCGCGCACAGTGACCACAAGCCTCTCTTTTCCGACGATGTCGGCCTTGCGCATGTTCACCTCCACCCAAAACACCCGCCCCGAGAGAGCGCGGGCCTGCCATTCAAAAAGCTGCGGCCCCTCTTCAATCGCCTTCCGCATCCAAGACATGGCTTCATCCTGGGTATAAGGGGGAATGTTGGCGCTCAGCGCCGCCACCGGAAGCTTCCGCAACTCAGCCGACGTGGCGCCGTACAGTTCACAGGCGCGCTGGTTGACCTCCAAAATCGCCCCTGTCTCAATGTCATGGATAAACACGGCATCATTGAGACATTCAAAGACGCTGCGAAACCATTCGTCTCGCACCTCCAGGTCCAGAACATCATTGGTGGCAGCCGTCAGCATGGGGTTCAAATGATAATGAAGCGGATGGCGGGTCAAATCATTCGCAAGGCGGGTTCCCGCACCGCCAAGCCCTGGTCTTGATCCCTTTTGCCACCACAGGTTTCCAGGATCGCCTCGGCCAGTATTTTCAAACCTTGTTCTTTGGAAACATAGCCATGCACGTCCCGACGGCTCAGCACAGGCAGCATTTCCGCGCTGGAATGGCTGCTGAACACGATCACCTTCATGCCCTGATCGATAATGCAGCGGGCTTGCTCCACTAGATCAACGGCTGATCCGTCCGGCAATGTCATGTCCACCACCATCACATCAACGCGTTGCGATTGCAGGACTGGAAGTGCCGCCGCCACACTCTCCGCCTCCAACATCTCAAAATCGGGCAGATACTTGCCCAAGGCCGCTCGCACGACCTCACGGTAGATGTCATGATCCTCCACCAGCAGGATGACCCTGGGTTTGCCCGTTCGATTGGAATGCCAATTTGCCTGCTGCATAAATGCTCTTTAGTTTATGGTTGTGTCTGAAACTTCGATAACATACAGCAAATCTGGCGCTTGATGCGCGGAAGCATGATAATGAATAACGATTTAGATTTTCCTAAGGCTCCGCAACAGGAGGCCACTGCGGCCATAGGCGACTCAGATGCTGAAAAAAGCGAGTTTTTCAGAAGCATGGGACATGAACTCCGCAATCCGCTCGCCAGCATCATTGCCCATGTGGAGACTCTTGTGGAGGGGGTGTACGGCCCGCTGGACAGCGTCCAGAAGAACGCCTTGGCAGCCATTGAGACCAGCGCACGTCAGATGCTATACCTGACCTCAGATGTGATCGATCTTCACCGGATCGACGCAGGCGTGTCGCCTTCGACACCCACCGCATGCCTAGTGAGTGAAAAGTGTGAAAGCAGCATGGAACGAGTGGCGGATCTAGCACGCTCACGCTCCATCCAGATCGTCAGCGAGATTCATCCTCAAAATCTCAGGGTCATGGCCGATGCACGCAGACTGCAGCAAATACTCAGTGAACTTCTCTCTGGGGCCGTTCTGGCCATGCCTCTCGGCGGGCAGGTGCGGCTTTACATCGCGGCAGACGATCATGGTCTGCACATTCAAACTCATAGCAGCACCAGCAAGCCTGCCAGCACAACGCCCCCCCCATCAGCGGATGAGAAAAACGCCATGCACTCACCGCTCCTCAACCGGTTGAGAAAGGTAAAACCCATCGGAATGGCCTTGTTGCAAAAGCTGGTTCAACTTCAAGAAGGTACCTTTACCGTGCGCGAGGCGGCCGAACACGCCGTCAGCATGTTCATCAGACTGCCTCTGGGAGTTTTGCCGGTAGTGGAACCATCACAAAAGCTCCCCCCAGCGGTGCACTCGCCTGAGAATGAGACCACGCCTTCAACGGCCAAGCAGACACCTACCATACTGATCGCTGACGACCAACCCACATTAGTCGCCGTCACCCGCAGCTACCTCGAAAGCCTCGGGTTCCAAGTCATCACCGCCCGAGATGGCCATGAGGCCGTGCAGCAGACCTTCAGCCTCCAGCCAGATCTCATCCTGATGGATGTGCGCATGCCAATCGTGGATGGATTGCACGCCATCCGGCAGATCCGCGAGTCTCCCGACCCAAAAGTCCGCGACATCGCCATTATAAGCCTGTCTGGTCATGCTGGTGATTTTGACAAAGAAAAATGCATGGCCGCAGGCGCCAGTGCCTACCTCAGCAAACCTTTTGGGGTCAAAGAACTGGACCGCGTCATTGCCGACTTCATTCTCCCACAGAAGACCTGAGCCGTTTCATTTCAATGCCGGCCTGGTGGCAGATATCTGGTCTGCTAGCAGCCTGGATTGATGCTGGGCCGCGAGTTCCGGCATCCCTAAATTCTGGTAAAGCTCCACCAACAGCGTGTGGGCGGCCCCTTTGTTTCGCGTTTTCGGCAGGGAGCGCTCAAGATCGCGCACGGCATCCTTGAGTTTGCCCAGTTTGACCAGAACATGACCGCGCGTGTCGAGGAAGAATGGGTTTTCAGGCTCCAGCTTGACCAGCTCGTTCATCATCGTGAGAGCCTTTTCCAGGTCGTCCTTGTTGTCCGACACCGAAGCAATCGCCATCGCCAGATTGTTGCTGATGACGCTGAAACCAGGGTTGAGCGAGCTGGCCAGCTCGAAGTGGGAACGCGCGGCTTCTTTATCTCCCTGCTTCCACTGCTGAACGCCGCAGTAGTAATGCATGAATGACGTTGCAATGCCGCCGCCATTGAGAACCCTCGCGACATGCTGATGCCGTTCCTCTCCACTGACGGGGAGTTCGTCACAATCGTTGAGGAAGGCCATGATGAGATCCTGGCTGTCTGGACTGATCTGAATGCCCTTCTCCAACAGTTCCAGCACTTTCAATCTGTCCGCGGAAGGCTGTTCTTTAAGATGCCTGCTCCAGGAAAGGTAAATGCCTGCGATCACCTGACGTTCTTCCTTCACGAGATTGCTCTTGCTGGTGCTGAGCATCCACTGAATGGCCTGCTCGAACTGGCGCTGCAAACTCAGGCTCACAGCAATGGAAAAGCGAATCTGCTCCGCACCCGAAATGACGGATTTTTGCATGACTCGCAGGGCGACTTCCGCTTTGCGGGCAAATTTGACCGCTTCGTCGTCCAGACCGGAGAATTGGAGTGCCGTCGCCTTCATGAGCATGAGGTCGGCCCGTTTTTCCATGTCCAGCTTGTCCAAATGGAGCAATGCCGTTTTCCAGTCTCGTTGACCGGCGGCGAATCGCGCGGCCAGTTCCAGCGCGTCTTGATTGGACGGGTCACTGAGAAGCGCGTTGCTCATATGCCGGTGCGCGGCTTGAACATCAGGTGTTTTCTGTGTGAGCAAAATCGCGGCCTGCATCACATGGGCGGCCGCGTGGCCGGGGCGGTCGCTAGGGGCCACACGGGAAAGCAGCCGAACGGCATCCATCTCCCGGCCCATGCCCCTCAGCGCTTTAGCTTCGATCAAGACGGCCCGCTGGCTCTGCGCACCCTCTTGAGTCATTCGCATGGCCGCGATGCGGGCTTCGACGAATTGTCCTTTGTCGAGATGGGTTTGCGCCTCTCTTTCCAATCTGTCCAGGTTCTCGCGGTCGCCACCAGCTCGCGAGTTCAGAAACATGAAAGCCAGCAGGGTGAGGGCAAGGCAAGCAGGCAATCCGATAAGGCCGTCGAGCAACCGACGCTCATCAAGAATCGTGGTAAGGCGGAAACGTGTTTCATGAATGAAGT
>CAMCWM010000009.1 GCA_945882215.1 Akkermansia muciniphila | reverse complement strand
CATGACGACGATTTCCTGATCGGCGCGAAGGTTCGTAAGATTAGGACAACGTTTCTGCGCTTGTTCGGAGTCGTAGGGCATGAAATCGAGATGAACGTAAGCAGCCTGGTCGAGCATCCAGCGTCGGAAGCGCGAGCAGAGGCCGCAATGGGCGTCATAGAAGATGGTGAGGGTGTTCATCACGCGGTCTTTGATGCTGATTTGCTCCTTCGTGAGCGGCTGAAAGCCGCTACAGCACCTGTCGCGCAGGTTGCGAGCGCATAAGGCAACATTTTGATATCCGCTGTCTCCTGGGTGCCTACCCAGAAACCACTCCTCTGCATTGGATGCCAAGCAGCAGCTACGAAGGCAGATGATACAATCGCGAATGCAGCGAGAAAGCCGCAGATTGCTGCTATTTTCGGACTGCGTAGTTTCGTGTCATCCGGCACAAGGAGATCAACCGGCAGAAAAATGACCAACCATGCGACTGTAACCACGATGGCCGTGAAGATGCCGACAGTCGTGGCGAGAGCAAAGGTCGAAGGAATGGACAAGCCCTCGTCGGTTATGGCATCGATGCTGAAGACTGCACTCAGCCACCAAGCGATGTTGCACGCGATCCAGCCATGCAACATCGCCTTGAATGAGAGTCTAAACTTATGTGGGAACGTTTTCACAGCGTGTCGAGGATGTCGTGGGCCTTGCTGACGCGATGCATTGGCGGAATCGGCGGCGGCAGGTTCGCGAGAGTGGCACGGCGGCGCATCTTGGTGAAGACGTAGAGGTTGAAGAAGTGCATGCCGCCGAGCACCAGCAGCACGACGCCCATCTTCCCGCTGAGCGCTTCGAAGACGCCGCGTGCGCCGGCGATTTCATCCGCCGTTTTGAGATACAGGGAGACGAAGCCGATGTTCATGAGGTAGAAGCCGACGAGCAGCAGGTGATTGACGCTGTCGGCGAGGTCGGTGTTCCCGTGGAAGCAATCGACTAGGAAGATGCGTCCGTTTTTGTGGAGTGTTCGCGCCACCCAGATGGTCATGGCGACGGCGAGCACGAGGTAGAGGGTGTAGGTGATGACGGTTTCGTTCATAGTGTTGTGTGGTTTGGGTTGAGGGGAAAGCGTTCTGGCCGCGATGGCAGATCAGCGGGCAGTTTGAGATGGGTAATCAGACCGCAGCAGCTCAGCGCGCGCAGCGCCCACCAGCCGGGATCGTGCTGCGCTTGCTTGATGCCGAGTCTCGCGGAGTCGGGGAAGGCGTGATGATTGTTGTGCCAACACTCGCCCATCGTGATCAAACCGAGGTGCGGCAGGTTGTACCCCTGCACCGCATGGCCTTCGAGGTGCCAGTCACGCTCGCCGTGGTTGTGGGCGAAGTAGCCGATGAGCCAGTGACCGATGAGCGAGACGACGATGCGCACCGAGATGCCCCACACCACCCAGCCGATGCCACCGAGCAGGTAAAACACCACCGCATACGGAAGCTGCTGCAGCATCCAGGTGCGTTGTAGGAAGCGGTAAAAGCGCTCCCCCCGCACCTCGCGCTCGATCTCGAAGACCGGCGGATGGTTGAGGCGGATCTCGCAGTGAAGTTGCCACAGCGCATCACGCCACATGGGCCGCTGGTCGGTGAAGAAGGGATGGCATTTCGCGTGACGCTGCGCCCAGTCGCGGATGTCGTGCAGGTAGAGCATCTGGAATGGACCGCCCATGCCCACGACGGTGCCAAGATGCACCAGCACATATTCCAGCCAGCGCGGACACTTGAAGCTGCGATGGATGAGCAGGCGATGCAGTCCCACGGTGTGTCCGAGGCACAGTGTGAGCACTGTGAAGACACACGAAAGCATCACGGCACCTGTGCTAAGAGTCAGCCAGCCACCGATGATGGCGATGAGCAGGTGCGACGTGAACCACAGCGACTTCACCGGACTCCACACGACTTCGCCTTCGAGCGGATTCGTCAGCGCCGAAGCCGGGTGCATGCGGCGGACTTCGAGCTGGGCGGCGTTCATGGTGTTGAGCTGGTTAGTTTGTTCTGAATTTTCAGTATTTAATGAAACATAAGGGCACGAAAAGATCAGCCAAGAAGGCGCATGGCCCACTGGAGGGCGGAGGCGTGTTTCATGGAGATCACGGTGTCGCCGACTTTGACCCCGAAGCTGAGGAACTCGTCGAGATCCTTCATCTGCTGGTGGAAGTCGCGGCCAGGACCGGCGGCCTCGTCCTTCGTCTGCGCCGCACAATCGCGCAGCAGGCGGATGGCGGGCTCGATCTCGCGACGTTTGCGCTCCTTCGAGATCGTGATAAAAATCTTCCACACGTCCTTCTCCGCCTCGAAGTACTCCTTGCGATCGCCCTTGTGGGTGATGATGCGCACGAGATTCCAGCCGACGAGGTCCTTGAGGTTGGTGTGGGCGTTGCCGCGGCTGATTTGGAGCTTCTCCATGACCTCGTCGGTACACATCGGCTCCGGGGCGGTCATGAGCAGGGCGTGAATCTGGGCCATCGTGCGGTTGATGCCCCACTGCGTTCCGAGCGAACCCCACTGGGCCACAAATTCCTCGCGTGCCTTTTCCCAGGGTGGTAGTTCCTTGCTCACAGTTTCACTAAAAACTGAAAACACCGAAAGGCAAGCCGGGATTCCAGTTTTCTCGCGTTCACGGGCTCAACCGCACCTTCACCCACACGCCGCCCTCTTTGCGATAGCGGATGCGGTCATGCAGGCGGCTCACGCGGCCCTGCCAGAACTCGATTTCGTCCGGCAGTAGCGTGTAGCCACCCCAGTGCGGCGGGCAGTGTACCTGGCCTTCGGGATACTTCGCCTTCAACTCGGCATCGCGCTGCTCCAGCCACTCGCGACCGGGGATCACGACGCTTTGATCCGACACCCAGGCGCCGATTTGATGCCCGTAGGGCCGACTGGCGAAGTACCGTTGTGCATCGGCATGATCGAGCTTCGAAATCACGCCCTTCATGCAGACCTGATGATGACGGTCCGTCCACAGGAAGCAGGCGGCGGCGCGCGCATCGGCGGCGATCTCTTTGCCCTTCCGGCTCTCGTAGTTCGTGTAAAAGTGAAAACCGCGCTCGTCGATGCCCTTGAGCAGAACCGTGCGCACCGTGGGTGTGCCGTCGAGACCGTTCGTGGCCAGGCTCATCGCGTTCGGCTCAGGCAGGTTGTGCGCGAGGGCATCATTGATCCAATGCGTGAACAACTCCACCGGATCGGCCGGGGCGCTGTGCTCGTCGAGTTCGCCCTGGTCGTAACTCACGCGCAGGTCGGGCAGGTTCGGTTTGTCAGTGGGATTCATTCGGGTTACAAGAAACGCGTGCCGCGCGGCCTCCGCTACGCCAGCTTTGGCCTTTTACGCACTCTTTTGCTCATGTCATCCTCCGTCACCGGTGTCATCCAAGATCTTGAACGCATCCTGCTCTCGCCGGAGGAAATTCATGCGCGTGTGCGAGAGATGGCGGCACGGTTGAATGTGGAACTCGCTGGCAAAGTCGTCACCGTCGTGGCGCTCATGGATGGTGGCCTGTTTTTTGTGGCTGACCTTTTGCGCGCGCTCGAACTGCCCGTGAAGATGCACACGCTCAGCGCCAGCAGCTACCAAGGCGGCACCGCCACCACGGGCGAAGTGAAGGTGAACTGGCCCCCAGGCGTCGATCTGCGCGATCAAGACGTGCTCTTGCTCGATGACATCCTCGACACTGGTCTCACGCTCAGCGTGATCAGCGAGCGCATCCTCGCCCAGCAGCCCGCGTCATTGCGCACTTGCGTCCTGCTCAGCAAACGCCGCCAGCGCCTGCGTGAGGTGGCGCTCGACGACGCCGGTTTCGAGATCGACGACGAGTTCGTCGTCGGCTACGGCATGGATTACCAGGGCCGCTTCCGCAATCTGCCCTGCATCGGCATTCTCAATCCGAACAAGCCGTCATGAAGCTGCGCGTGCTGTTCTTCTCCGTCCTGCGCGACATCACCGGCAGCGACGAGATCATGCTCGAACTACCCGCAGGCAGCACGATGGCCGATCTGCTGCTTCAAATCGAATCTCGCTGGCCCAGGCTGCGCGACTGGCAAAACAGCCTGCTCCTCGCTCTCGATCAAACCTATGTGAAGCGCGATGCACTGCTGCACGATGGCGGCGAAGTCGCCATCATGCCGCCGGTGCAGGGGGGATAATATTCCAGTAACTTAACTGCCAAACCACATGCGATTGATTCTCGTCGATAGAGGAAAAGAGCTTTGTGACGCGCTTCGCTGGGAGTTTCGTGCACATCCCGAAGTCGAGATCGTCCTTGGGCGCTTTGAAGATCTGCCTGCGTTTGATTGCGTGATCACTGCGGGCAATTCATTTGGTTTGATGGACGCAGGAATGGACCTCGCAGTCGTGCGATATTTTGGCAGGCACGTCATGGAGCGTGTTCAGCGGCAAATCCTCGACGATTACCTTGGCGAACAACCGGTAGGCACCTGCATCCTCATTCCGACGGATCATGCGGCACATCCTTTTGTGGCTCATGCACCCACGATGCGAGTGCCCATGAACATCCAGGGGACAGATCATATCTACCTGGCGCTGTGGGCATCACTCACTACGGTGCATCGACACAATCGTGTTGAGGCAAGGCAGATCAAAACCCTTGCGTGCCCCGGTCTTGGCACCGGAACAGGTGGCGTGAATGCGCTTGAGGCTGCCATTCAACTCCGTCTGGCCTACGAGCACTTTCAGAGGCCGGCACAATTCATCAATCCGACCATGGCGCAGGAAAGACACGAACGTATCCACTACGGTGGACGGTCCGGGTTTGCCACTCCTCGCTCATCAGAGCATTGACCTCACGCCAGCAAATCCTTCACCACATGCCCGTGGATGTCGGTGAGGCGGTAGTCGCGGCCTTGGAAGCGATACGTGAGCCGCTCGTGATCGAAACCGAGCAGGTGCATCACCGTCGCCTGGAAGTCGTGCACGTGGACTTTGTTCTCGGCGACGCTGAAACCGAGTTCGTCGGTGCTGCCGTAGTCAAATCCGGCCTTCACGCCGCCACCGGCCATGAAAAGCGTGTAGCAGTCGGGGTAGTGGTCGCGGCCGAGCACCTTGCTCGCCGCGGTGCGGCCTTCGCGAAAGGGCGTACGACCGAATTCGCCGCCCCAGATGACCAACGTGTCATCGAGCAGGCCACGCTGCTTCAGATCCTTGATGAGCGCTGCCACCGGCTTGTCGGTGGCGGCCATCTTCTTCGTGAGGCCGTCCTCAATGCCATTGTCCGGCCCGGTACCGTGGAAATCCCAGCCCCAGTCGAAGAGATTCACAAAGCGCACGCCTTTCTCGATGAGACGACGCGCCAGCAGGCAGTTGTTCGCAAAGCTCGACTCGCCCGGCTTCGCACCGTAGGCCTCGATGATGTTTTGCGGCTCCTTCGAGATGTCCATCACCTCCGGCCCGCTGGTTTGCATGCGGAAGGCGAGTTCATACTGCGCGATGCGCGTGACGGTCTCGGGATGACCAAACTCGGTGACCTGCTGCTGATTGAGCGCTTGTAAAGTATCGAGCGTTTTGCGGCGCATCTCACGATTCATGCCCGCGGGATCACTCACGAACAAAACGGGATCACCTTTGCTGCGACATTGCACGCCTTGATACACACTCGGGATGAAGCCACTGCCCCAGCAGCCCTGCCCGCCGCTCGGCTGCGTGCCGCTGGAGATGAGCGAAACAAAGCCCGGCAGATCCTGATTCTCCGTGCCCAGGCCATACGTGGCCCATGAGCCCATCGACGGCCGTCCCTGCCGCGCATGCCCAGTGAACAGCAACAGCTCCGCCGGTGCATGATTGAACTGGTCCGTCGTCATCGAACGGATCATGCACATCTCATCGGCAATCGTGTGGAAGTTCGGGCATGCATCGCTCATCCACATGCCCGCCTTGCCATGCCGTGCGAACGTGCGCGGCGTGCCCATCAGCTTCGGCACACCGGTGGTGAAGGCAAAGCGCCGGCCTTTGAGGATCGAATCCGGGCAGTCCTGCCCGCTGCGCTTCACCAGCTCCGGTTTGTAATCAAAGAGATCGAGATGCGGCGGCGCACCGCTCATGTGCAGATAAATCACCCGCTTCGCCTTCGCCGCGTGGTGACCATGCTTCGGGATCATCGGATTCGACGATTGCGGCATCGCAGCGGCTTCCTGCTGCATCGCATGCATCGCGATAGCCCCGAGGCTGAACTGTCCCGTCGCCCCGAGGAACTGTCGGCGTGTGGTGAACTGGAGTTGGTCGTGAATAACAGGGTTCATAAAAGCAGGCAGGTAAAATTTAACGGCGCATCAAAAACTCATCCAGATTCATGACCACATTTGCCACGGCGGTCCAGGCGGCGAGTTCGACGACATCTGCACCAGCCTCAGCAGGCCCGAGCGGCTCGGTGGCCATCTTCGCAGCGGCAGCGGGGTCTTTTTGATAGGTCGCAAGGCTGTCGGAATAGAGCTGGGTCAACGCGGTCAATTCGGTCGACGTCGGCTCACGCGAGAGGCAGATGCGGAACATCAGCGAAAGCCTGTCCTTCGCGTCTTTTCGGTCCTTTCCGTCCTTCAAAACGATCCGCCGCGCCATCGCCTGATGCGTTTCGATGAAGACGGGATCGTTCAGCGTCACGAAGGCCTGCAGGGGCGTGTTCGTGCGGCTGCGGCGGATCATGCAGACCTCGCGATTGCCCGCGTCGAAGGTAGTGAAGCTCGCATACGGCGAATTGCGCCGCACTTCGGTGTAAAGACTGCGGCGGTGAGCGTCCTCGCCCTTGCTGACTTCCCAATCGTTGCTGCGACCAAACGCGGTGCTGAGGCCCATGTTGGGTGTGACAGGACGCACGGGCACGCCGAACATTTTTTCACTGAGCAAGCCGCTAACCGCGAGCGCTTGATCGCGCAGCAGCTCGCCCGTGGGGCGAAAACGCGGACCGCGAGCGAGCAAGCGGTTGTCGGGATCGCGTTCATTGAGTACGGGCGTGGATTTAGAGCTTTGGCGATACGCTTCACTCGTGAGCATCAGCTTGAGCATGTGCTTGAGATCCCAACCGCTGTCCATCAGCTCGGCGGCGAGCCAATCCAGCAATTCAGGATGAAACGGCAAATCGCCCTGACTGCCAAATTCCTCGCTGCTACGCACGATGCCCGTGCCAAAGATGCTTTCCCACAGACGATTCACCGTCACGCGGGCCGTGAGCGGATTGTCGCGGCTCACGAGCCACTTCGCCATCGTGAGGCGATTCTTCGGCTCGTTCGCGGGCAGCGGATTGAAAACAGCGGGCGTGGCCTCGTTCACTTCATCGCCGAGCGATTGCCAGTTCCCACGAAGCTGCACTTTCGTCACGCGACGCTGCTTCGGATCGAGATCGCGCATGATCGGCACCGTCACCGGCTTGATCGCGGCGAGTTCTTTGTTGGCGGCGGCTAAGCGAGTGCGCTCGGCAGAGGATTCTTTGGCGATGTTGCGCACAAAGTAGTCCGTGACGAGCTTCTGCTGCTCCGACGCGCGTTTCGGCTGCGCCAGCGCGGCGATCACATTCGCCGGAATCTTCGCCGCCTGTTGCACGCGGGCATCGCCAGTGAAGCTGAGGCGGAAGTTGCCAAGCGTGTGCTGCTTGAACTCGCTCTTCTGCTCCAAAGTCACCCGCAGCTTCGCACCTGCGGCCACGGCGATGGGTGAGTTCGTCAAAAGCGTGAGTGTGTGCGGCTTCTCAGCCGCGCCACCGACCGCCCAGCCCTTGCTTTTGGCGTCGAGGAACTTCGTGGCCTCAAAACCGCTCTGCGAGTAATCCGCGAGCGCCGTGGTGAAGCTCAGCGGCACCGGACCGCTCACCGCGAAGGCCTTTTCCTTCTCCGGCGCAGGCGTCGGATCGCTCTTCCACAGGATTTGACGCTTCTCATCGAGCAGCACCACGCGGAAGCCATCAAGGCGATTGCTCACACCATCGAGCCGGTTCCACACCACCACGCGATCCACCGGCTTCGCGGCCTTCAAATCGACTTCCCACCACGGATTGTCGTCGTTCCCGCTCGTGTGCGACACGCTGCCCTTTTTGTAGTCGCCGTCCGTGTTGCCATCGTTGGCGCGTTTGGCCGCAGCGTCCTGATACTGGCTGCTGTGACTCGCCACGCCCTTCGGCGCGATGTTTTCCGCGCCGCTGAAAACCTGCACCTCGGCCAGTTGCAGCATCTTTTTGGCCCCCGTCAGCTCCACGCGGACAAATCGCGCCAAAGGAGCCGCTTTGGCATCCGGCGGCACCACCTCGGCCTTGAGGCTGGTGAGCACAAAATTCCCGAAACCGGCATGCGGAGCCGTTTCGAGCCTCAGAGCGCTCAGTTTGTCGCCCGTGAGCGGCAGTTCGACCGCGTAGCTCGCGGTGTCCTTGTTCTTCGCGATCAGCACACGGCCATCGTTTTCGATCTTGGCGTCGGTTTCACTCACTTTGACCGGCTTCGGGCTCTGCCAGCCCAAATCCCGCGCAAAACCGCGATCCCAAGCGTCGAGCCCCGCGAGCCATTTGGCGTCCGGTTTGCCAAATCGGGCCTCCAGCGCCGCGATCTCCGCTTTCAGCGTCTCGCGCTGCTTTTTCGTCTCCGGCGTGTCGAAGCTGTGCAGCGGCACCTCGTCTTTTTTGTCGCTGTCGGCGCTTTGATTGAGGAAGGCGTAGAACTGGAAGTACTCGTTGATCGTGATGGGATCGTATTTGTGCGTGTGGCACTGCGCACAGGCCATCGTGGTGCCCATCCACACCGCGAAGGTCGTGTTCACGCGGTCGATGATGGCGGCGTTGCGGAATTCCTCGTCGTCTGTGCCGCCTTCGTTTTGCGTCATCGTGTTCCGATGAAACGCCGTCGCGATGAGCTGGTCATCGGTGGGGTTCGGCAGCAGATCCCCCGCGTTTTGCTCAATGGTGAACTGATCAAAGGGCATGTTCGAGTTCAACGCACGGATGACCCAGTCGCGGTAGGCCCAAATCTCACGCGGTTGGTCGCTAGGGTAGCCGGAGGAGTCGGCGTAGCGTGCGAGGTCCAGCCATTGGCGGGCCCAGTGTTCGCCGTAGGCGGGTTTGGAGAGATAATGATCGACGATCCGGTCGTGCGGCTGCTTGGCCAAAGCATTGAGTTCGTCGAGCGTCGGTGGCAAGCCGGTCAAATCGAGTGCCACGCGGCGAATGAGCGTTGCCACATCGGCTTCGGGGGAAAATTTGAGGCCTTCCTTGGTCAGACGCTGCAGCAGGAAAGCATCCACCGGGTTTTTCGCACCTGCGGGCACAGGCGGTCTCACCACCTTCTCATAGCTCCAGTGCTTCCCCCACTTCGCCCCTTGTTTGATCCACTCTTTCAATAGAGCGACCTGAGTAGCGGAGATCGTCTTGTGCTGCTTAGGTGGCGGCATGACCTCGTCAGGATCCTGGCTCACGATGCGCTCAATCAGGGCGCTCTTGTCGGGGTTTCCAGGCACCACGGCGAAAACACCGTCGTTGTTCTTTTTGGAGCTCGTTTCGTCATCCAGCCGCAGACCGGCCTCCCGCTTTTTTTCATCGGGACCGTGACAGAAGAAGCAGTTTTCGCTCAGAATGGGGCGAATCTCCTTCGAGAAGTCGATGGGACGCGCAGGAGGCTCTGCGGCAACGCATGGCGCGGACAGGGTGACTGCCAGAAGGGTGGTGATGGCGGGAATTTTCAGCATCGAGTAGTCATACGCGGCTAGATGGCGGCTTTAACCCCGAAGCAGCATAGTGCATGACACGAGGAAAGGCGGCCAGTGCATGACATGGGTTCAAATTTCAAGCCTGCGATCATTTTTTGAATCCAGATCAAAGGGACAAACGCAGTAGTCCGCGTGAATGACCCCAAGACTCCATTGACTCCTCAAAATTCAAGCCTGCTGCGGCAGTTTTGGCTGCTGTTGCAGCAGTGGGTGGACTCGGATTATCACCCCGAAGGCGCTGAGGCGGTGCGCGCCCAGGAGGACCGGGTGGATTGGAAGCGCTGCGTGCCCTTCATCGTGCTGCATCTCGGCTGCTTCGCCGTGCTCTGGGTCGGAGTGAGCTGGGTGGCGGTGATCGCGGCGGCGGTGCTCTATGCGGTGCGCATGTTTGCCATCACGGCCTTCTATCATCGCTATCTGTCGCACCGCAGCTACCGCACCTCGCGCCTGGTGCAGTTTCTGTTCGCTGTGCTGGGCAACTCTTCCTGTCAGCGGGGCCCGCTGTGGTGGGCCTCGGTACACCGGCATCATCACCAGCACTCGGACGAGGAGGTGGACGCGCATTCACCACGCATGCACGGCTTTCTGTGGTCGCACATCGGCTGGATCACCAGCACGAAGAATTTTCCCACGGACTACAGCCGTGTGCGTGACCTGCAAAAATTCCCCGAGCTGGTCTTCCTCAACCGTCACGATCAAATCGTCCCCGTGGTATATGGAGTGCTGCTCTGGCTCTTCGGCTGGCTGCTGGAGCGATATGCGCCCGGCCTCGGCACCAATGGAGCGCAGATGTTTGTCTGGGGTTTCTTCATCAGCACCGTGGTGCTGCTGCACGCGACGTTCTGCATCAACTCGCTGGCGCATGTCTTCGGCTCGAAGCGTTTCAAAACGGCCGATGACAGCCGGAACAACCTGCTGCTCGCCCTGCTGACGCTCGGTGAAGGCTGGCACAACAATCATCACCGCTATGCTTCCGCCGCTCGACAAGGTTTCTTCTGGTGGGAGATCGATGTGTCTTATTATCTGCTAAAGATGCTGTCCTGGACCGGTCTGATCTGGGATCTCCGCAAGGTGCCACAAAGCGTCTATGATGAGGCGCGTGCTTTGAAACAATCCTAGCCGCGCCTGCATGAACCGCCCACGTCTTGCCATCATTGGAACCGGAGTCGCAGGGCTCGGTTGCGCGCACTTCCTGCATCAGCGCTTTGACCTCACGATCTTCGAGCAGAACGATTACGCCGGCGGACACACGAACACGGTCAATGTCACGGAAGCGGGGCGCGAGCTGCCGGTCGATACCGGTTTCATGGTCTTCAATCATGTGACCTACCCGCTGCTCACACGTCTCTTCAAGGAGCTGGATGTTGAGACGAAGCCCACGTCGATGTCCTTCAGCGTGTCGCATCTCGAAAGCGGCATCGAATACAATGGCACCTCGCTCGGTCATCTCTTCGGACAGCGTCGCAATTTGCTGAGGCCGCGCTTCTGGAAGTTCCTGACGCGCATCAATCGTTTCAATGCGGAAGCTGTCGCGGCGCTCGACGAGCCACGCTTTGAGCGCATGACCTTGGGCGAATACGTCATCGCTCGCGATTACGGGGAGGATTTCCTCAATCTCTACATCGTCCCGATGTCCTCCGCCGTCTGGTCCACACCGCCGGAGCTCATGCTGTCCTTTCCAGCGCTCACGCTGATCCGTTTCTGGCACAACCACGGCTTTCTCGGCCTGCACACGCAGCATCCGTGGCGCACGGTGACGAATGGCGCGAAGTCGTATGTGAAAAAACTCACCGCTCCCTTCAAGGACCGCGTTCGGCTCGCTTCGCCGGTGGTTCGTGTGGAGCGCAAAGCTGAAGGCGTGCGTGTCACGCCTCGCGACGGCGCGGCGGAGGTCTTCGACAAAGTGATCTTCGCCAGTCATGCCGATCAGACGCTGCGCATGATCGCCGACCCGACCGATCTGGAGCGTGAGCTGCTCGGTTGTTTCCACTACCAGCCGAACATGGCCACGCTGCACACGGATGAGAGCTTCATGCCGAAAACCAAGCGCTGCTGGGCCTCATGGAACTACCGCATCAGGCCCACAGCCGGCGGCGGCATCGAGCCGAGCACGCATTACTGGATGAACAGCCTGCAAGGTGTCTCCGAGACGACGAACTACTTCGTTTCCATCAACGCCGCCGATGAGATCGCCGAGGACAAGGTGATCAAACGCATCGCCTACGAGCATCCACTCTTCGACATGGCCGCCATTGATGCGCAGAAGCGTCTTCCCGATCTGAACCGCCTCTCGACCGATCAAACGACCTATTTCTGCGGCAGCTACTTCCGCAACGGCTTCCATGAAGACGCGTTCGGCTCAGCGGTGGCCTTGTGCCGCGATCTGCTCGGAAAGGAGCCGTGGTGATGCCTGAATCATCCCACATCTACGAATGCACGGTGATGCACCAGCGCCTGCGGCCAAAGCGGCACGGATTTTCGTATCGTGTGTTCTATCTGTGGCTCGATCTCGATGACATCGCGTCACTCGACGCCGATCTGGCGTTGTTCAGCCGAAACCGCTTCAATCTGTTTTCCTTCAATGACCGCGACCATCTCGGCGGTGAGCACAGCGATGTGAAAGCCGGGGTGCTGCAAGTCCTCTCACAGCGCGAGGTGGACATCTCGCGCATCGCTTCGATCAAGATGCTCGCCTTCCCGCGTGTGCTTGGCTACGTCTTCAATCCCGTCACATTTTTTTACGCTTACGCGGCTGATGGATCGCCAGTCAGCGCGCTGGCGCAGGTCACGAACACGTTCGGCGAACAAAAATTCTACCTGATGCCCGAAGCGGGCGCAGATGGCTTCAGGCTCGTCACGCCGAAGTTGTTCTACGTCTCGCCATTTTCGGCTCTGGATCTCCAGTTCGACTTCCACCTGCGTCTGCCAGGAGAAAAACTTCACATCACCGTCAATGATGCCGATGCAGAGGGCCCAGTTCTCGTCACCTCGCTAACCGGCACACGACGTTCGCTCACGGATGCCGTTTTGCTCGCCTGCGCGGTGAAGTATCCGCTGCTGACGCTGCGGGTGATTTTTCTCATTCATTGGCACGCCCTGCTGCTCTGGATCAAGCGCGTGCCCTGGTTCAGCAAGAGCGCAAACCGCGAGCTTCAGCAAGACGTGCTGCGTCCACATCACTCCATCGCTTCCGCCAAATCATGAACTCGACCCTCACTCTCGACCACAGCCCCGACGTTTCGCAGACCGCCGCCGCGAAAGCCGGTTTCTATGAATGGCTCGTGCTGCAAAGCTTCAAGCCCTTCGTGCATGGCGGCATGAAGATGACTTATCCCGACGGTCGTGTGCGTGTCTTCGGCGCGCCGGGAGCGGAGATCACGGCGGAAATGCGCATCCGCAGCAGGGAGTTTTTCAAACGCAGTGCGCTGTTCGGCAACGTCGGCTTTGGCGAGGCCTATGTGGATGGCGATTGGGACACGGACAGCATCGCGGATGTGATCGCGTGGTTCATTCTCAACCTCTCGAAGACACAGGGCTCCAAATCCTCCTCGGGCAAAGTGGCGTTTGTGAACCTGCTGAACTTCGTCAATCGCATGCAGCATCTGCTGCGGCCCAACAGCGTGACCACCAGCCGGCGCAACATCGCTGAGCACTACGATCTCGGGAATGACTTCTACTCGCTCTGGCTCGACGAGACGATGACCTACTCGGCCGCACGCTTCGAATATGCGGGCCAGCCGCTGGCTGAAGCGCAGAGTTCCAAATACGAAGCGCTCTGTCAGAAGCTCCAGCTCAAACCGGGCGACCATGTGCTCGAAATCGGCTGCGGCTGGGGCGGATTCTCCTGCCATGCGGCGAAGCATCATGGCGTGCGCGTCACCGCCGTCACCATCTCGCAGGAACAGCACAAGTTTGCCACCGAGCGTGTGGCACGTGAAGGTTTGTCCGACCGCATCGAAATTCGACTTCAAGATTATCGCCACATCACCGGTCAGTTCGACAAGATCGCCTCCATCGAGATGCTGGAGGCCGTCGGTGACAAGTTCCTGGAGACTTACTTCGCGAAATGCGCGGAAGTGTTGAAACCCGAAGGTCTGCTGGCCTTCCAGATGATCACGGTGGCTGACTGCCAGCACAAAGACCTGCGTCAGGGAGTGGACTGGATTCAGAAGCACATCTTCCCCGGCTCGCTACTGCTCAGCATCGGCCGCGTGAACCAGGCGATCAACCGCACTGGCGACCTCTTCATGCACGGCCTTGAAGACCTCGGCGCCTCGTATGCCAAAACGCTGCGCCTGTGGTTTGAGCGTTTCAACGCGAAGCTGGCGGAGGTGAAGGCGCAGGGCTTTGACGAGCGCTTCGTCCGCAAATGGAACTTCTATCTGCAATACTGTGAAGCCGCCTTTGCGATGCGGAACATCAGCGTCGTGCAGGCGGTGTACACCAGGCCGAACAACATCAAGCTTCACCAAGCCTTCTAAATTTCATGATCTGGTTGCTGCGTTGCTTTTTTATCGTCGTTCTGGTGTCGATGCTCGGCGTCACGAGCTGGGCGTCGATGCAGTGCGCGCTGTGGGACACGCCGCGTGCGGTGGCAACGCATCCGTGGTTCATCGCGACGTTGTTCGACACCTACTGGGCCTTTTTGACCTTCTACTGCTGGGTCGCCTACAAAGAGCGTTCGTGGATCGCCAAGTTCGCGTGGCTCATCGCCATCCTGCTGCTCGGCAACATTGCGATGGCGGTTTACATGCTGATTCAGCTCTTCCGCGTGCCTGCGAATTCACGCATCGAGGACATCCTGCTGCGCCAAGCATGAGTGAATCTGTCCAGCGTGAATCTTTGTGGCGGCGCTGGGTGGTGAACCCGGTGATCGCCCAGCTCACGCAAGGCACGTCACCATCCAAAATCGCGCAGGCGATCGCCTTCGGCATCACCACGGGCCTTTTTCCTCTGCTCGGCACCACGACGATCATCTCGCTGGCGGTCGGCATACCGTTGAAGCTCAACCAGCCGGTGATGCAGGTGTTTCGTGAGCTGAGTTACCCGCTGCACCTCGCCACGATCCTGCTGTTCATGCGTGCGGGGGAGTCGCTCTTTGGCGTAGCACATGTGCCTCTCTCCATTCCCATGCTCATGGAGCGTTTCTTCGCAAACCCGGGCCAGTTCCTGGCCGATTTCGGCATGATCGGACTGTATGCCGTGGTGGTGTGGCTCCTCATCGCGCCGCTGCTGCTTGGCACGATCTATTTCATCAGCCGTCCGATCATCGAACATCTCTCCCAACGTCTCACCCGCTCACGTGATGCCACCTGACTTTTGGTTCTTGCTCGGCGTCGGCACGCTCATCGCGTTCGTGCTGTTCGCGCTCACCTGGCTGCTCAGCTTGAAGCTGGACAACTTCAGCTTCGTCGATGTGACGTGGTCCTACGCGCTGGCGTTCCTAGCTCCCGTTTATGCCTTGCTGGGAGGTGGATTCACGCAGCGCAAGGTCATCGCGCTGACGATGGCGCTGCTGTGGAGCCTGCGGCTTGGCACATACCTCTTCTTCCGCGTCAAACGGCATCATCCGCACGAGGACGTGCGCTACGAGGTGCTGCGGCAGAACTGGAAAGCCCGGCTCGCCCGCAACTTCTTCTTTTTCTTCCAGGCGCAGGCCGTGCTCATTGTGCTGCTGTCCGTTCCTGTGCTGCTCGCGTGCTTGAATCCCACGCCGCAGCTCGGAATCATCGAGTGGATCGGTTTCGCGGTGTGGCTCGTCGGCATCGGCGGTGAGGCGCTGAGTGACGCGCAGATGCAGCGTTTCAAAGCGGACCCGGCCAGCAAGGGGAAGGTCTGCCAGATCGGACTCTGGCGCTACTCTCGGCATCCGAATTACTTCTTTGAATCCGTCGTGTGGTGGGGTTTCTGGCTCTTTGCCTGCGGCTCGCCGTGGGGCTGGGTGACGATCTACGCGCCCGCCATGATTTTGTATTTCCTGCTCCGTGTCACGGGCATTCCGCTCACGGAAGAGTGCGCGGTGAAGTCGAAAGGCGACGCCTATCGCGAGTATCAACGCACCACGAGCGCCTTTGTGCCGTGGTGGCCGAAAAGCTGAATCCAATTGCGCCGCCCGGTCGAATCACTCCCCGAAAATGAGCACCATCAACGCCATCCTCGCCAAGAACATCCTTCCCGATGCCATGATCCGCATCGGCATCCGCCAGCGGCTGGCCGAGACGTTGCGGGAGCACAAGCTGCCCACGGCCGCCGCCCAGCGCTTCGCCTTGATGCGCTATGTGCAGGATTTGAAGCAGATGCCCGTCGCCATCGCGACGGATGAGGCCAACGAGCAGCACTACGAGGTGCCCACGCGCTTCTACCAGCTCGTGCTTGGCAAGCATTTGAAGTACAGCAGCGGCTTCTGGCCCGACAATGAGACAACGCTGGATGAATCCGAGGCCGCGATGCTCGATCTGACCTGCGAACGCGCCGAATTGCAGGACGGGCAACGCATTCTCGAACTCGGCTGCGGCTGGGGCTCGTTGTCGCTGTGGATGGCGCAGCATTATCCGAACGCACAGATCACCAGCGTCTCCAATTCGCGCACGCAGAAGCAGTTCATCGATGCCGAGGCGGCGAAGCGCGGACTGAAGAACCTCACGGTCATCACGGCAAACATGATTCACTTTGAAGGCGTGGGAGCCGGTGTCTTCGACCGCTGCGTGTCAGTGGAGATGTTTGAGCACATGAAGAACTACCAGGAGCTGCTGCGTCGTGTGAGCACCTGGCTGAAGCCGCAGGGGAAGCTCTTCGTTCACATCTTCACTCACCGCGAATACGCCTACCACTACGAGGTGCGCAGCGATGACGACTGGATGGCGAAGTACTTCTTCACCGGCGGGCAGATGCCCAGCGACGACCTGCTACTCTACTTCCAGGACGATTTGAAGATCGAGGACCACTGGTGCGTCAGCGGAAGTCATTACTCCAGGACGAGCGAGGCGTGGCTGGCGAACATGGACGCGCACAAGGCCGAAATTTTGCCGCTGTTTGCCGAAACCTACGGCGCAGACCAGGTCACCAAGTGGTGGGTGTGGTGGCGGCTGTTCTTCCTCGCCTGCGCCGAGCTGTGGGGCTATCGCGGCGGTGAGGAGTGGATCGTTTCACACTATCGCTTCGTGAAGCCATGAAGATCGCGGCCGTCATCGCTGCTCTCGTCTGCAGCACGGATTGCGCCTTCGGCGATTTCGCCGAATTGGTGAAGCAGGGTGACGTTTACGACGCGCAGTTCAAACCGGAGGCCGCTCTGCAATACTACCTGCCGGCCGAAAAGCTGGAGCCCAACAACGCGGCGCTGCTGGTGAAGATCGCGCGGCAGCATGTCTATCGCATGGCGGACCAGACGGCGAAGGCCGATCAGCTTAAAACCGGCCGCACCGCGCTCGCCTACGCGGAACGCGCGGTGAAGCTGGCCCCGAACGAATGCGACTCCCATCTCGCGCTGGCGATTTGTGTGGGGAAGCTCACGCCGCTGCTCGGCAACAAAGAGAGCGTGGAGGCGTCTCGCCGCATCAAGGCGGCCGCTGAGACGGCAGTGAAGCTCAACCCCAGGAACGACTATGCCTGGCATCTGCTCGGCCGCTGGCATCAAGAACTCGAGCAAATCGGCGGTGTCACTCGTGCCGTGGCCTTAATCGTCTATGGCGGACTGCCCGCCGCATCGAGCGAGGAGGCGGTGAAGTGCTTCCAGAAAGCCATCGCCTTGAACCCGGACCGGCTCATCCACCACATCGAGCTGGGCCGCACCTACGCCCAGATGGGCCGGATGCCGGAGGCGAGGCAGAGCATCGAGAAAGGACTCGCGATGCCAAATCGCGATAAAGACGATCCGGAGACGAAGGAGCGCGGGCGAAAAACGCTGAGCAAATAAGCGGGCCGCCATGCAGCCTTCATCTCACGGCGTCCCAGAGCTGTCGTAGATCAGGTCGGTGTCGTTGAGCTTCAGAAAGACCAGAGCACCCTGGATGTCGTCGTCACTCATCGATGGCAGTTTGAAAACACGCCCGCGGAAGATGCCGGTGGTCGGCGCGCAGCCATCACGCAGATTGGCGACCGTGGCGGCTTCGTCGTCCTCTTCAAAATACAGCGCGCCGGCAGCGGCAGCCATGGCCGCTGTGTTGGCAATCACTTGGGCGTTGCGTTTGTCACGTTGCTTTTTCGCCTCATCGGAAAGACCACCGCCGAAAACCATCATCGCCAGGCTGATCATGATGCCGATGATCATGATGGCCATCAACAGCTCCGCCAGGCTAAATCCAGAATCGGACCTGCCAGGTTTGGAGCCTCGATGGAGGGCGTGTTGCATGCCGGTGACCATCTCTAATAGAGTCTCTGGCCATCACAATAGTTCGATCATTCAGTTTCCCATAAACAAGCGTTGGCCGCGACGCCCCGTGAAGGAAGGCTCACTCCGCCGCCTGGACCCCTCTTGACCTTTGACGGCGCACGCCTCCGCTCCATACTCCGCGCCCTCTTTCCCATGTCCGCCGTCCCAACCGCCGCCCAGATCCGCCAATCGTTCCTCGACTTCTTCAAATCGAAGGACCACACCATCGTCCCCAGCGACAATGTCGGCTACACCAGCCGAGACGGCGCACGCATCTTCACCAATGCAGGCATGAACCAGTTCGTGCCCATCTTCCTCGGCGAGCGCAGCGCGGATGTCGATACCTGGCCCGGCGTGCTGCACAAAGGATTGCCCACACGCGCGGCGGACACGCAGAAGTGCATCCGCGCGGGCGGCAAGCACAACGACCTCGAAGACGTGGGCCTCGACACCTACCACCACACGCTCTTCGAGATGCTGGGGAACTGGTCCTTCGGCGACTACTTCAAAAAGGAAGCCATCTCCTGGGCCTGGGAACTCGTGATCGAGAAATGGAAGTTCCCGCCGACACGCGTCTTCGCCACCATCTACCAACCCGGCGCTGGCGATCCCGCCGACCGCGACCAGGAAGCCTGGGACATCTGGGCCGAGAAGTTCCGCAGCATCGGCCTCGATCCCGACATCCACATCGTCAACGGCAACAAGAAGGACAACTTCTGGATGATGGGCGACACCGGCCCCTGCGGCCCCTGCACCGAGATCCACATCGACCTCACGCCCGGTGCCCCGAACCTCGACGAAGACCGCCAGCGCGCCGGAGCCTTGCTCGTCAACGGCAGCGACGCCAGTTGCATCGAGATCTGGAACAACGTCTTCATTCAATACAACGCCAACCCCGACGGCACCTTCGTCCCGCTGCCCGCGAAGCACGTGGACACCGGCATGGGCTTTGAGCGCGTGTGCTCCATCATCCAGGGCACGAAAAACTTCACCGACTTCGAGAACGCCAAGATCAGCAACTACGACACCGACGTCTTCAAACCCATCTTCGACGAGCTGACGAAGATGTGCGGCAAGACCTACCAGAGCACGCTGCCGAAGGCCAATGCGCAAGGCCACGTCGTGCCCGTCACCGAGCAGGAGAAGATCGACGTCGCCTTTCGCGTCATCGCCGACCACCTGCGCACGCTCAGCTTTGCCATCGCCGACGGCATCCAGCCCGGCAACTCCGACCGCAACTACACCCTGCGCCGCATCCTCCGCCGCGCCGTGAAGTATGGCCGCACGCTCGAGTTCAAAGAGCCCTTCTTCTACAAGCTCGTCGATGTCCTCGCCCAGCACATGGGCGATGTGTTCCCCGAACTGCGCACGAAGAAGGAGCAGGTCAAAGCTGTGCTCAAGCTGGAGGAGGAGGCGTTTAACCGGACGCTGGATCGTGGGATAGAAAACTTGGCAAAGATTTCAGAATTGATGGAAGACGACATTGCACGTCTTACCAAAGACGGCGGTTTTACGACTACTGGCGACAATTTTGAGATGGAACGCACTTACCGCCTATCACGAGATGCTAAAGGCAATTTGAATCGTCAGCTGCTTGGAGATTACGCATTCCTGCTTTACGACACTTTTGGTTTCCCTCTCGATCTCACCGAGCTTTTGGCACGGGAAAGAGGTCAGACCGTGGACACCGCAGGCTTTGAAAAGCTCATGGAAGAGCAGAAGCAGCGCGCTCGTGAAGCTGGCAAGAAGAACAAGCAAGTCGTCTCCGTCAGCGAAATCGAAACCAAGGCACCGACCAAGTTCATCGGTTACGACACGCTCGAAGCCGACGTGCGCGTTTTGGAAGTCGTCTCGATGAAAGACAAGAACGCCGTCGTGCTCGATGTCTCCACCTGCTACGCCGAGATGGGCGGACAGGTCGGCGATGCGGGTCAGTTGATCCTCGGAGCGAACACCTTCCCCATCAGCGCCACCACCAAGGTCGGCAACACTTGGCTGCACTTCCTCGAAGGCGATGAAACACCCGCCGTCGATGCCACCGTGAAGCTTGTCGTCGATAAACCGCGTCGCCACGCCATCGAGCGCCACCACACCGTCACGCACATCCTGCATTGGGCGCTGCATGAAGTCGTCAGCAAAGACGCCACGCAGAAAGGCTCGTCCGTCACGCCCGACAAGCTCACCTTCGACTTCAACAGCGCCGCGCTCACCGCGCAGCAGCTCAGCGACATCGAGCGACTCGTGAACGAGCGCATCGTCGCCAATGATCCCGTTTCGTGGAGCGAAGTGCCCTACGTCGAAGCCAAGGCCAACAACGGCATCATGGCCCTCTTTGGCGAGAAGTATGGCGACCTCGTCCGCGTCGTGCAGATCGGCGGCCAGCCGCACAAGCTCGATGGTTGGAGCATGGAACTCTGCGGCGGCACCCACACGCGCGGCACCGGTGAAATCGGCCTCTTCCGCCTCGTTGGCGAAAGCGCTGTCGCCGCCGGCGTGCGCCGCATCGAAGCCATCGCCGGACTCGAAGCCTACAACGCCGCCCGCGCCGATGCCGACCTCATCAAGCTCCTCGCCGGCAAAGTCAGCGCCCAAGGCGCCGCCGATCTCGAGAAGAAGCTCGACCAAATCCTCACGCAGCAAAAAGAGCTCGAAAAAGCCCTCAAAGCCGCCCAGCAGCGCGAAGCCAGCGGCAAAGCCAAAGACCTCCTCGCCACCGCCGCCAACAACGTCCTCATCGCGAACCTCGGCGACGTCGATGCCGACTACGCCATGGCCGTGAGCGATGCCTTGAAAGGCAGCTTCAACGGCATCGTCGTCCTCGCCACCACCGGCGGCGGCAACGTCGCCTTGATTGCTTCAGTGTCGAAGGACCACCAAGCCAAAGTCCAAGCCGGCAAGATCATCCAAACCATCGCCCCCATCGTCGGCGGCAAAGGCGGCGGCAAACCCGACTTCGCCCGCGGCGGCGGCAAAGACGTCAGCAAGGTCGATGCAGCTCTCGCCGAAGCGCGGAAGATAATCGCGTGACGGAGCGCGAGTATGTCGAAGACTACTCGCCTCTTTTCGCACCCAGCGTGTTCGATCCGTCACGTCACATTCGATGCGGCGCTTTTTCGGCCTTCCACACGGTAGGAGAGTTAGGCGAGTAGAATACTCGCGCTCCCGACGTTCATCGCGCTTGACCGGAGGGCAGGCTTTTTGGTATTTGGAGTGCCATGGCGATCTCCACCAAGCACTCCGGCTGGTCGGATCGGGGCTACTTGCCGCACTATGACAAGCCGGGGCTCGTCCAAGCCGTGACGTTTCGTCTTGCGGATTCGCTGCCAAGGGAGAAGCGCTCTGAGTGGGAGCACCTGCTCCATATCACGGACGACGGTGAGCGCATCCGCCAGGTCGAGGAATACCTCGACCGTGGTGCGGGTTCGTGCGTCCTGCGCCAGCCTGCATGCGCTGAGATTGTACAAAACGCGCTGCGGCACTTCGATGGCGAGCGCTACCGCCTCATCGCATGGTGCGTGATGCCCAATCATGTCCACGTCTTGTTTGAAACCTTCGCCGGTCATCCCATCGGCAAGGTCATTCATTCCTGGAAGACCTTCACGGCCCGAGAAATCAACAAGCGCCTCAGCCAATCCGGCCAGCTTTGGCAGGACGACTTCTTCGACACCTTCATGCGCAATGATGAACATCAAGCTGCCGAAGTGAACTACATTGAGCGCAATCCTGTGAACGCCAATCTCGTGAAACACGCTGCTGACTGGCCGTGGTCGAGTGTGCAGGGTTGATTACCCGCACGAGAAAGGTCGCGATGCAGTAGCATGGCTTTGGGAAGCTCATCCACCCGGTGATTACTGCGCAGGCTGGGATGACTGAGGTGCGTCTGTTCGCGCTGACGACCTCGATTCGTGGATGACAGAACGCCGTGAGCGTGGAGCATCCACCCTTTCCAAACACCCATGCGCCGCCTCGACCAACTGCTCTCCTCCCTCGGTTACTGCTCACGCCGCGAGGCCATGGCGTTTGTCAAAGAAGGCCGGGTGAAGCTGGAGGGCGTGGTGGTGAAGCGATCCGATCAACGCGTTGATTCAGCGCTCATCACGGTGGATGACCAGCCGCTCGAAGCGCCCGAGGGATTGCTGGCGATGCTGCACAAGCCGGTGGGGTATGCCTGCACGCACAGTCAGGATGAAGGGCCGAACATTTATGAGCTGCTTCCCTCTCACTGGCCGGACCGCAACCCTGCGGTGACGAGCGTGGGCCGTCTGGACAAGGACACGAGCGGCCTGCTGCTCGTGACCGACATCGGCAGCCTCGTGCATCGTTTCACCTCGCCGAAAGCGGAGGTGGAGAAAGTCTATCTCGCCGAACTCGACCGCGAGCTCGATCCGCTGCTTGTGGAAATCTTTGCCAAGGGCGATCTCATGCTGCGGGGTGAGACCAAACCGTGCCTACCCGCCAAACTGGAGATGGTTTCCGCCCAAACGGCCCGTCTCACGATCACGGAAGGCCGCTACCATCAGGTGCGGCGCATGTTCGCCAGCCAAGGGTGGCACGTGGAGAAGTTGCACCGCGAACGCTTTGGACCGTTTGAGCTTGGTGATCTCGCCGAGGGCGAATGGCGCATGATTCCGGTGGAACAAGCATCACGCTGACGACGTTCATGAGCAGCCATGAAACCGCTGCTCTTTCTCCTCACGCTGGTCTTTACCACGATCTCGTTCGCGGAACGCCCGAACATCGTGCTCGTGCTGGCGGATGACCTCGGTTACGGCGATCTGGCGTGTTTTGGCGCGAAGGACGTGCAGACGCCGAACCTCGACCGTTTTGCCAGCGAAGGGCTGCGCTTCACGAGCTGCTACGCCGGGCATGCGAACTGCTCGCCTTCGCGCACGGCGCTGATGACGGGCCGCACACCGACGCGCGTGGGCGTGCGCAACTGGATTCCCGAGGACTCACCGGTGCATGTGCGGCGCAGCGAGATCACCATCGCCAAACTGCTGCAGCAATCAGGCTACGCGACCTGCCACAGCGGCAAGTGGCACATGAACGGTGAGTTCAACCAGCCCACGCAGCCGCAGCCGGGCGATCACGGCTTCGATCATTGGTTCTCCACGCAGAACAACGCGTATCCCAACCACCGCAATCCCGACAACTTCGTGCGCAATGGCAAGGAGGTGGGCAAACTCGAAGGTTACGCCGCGCATCTCGTGGCCGATGAGGCGCTGCGCTGGCTCGACGCGCGTGACAAGGCGAAACCGTTCTTCCTCTACGTCTGCTTCCATGAGCCGCATGAGCCCATCGCCTCCGACGCGAAGTACACCGCGCTTTACCCGCACACCGATCCGGCCTACAGCGCTCATCACGGCAACATCACGCAGATGGACGATGCGTTTGGCCGCGTGATGAAAAAACTCGATGATTCCGGTCTGCGGGAGAACACGCTCGTGCTCTTCACCAGTGACAACGGCCCCGCGATCACCGCGCAGCACCCCTACGGCTCCGCCGGTCCGCTGCGTGACAAAAAGGGATCCATGTGGGAGGGCGGCATCCGCGTGCCGGGCATCCTGCGCTGGCCGGGCAAAACCAAACCGGGCACCAACAGTGACGAACCCATCTGCCACGTCGATTTTCTGCCGACGATCTGCGCCGTCACCGGACTTCAGGCACCGCTGGATCGTGTGATCGACGGCGCAAGCTGGCTGCCGGCACTCGAAGGAGGCAAGGTCGAGCGCAAGACGCCGCTGTACTGGCATTTCAACCGCGCCTCGGGAGAGCCGAAGGTCGCCATGCGCGTCGGCGACTGGAAAATCCTTGCCACGCTCGACAAAACGCCGCCGCCACGCGGCAACGACATCACCGAGCAGGAGGAGCGAGATTTCAAAGAGGCGGCGCTGCAAAACTTCATGCTCTTCAACCTGCGCGCCGACATCGGCGAGAAGAACGATCTCGCCGAGAGCGATCCCGCGAAGCTGAACGAGATGAAGGCCCTACTGGAAACCAAATACGCCGAGGTAAAGGCCGAATCACCCATGTGGCCCGCGTGGACCTTCACCGGCAGCGAAGGAAAGAAGATCGAATGGCCGGACTATGTGAAAAAGAAGAAGGCTGCTCCGGCAAAGAAGCAGCCTTGATCTGGATCAATGCCAGCCGTGACGGCTGTGGCCAAAGCCACCGCTGTAGCCACCGTAGCCGCTGCGGCACACCGGTGGCGTGGGAGCACAGTGGGAATGTGAGCGGTAGCCGCCGTAGCCATAGCTACGTGACGGATAGACGACCGGGCGCGGATAGTAGCTCGGGCGGTACACGGGCGAGGAATATGGCGCGCCCCAAGTGAGCGGATCGTCATAGACGTAGCAGGAGGAGAGGCCGGTGGCGAGAAGGAGCGCACCGAAGGCGGTGAGGAGTTTCCGTTTCATAGGTGCGGGATTCGACGCAGCCTTTTGGAGTCTATTCAGAGAAAGTTGCACCTCCCAGGAAGCGCGGCATCGTCGTGCCACACATGTCCGCCGAATCCGTCACTCCCGCCATCCTGTTCACGCTGATCGCCGAGGAGGCACGGATCATGGGCTGCCTGCTCGAAAAGGAGATCACGCTGCCGGATTACTATCCGATGACACTGAATGCGCTGGTGACGGCCTGCAATCAGACGACGAACCGTGACCCCATTGTGCGTTACGACGAGCGCACGGTGCTGCGCGCGCTGGAGTCGATGAAATCTCACGCCTATGTGTTTGAGGTCAACATTGTCGGCGGGCGGGCGCTGAAATACCGCCATAACCTGAAGGGCAAGCTTCCCGGCCTGGAGCGCCCGCACATGGCGCTGCTGTGCATGCTGCTGCTGCGCGGCCCGCAAACCGCCGGCGAGTTGCGGCAGCGCACGGAGCGGCTGCACGCCTTCTCGGACATGCCGGGCGTGGAGAACACGCTGGCCGAATTGATCGGCTACAGTGAAGGGCCGCTCGTTCAATGCATTCCCGCCGGCCCGGGCCAACGCGTGGCCCAGTTCATGCACCTGTTCTGCGGTGAAGCGGCGGGTGCAGCCGTGACGACCAGCCAGCCACCGACTCCTGCAGCTCCGCCCGCCGAAGAAACCGCCGACGCTGATTGGAAGGCAAAGATGGAGGCAGAAATCACGCTGCTGAAAGCACAAGTATCACGCCTGCAAACATTGGTCGGGGCGGTGAAGTGACCGGTTGGATCACTCCAGCCGCTTCAGGCTGCCGATGCGGTACGCACCTCCGAGCAGGCGCATGTTATCGCGCTCGGCATTGAACGTGTCGAGGTAAAGGATGTGCGGGAAGTCGTCGAGCTCGATGACGTGCCAGGTGTCCTTCGCGCTCTTGAATGCCTCGGCCAGATCATTGAGGTCGTTGATGGCCTTGCCGTTCACTTTGTTGATCACCTGGCCGCCGAGCTTGTCATAGCCCTGCGCGCTCGGCGTGGGCAGCACCATGCTGAGGAAGACGAGCTTCTTGCGGCCTTCTTCCTCATACTTGTCGGGATGTGCGGCGATGCGTGCGAGGCGCAGGATGGCTCCGCCGCGCTGCTCCTCACCAAAGGCATCGAGATACGGGCGTGACAGCTCCTGAAACAGCAGCCCCCCCATGAGGACGTAGCGCGGGCCTTTGTCGAATTGATACGGCAGCACGAGGTAGTCGTCCGGGCTGCGACGGGCAAGCTGGCCGTTGAGCGTGACCTCCTTGCCGTCACGGATGACTTTGATCTCGACCTTGTCGCCGACATAGGCACGACCGCGCACGAGGTGGCTCGAACTGAGGGCACCAAACTGAGGATCTTTATAATCTCCTCGTGAGTCGATGGTGTAGCCGTTGATGGAGAGGAGGATGTCGCCTTTCTTCATGCCGGCTTTCTCAGCGGAGCCGCCTTTCATGATGGTGGTAATTAGCACACCGGGCGCGTCGGACTTGAGGCCGAGGTATTCGCGGAACTGCTCGTCCTGCGTGGCCTGCAGTTCCATGCCGAGGCCGGGAAAGCCCTCGTAGCTGCCGTCCGCCACGTCCTTGAGGAAGTGCTCAATGATCGGCGCGGGCAGGATGGTGGTGACCTGGTTTTTCGAGTCGTAGCTCAGGAGCAGGCCGGCGAGTTTGCCGCCCTTGACCACTGGCAGGGTGAAACTGTTGGCCTCGCTGCGGATGATGCCGTTCGCCTCATAGACGAGGAATCCGGAACCTTCGACATTGTAGCGGCGTGTGAGCACCTTGCCGATGAGGAGCGGGCTCTCGATGAGCTCTCCCACACGTCCGGTCTGCAAGATGGAAACCGCATCGCCGATGCGTGCGCTGGCATCCACCGCCATCGGCTTGAGCCCGGCAAAGAACGCCTTCTGCTTGTCAGACGCAGGCGACTCCAGCAGGGCGAGATTTGCCTCGTAATCGACCGCCACAACCTTCGCAGGCATTTTCTGGCCGCTCTCCGGCAGCTCCAGCTCGATGTAAGTCGCATCCGCCGCCATCTGCGCGGTGACGAGCACACGATTGCCTGCCAGCACCACGCCGAGGCCGCGACGGCCCGAGGGCGATTCTTTCTGCCAGGGCAGATGCAGGTTATACGGCTGCGAGGTGGCGTTCACCTTCACCAGCGAGCTGCTTTGAACGACGGGCCGGGATGCCGGGCCGTCAGTGGCGGCCAACACACGCTTCTTTTTGACAACGGTGGGCTCGGCAGGCGTCTGCGCAGGCAAAACCGCAGCGCTGAGCGCGAGAAGAAGGAAATATGAAAAGAGCTTCATGGAATCGTCAGGGCGAAAAGTTTCAAAGGGGTGCTCATGCGGCTACTCATCGCCGAGATAAGAGTCTTCCAGGATGTTGTAGGTCTGCATGATGCGTGGATGCGCCGTCTGGGCGAGCTCACGCTTGAGGACAAGCGGACGGTTTTTCTCCAGCAGGCGGATTTCAATGAATGCCGTGTCTTTTTTCTCCAGCGCGGTTTTCACATCCTTGAGCGACTTGATCTTCACGCCGTTGATTTCATCGACAATGCTGTGCGCATACGGGCTGAGCCAGGTGTTCACCTCGTCCGGCAGCACGTTGGTGAGCACCACCGGCTCGGGACGTTCGACGTAGAGCTTGTCGGTGAGGAAGTTGTCGAAGACGTAGTTCACCACGCTGTCGCGCATCTGGTGCGCGTCCATCAGGTTGCGGTCCAGCGGCTGGAACACGAGACCGGCATGCACAATGTAGCGCGGACGTTGGTTGTACTGCGCACCGAGGCGGACGTAGGGATCAAAGCGTTTCAAAGTCACCGTGGCTTCCTGCTTCTTGCCATCACGCATGTATTTCAGCTTGATGGTGTCACCGGCAAACTTGCGCTCGACGATTTCATTCATGTCCATCAGCTCGCCTTCGAAGCGGACGAGGCCATTGTTCATCACCGGGTTGTCATCGATGCTCAGAATGACATCGCCAATCTTGAGCAGCTCACCGACGCTGCCCGCAGGCTCCACATCAGCCACCATGACGCCCACGCCATCGCCGTTGGTGCCGAGTGCCTTGGCTTGCGCCGGGTTTTCGATGGAAAAATCACTCACCGCGAGATCGACGTAATGGTCATAGCGACCGTCTTCCACATCCTTGAGGAAGCGCTTGATCACCGGTATCGGGATCATGTAGCCAACATTCTGTGCCACCCGGCCACTGAAGCCCTGGAAGGCCACTCCGACGACTTTGCCCTCCTGCATCACCGGGCCGCCGGAGTTGCCGGGATTGATCGCCGCATCAACCTGGATGGCGAGATGCGAATCGACGCTGGTGTGACTGTAGGGCCGGAAGTCGATGCGCGAAACGACGCCGCGTGTCACCGAGATGCGATCGCCGCCGATGGGATAGCCGATCGCGATCACCTCGGTGTTGAGCTGCGGGATGCCGCCGAAGTCCAACTGCTTGAGTTTTTCAAAATGCTTGCCGTCTTCTGCTTCAATGATCGCCAGGTCACAATCATGCGCGATGTGGATGATCTTCGCCGGATGCGGCTCAGGATCGTTCGTGGTGCGGATCAGAATGCGTGTGGCATTGCTGACGACGTGCGCATTGGTCAGAAAGCGATTTTTGCCGATGAGGAAGCCCGTTCCACTGCCGCCGCTGGGCTGTCCGGCATTCCACGGTTCGCGATAATCCGGAAATAGCACTGACACATCGATGTTCACGATGCCTTCCCAGGCCCCTGATGCCACATCGATGGCCTGAGTCGCCGGGGGCGGTGCCGGAGCGGGTTGTGCGCTGGCGGCTGAGGGGAGCAGTGCGAGGGCGAGGAGAGGCAGAAGCGGTCGGATGTTCATGCAGGTGACGTGAAGCCACAAACATACGCGGCCCGCCGCTTCTAACACAAGTTTGCTGATGAAATAATCGCTGCGATCACTTCTTCCCGGCCTTCTTCCTCACCTCATAGAGCTTTTTCAGGTCGGCGGCACGCTTGGTGGTCAATGCCTCAAGGCTGTTCGGATTGGCCGGGTCAGTCACCATGAGGAAGTCATCAGTGCGAAACGGTGTCAGCGGCAGACCGCCGTCGAAGGAATAGACATTGCAGATGGGATTGTCAGCCCAGGCATAGCGCACGGCCACCGGCTTCGCCACGGCAGGACTGCTCACTTCGATCTGGTTTGTACCGTGCTTCGAGCCGCCGATGATGCTGGCCTTCGCCCAGACCCATTTCTTGTCCTCACCACAGATGGCGAAGCCTTGCGGCTCGTCGATATCAACGGTGCGCAGACCGGATGGGGCATGATCAAAGGTTAGCAGTGCTTTGCCGCCATCAAATTTCGCATCCTTCAGCTCCGGGCTGCGATACGGCAGCTTTTGGCCATAATCGTTCACCAAGGCCCAGCGGGCGAGGCGTTCGGCCACATCTCTTTTGTTCTTCGGGTGGATATCGTTCGCTTCACCGAGGTCGGTGATGACGCACTGGCCGGTTTTGGGCAGTTTGCTCATGGTGAGCGTCTGCGCCTCGCGCAGTTCTGCCCATTCGCTGTCAATCGGCTCGGTCTGATAGGGTTTAAAGTCGGCCAGTTGCACCCAGTAGAAGGGGAAATCACCCTGCTGCCACTCCTTGCGCCAATGCTCGATCATGAAGGGGAACAGCTCGCGGTATTCCTTCGCGCGGCTGGCGTTCGACTCACCCTGATACCAAATCGCTCCCTTGATGCCGTAACCAATCGTCGGATGCAGCACGCCCGCATACAGATTGCCGGGGCGATGCTGCCCGGTCATTTGATTCTGCGGCGCACGCGGTGCCGCAGCGGTGAACATCTTGCCGGCCTTGAGCGCTTCCTTCCGCGCCAGCGCCCAGGCATCGACCTTGGCCTTGTGATCGGCCACCTGCTTGTCGAAGGCTGCCTGCGTGAAGGTCGCCTCGGTCTGCTTCCACTTCGCGATGATGGAGGCAAAGCGCGGGTCTTTTTCCAGCACATCACGCTTCACCCAGGCCTCGCAGGCGCTGCCGCCCCAGGCGTTGTCGATGAGACCGACGGGCACACCGAGCATTTCATGCAGCACACGGCCGAAATGATACCCCACAGCCGTGAACTGGCCTGCATTCGCCGGGCTGCACTCTTCCCACTGGCCTTTGAAGTCGTCCTGAATCTCCTGCGTGCCGACCTGCGGCACCGAGATGAGGCGGATCAGCGGGAACTTGGCCTGTGCGATGTCCAAATCCGCATCCCAAGTGCTGCTCAGGTTGAAGCCCATGTTCGACTGGCCCGAGCAGACCCATACCTCGCCCACGAGCACGTTTTTGAGTTCACGCGTGCTGCTGCCCTTGATCGTGATCGTCGCCGGTTTCGCCTTCGCGGGCACCGCGTCGAGTTTCACGGTCCATTTGCCCTTCGCATCGGCCTTGGCGGACTTCGTCTGGCCTGCGAACGTCACCGACACTTCGGTGCCCGGCGCATCCCAACCCCAGATCGGATTCGCCTGCTTCTGCTGCAGCACCATGTTGTCGCCAATGATGGCCGGGAGTTTCAGTTCCGCGTGAGCGGTCAGCGCGAGGCTGGCTAGAAGAAGGCAGAGGGAACGCATGGTGGGAGAAAAGTTGGGCGGTTGGAACGCTTCGCGAGCGCAAATCATTGCAGCGCGATGCAAGGATTGTGCTGCGGACCGCCCCAAGCGTGTGCTAGCTTTTCGTGTGATTCGTTTCGTCCTCGCCGCCGCACTTCTTCTCGTCCTCGCTTCCTGCGGGAAGTCACGACCGCGTGCGGATCTCGTGTTCATCAATGGGGCCGAGCCGGAGAGCATTGATCCGGCGATTGTGACCGACCAGGTCGGCATGCGCATCGCTTCCGCGCTCTTTGAAGGCCTGTGCCGCATCGACGAGGCGGGCAAACCACAGCCGGGCATGGCAGAGCGCTGGGAGGTGTCGCCAGATCGTAAGACCTACACCTTCCATCTGCGCCCGAACGCGACTTGGAGCGATGGCGTGCCTTTCACCACGCAGGACTTCATTTATTCGTGGAAACGTGTGCTCAGCCCTGAGTTCGGCGCGGATTACGCCAGCCAGCTTTACGTCATCAAAAACGCCCGTGCTTTTCATGAAGGTACGTTCAAGGACTTCGCGCAGGTCGGCGTGACCGCGCTGGATGATCATACGCTGCGTGTAGAACTCGAAAATCCCACGCCCTACTTCATCGACCTCTGCGCCTTCACCACGTTCTCGCCCGTGCCGCAGCGCATCGTCGAACAACACGGCACGGCGTGGATTAAGCCAGGCGTTTTGATCGGCAACGGCTCCTACGCGCTCGAAGACTGGCTGCTGGACGACCGTATCGTGCTGCGTCGCAACGAGCGCTACTGGGACGCCGCGAACGTGCCCATGAAGAGCATCGAAATCCTGCCCATCTCCGAGCCGAACACGGCGATCAATTACTTCCTCACCGGCCACGCCGATCTCATCATGGACAAGGGCATGGTGCCCACCTCGCTCACCGCGAAGCTCAAGGAGCAGCCGTATTTTCACACGGGACCGTTCCTCGGCAGCTACTTCACGCGCTTCAACGTCAACCGTGCGCCGTTCACTGACCCGAAGATCCGTCTCGCCTTCTCGCTCGCGATTGATCGCAAGCGCGTCACCGAAAAAATCACCCAGCTCGGCGAGCGCAACGCCTTCAGCCTCACGCCGCCCGGCGCAGGGCAAAACTACCAGCCGCCGCCCGGTCCTGAGTTCAATCCTGAACGTGCGCGTGAACTCCTCGCCGCAGCCGGTTATCCCGGCGGCAAAGGCTTCCCCCGCGTCGAATACCTCTACTTTCCGAAACCCGTCGAGCGCAACATCGCCGTCGAGCTGCAAGCCATGTGGCAGGAGCATCTCGGTGTCAGCGTCGATCTCGTGAAGCAGGAGTGGAAGATCTACCTCTCGTCGATGAAGGAGAAAAACTACCACCTCTGCCGCAGCAGTTGGGTGGGCGACTACAACGACCCCGGCACGTTCCTGGAGATGTTCCTCTCCACCAGCGGCAACAACCGCACCGGCTGGGCCAGCCCGAAATACGACGAATTCATCGCAGCCGCCGCCCGTGAGCCTGATCTCAATCAGCGCAGCACGCTTTTTCAGCAGGCCGAAAAACTCCTCGTCACCGACGAGGCCGTCATTCTTCCGATCTACCACTACGTCGGCGTCCAGTTCTACCACGCCGACCGCCTCACCGGCGTGCAGCCAAACATGATCGACGATCATCCCTTCCGCTGCATGCGGTGGAAAAAGTAGCCTTGTTGCGCCGCAAATAGAACTGGTACTTCACGCATGCAGCACCAGCGAGCTGCGGCTCAGCTCCACAAAGTCCCCCTGGCCCAGCATTTGCAGAAGTCCGGGCCAGTTTGCTTGCAGCAATCGCACCAACTGGTCGTTCGGAATGTTTCCGGTGGTGATGAACAGCAGTTTGGCGGGCTCGCCATGCATCAGGAAACTGTCCACGAAGTCACTGTCCTTCGTGACAACAATCCGCTGATCAGCAGCGGCGATGCGCCGAATTTCGGTGTCCGTGGTTAGATTGCCCGCAGGCAGGTCGAGGGTGTGAATGGCATCAGCCCCCAGCGCTGTCATTGCACGAGCCAGCCGTCGCGGCAGTTGCGCATCCACCACGAATTTCATGCCAGCGCAGGTTCGATCCGCTTTGTGCGTGTCAGTCGGGCCGCCCAGGCGATGGCGGCGCGCAGGTCATCCGCCTCCATGTCTTCGTAATCAGCCAGGATTTCCGCGTTGGTCATGCCGCTGCTGAGCAGTTCCAGCACAAACTCCACCGGATAGCGCAGGCCGCGAATGCATGGCTTGCCATGACAGATATCCGGCGCGGAGGTGATACGAGAAAGCAGCAGTCGGTCACTCATGCCGACAGGCTAACACACCTGGACAGCAGGAACAACATCGGCTTACGGCCACGCAAGTCCGCCCCCCCTGCAAAGCGCCAGTTACAGCGCAACGAGGCTACTTCGCCACTCCCGCCACGGCGATGCCGATCTCCACCGTCGGCTCCGTCGCGTCGTTCATCGGCGGCTCGGTGGGCATGCCACTGACGGATTTGAGATCATTGCCAACGGACCAGATCAAGCCATGGGCGAGGTTGTATTGCAGCGGAGCGCCGGTGTAGGGATCGACCGGCACATCGAGCAGGTAATTGAAGGCGCGGAGCTGCTCCAGCGTGGCGGGCAGCGTCTTCTTTTCGGCAATGCAGCGGCGCACGGCAAACAAGGTGATGATCAGATTTCCACGCGCACGCACCAACCCCAGAAAAGCCGGCAGGCGCGTGTAAGGCTTCGAGCGTTGATTGAAATACACCCGGCCGGAGGAGTTCGGCTGGTAGGCACCTTCACTGGTCGGCGCGTCTTTGAGGCGCACCTCGGACGTGTGTGCGAGCGGAGCCTTCACCTCGTCCTTCAACTGCCGAAACGCGGCGGCAAAGTGCTGGAGGGTTTCATTTGGCTTGAAGAACAATCTCCCGGGCCGCTTCAACTGCACGCCGCCGGGCATGGTGTCGAGCAGCTCACCGCTTTTGGGGCCGAGAATCAGCTTCTTCTCATGCACGTAGAACGCGTTCATGGCGCCCGCCAGCATCTCGACGCGAGGCTGGCATACGTTGAACTGACGTTGAAACTGCCGCAGCGTCGATTCGGGCAGCTTCGTCTGCCGCAGCAGGTCGGCGAGTGTCTGCGCGGCAAAGGTCTGGGCTTCCAGCGAGCGCTCATAGCACGAAGGCCAGGCCCAGATCTGTTCCAGCCGCCAACCTAGCTCGGCCAGATCAATCGCCGCCGTGAACGCCCCCTCCTCCTGCATGCGACGCGAGAGGTAGGCCGCCTCCGCCTGCTTCAAACGCAGCGCCTGATGCCAGCGCGGGTCGCCGCACGGGTCCGTGATGTGCCACGTGGCATGCGCCGGATGCCAGTCGGCGTCTTCCAGCAGATCGCGCAGATTGTCGAGCGCCGCACCGTTCGACTGCACGATGCGCGCGAGCGTGGGCGTGTCCCACAGCCATGGCGGCTTGCCATACAAGGCCGTGCTCTCAAAGGGCACGATGGACTCCAGGAACTTTCGCAGCTTTTCCGGCGTCTGGATGGTCTGCGCCTGGTCCACGGGACGCCTCAGCAGCAGATCTTCATCCGCGCCCTGAACCGGATCATCCAGATACAGCCAGACGATGAACACAAACGCGAGCAGGCCCATGCTCAGGATGACCAGGGTGGACCACGAAGCCTCGCGCTCGGCAGACGCTCGCGACAATCGCGGTGCGTTCACCTGCCGCAAAGGTGGAACCACATTCGGAACAGCAGCCTCCTGGGCCGGCCTGGATGTCAGCATTGGCTGGACCACTGCTTTCGTCTTCGTTTCAGGCGCACGAGGCGGCGGAGCCTCCGTCTCATCCTCCTGCATGAGACGTCGCTTCTTCGGCGGTGGCGCATCTTCCCAGTCGTGATCCAGTTCCCATGGCGATGCCCACACGCCACCGCTCTGCCCGCTGTGCGCGGGCTTGTCAGCAGGTGTTTCTGACGGCGTGTGGGGCCGGATCATGCGGCGCAGTATGCACGCACGAACGCATGCGGGCAATGCGCGTCATCGCCACGCCAGGAAACGATAAGCGCCCATTGGATGCGATTGAACGCTCACCTGCCATTCCTCACCGAGGCCGAGCGCTTGGCGCAATTCATCGCCCCGGAAGCCAGCGCGGATGCTCACCTGCATGTCGTAGGCGGTGATGTGGTTGAGTTCAGCCAGCCAGCAGAAGAAACGGCCCATCCAGGTGTGAATGCGCAGCCGCGCCGGTTCTGCGGCCAGAATGAGCCGCGTTTGCGGCGAGATGCGGCTGCCAAGCACACGCAGTTGCTCGTCGCGGAAGTGGTGCAGAATCAGATTGGCCACCAGCACCTCGCTGTCTGGCAGTGGATGATGAAAAAAATCACCCTGCGTCCATGCCGCTTCAGTCGGCCAGCGTGCCGGGCGGGCAGCGAGATCGAACGCGTGCAAATCTTGGGCCGCGCAAATCCCACGCTCTTTGAACCGCAGCGACAACGCGCCATCTCCCGCGCCGATCTCCGTGACGCGCCATCCGGGCTGGTGCCAGCGCCGCAGCATGCGCTCCATCCAGCGATGATTTCCCATCACCGCGTTCACCAGCAGCAGGTCTTCACGTCCGCAGATCGCATCAGGGTGATCCTCGGGGTAGATTTCCAGCAGCTCCTGCTCAATGACACGCGCGCGCATGGCGCTGTGTTGCACGCTTGGCGGGCGGAAGGCAAGCAAAGGCAGCGTGGTGAACATCACGACGAGGCCTTTTCCCACAACTTCGCCGGCACACGCTTCACCGTGTTGTACGGAATCGTCAGCATCGCGAAATACGGGCCGATACGGCGGGAAAGAGGGCCTTTGAACAGACATTCACGCATGAAGACATCGCGCAGCCAGGACTGGACGCACCCGGTGCGCGTGCCAAGCCACATGCCGCGCGCGGCACGGACGATGGCGGCGTTTGAGGCGCTGTGGCGGCAGCGGTCATAAGCTTCGAGCAAGGGCAACGCCGCTTGACCACGTTGCTCGATGGCGCGCAGCGCCTCGGCGAGAAATTCGGCATCCGCCCAGCCGGTGTTCATGCCCTGGCCGCCGATAGGGCTCATCAGATGCGCGGCATCGCCGCAGAGAATGACACGGCCGTCGTGATACTGCTCGGTCTGCATCCAGCGCGGTGAGAAGGGGCTTTGGTTTTGCTGATCTTCAATTGCGAGATCGAGACCGGTGCGCTGGCGGACGATTTCGCTGATGATGCCGCGTTTTGTTTCTGGCATGGCTTGCTTGGTCTGCACAATCCAGCGGCGACGGCCATCGGGCAGAGGAAAAGACTCCACCGCGCCATCCTGCGTGAACCACAGATGCGCGTCATCACCAAGCGTGGTGCGGTCGATGAAATCGCCCATGAGGAAATGGCAGCCATAGGGCGCGCCCTTGCCGCGCATCTTGATCAGCTCACGCACGCGGCTTTTGTGCCCGTCGCAGCCGACGAGCCAGCGGGCGGTCGAGGTGAAACCCTCACCACTCAGCGTCACGCTTTCGGCATCCTGCTCGATCTGGGTGATCGCCATGCTGCGATGCAGCGTGACATTCGGCATCGTGGAGATCTTTGACTCCAGCAACGAGAGCGTCATCTGCTGCGGCAGCGAGAGGATGTAACGATGCGCGCCCGGAATCTCACGGAACGACGCGCAGCCGAGATAACCGCCCTGACCATGCACATGACAATCACGAATCGGCACCCCCCGGCGTACAAACTCCTCATCAAGGCCGAGATGCGCGAGGATCTCCAGCGATGGCGGCGTGATGCCGATGGCCTGCGAATGCGTGAGCGGCTCGGTACGCTTGTCCACGATAAGCACTCGCAGCCCCTTCTGCCCCAACAGCCCCGCCAGCAACAAACCGACCGGTCCCGCGCCGACGATGGCGATGTCATGATCCGTGGATTTCATTGTGGGAGACTTGATGGCGCGCACTTTGGCCGGAAACCAATACGACACGCGCTGCCGATAGCGTTCATAAGCCGCGCCATACCAGCGCAGGTAGCGGCGCTCCTTGATGACTGGCGCCAGCACGCAGTAAGCGCTCCAGGCGATGGCGATGAACAGATGATCCAGCGTCCACACCGGCGCGGTCCAGAGGATCAGCGTGAAGGACGAGTAAATCGGCTGCCGGCTGTGGCGAAACATGCCCGTGCGCGCAAACGGCTGATAAACCGGTCGCTGTCCGCTCCACACCGAGCGCCAGCCGACACTGCCGATCTGTGTGTCGAGGCCCGCGTCGCTCATCGACTTCGCCAGTAGAAGCCAGGAGATGGCATACAGCGTCGTCAGCACGTTGTTGATCCAGCCTTCCGGCGCGGCCCAGATCACGTTCGAGGGCGACCAGAGCAAAAACACCGCCAGCAGTTGTAGCGAGGCGATTCCGGCGAAGACCGTGGTCGAAAGATCGCGCCCGAGATTCAGTGGCGCGAGTTTTGTCATGAAGCGCCTGCCTTTGTCCGAGAGCAGCAGCGAGTGTCCCACGGCGAACTGCGCCACCAGCAGCACATCATCCATCACCGCCGCCCAGCCATGCAGATGCAGCAGTCCAAACGACAGACCGCGATACAGGCTGACAAACATCACCACGATGGAAGTCAGGAACAACGCATGACTCAGCAAACCATAACCCAACGCCACCCAGCGCTGCGCCGGTGTGTAGAGAGGTGTTGATGAAACGTTCATGGCATCAGGCAGTGACGCCACCAGGAAGGGATTGCGCCGCCTGAGCCTTCGCTGAAGGCACCGTGCAGCCCAGACGCTCCAGCACAGCGGTTTCGACCGTGAGACCGGGGCCAAAGGCCATCGCGCAGGTCATGGCCGGTTCGCTCTCGGCCTCATCGAGCAGCTCCTTGAGCACAAACAGGATCGTGGCGCTGCTCATGTTGCCGTAATCACGCAGAATGGAACGCGAGGCGTTGAGCGCCTCAGGTTTCAGTGCCAAGCTCTGCTGCACCTTGTCCAAGATCGCGCGTCCGCCGGGATGCACGGCCCATTCGTCGATCTTGTCGAAAGCGAGGTTCTGCCGCTGCAACACACCGCCGAGCAAGGCGCGGATGTTGGCCCCGATGATGTCCGGCACATAGCTGGAAAGCACGATGTTGAAACCTTCGTCGCCGATCTCCCAGGCCATCTCCTGCTCGCTGGATGCCACAAGCGCGGATTCAAAGCCATGCAGGCGGTACGCGGCGCTGCGTGGCTCCGGCACGCGGGCGCTCACGATGGCCGCCGCCGCGCCATCGGCAAAGAGCGAGTTCGCGAGGATGGAATCCGGCGCGTCATTCACCTGCATGTGCAGCGTGCAGAGTTCCAGGCAGATCACGAGCACCACGGCATTGGCATCTGCTTCACAAAACTGTGCCGCCATACGCAGCGAGGGGAAGGCCGCGTAGCAGCCCATGAAGCCGAGCGTGTAGCGCTGCACATTCTCCCGCAGGCCCAGCTCACGGATGATGTGATAATCCGGCCCCGGATTCGCAAAGCCGGTGCAGGAAGTGAAAACGATGTGTGTGACATCCTGCGCGGTGAATCCCGGCGCGTCTTGCAAAGCCTGCCGCGCGACGGCGACAGCCAGCTTGCGCGACTCACGCGCATAACACGCGTTGCGCGCCCCGGTGCCCGGTGAGATCAGCGTGCCGTCCTCCGCCGTGCGAAACAGCGTGGCCTCGGCATCTTCGACGAAGTCACCGGTGACGCTGTGCCGTGTCTCGATGCCGCTGCGATTGTAGATCGCGTGGATGAGCCGTTTGGTCTTGGGATCGCTGGTCCAGCTTTTCAGGCGGTCACGCGTGTAGGCCTGACTGTAAGTGTAACCCGGTGTCCGGGTGGCGATGTGGTGGATGTAAGCGGACATGGGGAAATCAGTTTTGAGTGAGTGTAACCGACGCATGAACCTGCACGCCATCCCCTACGCGGATGATTAGGAGCACCGCCGGGACGCTAATGCCGCTGGCTTTCATCGAGACGGGAAAATCCAGGTCAAAGCTGGCCTTCTTGCCGTTGAGCTTCCAATTCGAGATCGTGCCGCTGACGTTTTGCGGCTTGCCGAGCAGGTTCAGCTCGATGGGCAGCTTCGTTGGCGTGCTTGCAGCGGCGATCTCGCTGAACTTCGCATCAATCTTGCCAACAATGAGCGGATGGGCGTCCACTTGCATTGCCTTGCGCATGTTGGCATCGCGTTTCGGCTCTGCGGTGTCCATGTTTGCAGCTTTGACGGTCACTTCGGCCTTCACGCGCTGAGGCTGGCCGCCGCTCATGGTGACATCCGCCTTGAACGCCTCCGCCGCGACCTTGCCACCCCAGGCATGCAGTGTGGAAGTACCACCGAAGGTGATCTGGGCCGTGCCGCTCCAGGTTTCGGCGTGGAGCGGTGAGATCGAGAACAGGAGTGACAGGCAAAGAAAAATTTTCATGGGGCGTCTGAGGACAGGGGCCTTAAGGGGTCGATGTTTCGGAGGCTTCCACCGCTGAAGGCCTCCCCGACCAGAGCATCGGCAGAGAAGGCACGCACCACCCAGCCATGATAACGATGGCCGCTGGCTTTAAGGAGCTTGAAACGTGCCTTTCTGCCGCTCCCCTGCCGTTCGGAGTGCTGCCTGACGTATTCAAAAACGGTTTCCTTGGTTTTGACCGTGGCGGTTTTGCCGACAGCCAGCTCCACGATCTCAGTGCCCTTGGCCTGCTCCACAACCTTCTCTGCGTCCAGATCATCGGCGTATAAGACCCATTCCAGCCGGATCTGAGAGTTCTGTTTGAGTCCCACTCCAGACAGCTCGATCTCCAGCCAGCGCTGGTGGACTTCTTTGCTGCTGGAGCCGCTGTGCGGGGTGTGGCAGCCTTTCATGTCCGTGCGCAACGGCACCCAGGTTCCGGCGTAACTGGAACCCACCAGGGTAAACCAAGTGACACAGAGCAGCAGGCCGTTGAATGCCATTGAATGAACGATGGAGTTTGTTTTCATGGTTGTGGATTTGGGACAAGGGAGATCTGAGTGACGAAATCCGGGCCGATGAGCGGCTGATGCAGGTTCACGCGGACTTTCATGCCGGGTTTGAGCGCGGAGGGAGAAGCATCGGGGGCTTGATGCCAGAATTTGGCCCAGGTGGTGTAAACAAAGCTTCGGACTGGGCCGCCATCCTGTGCAAAGACGATCTCCCGGCGGGTGTGATCGACTTTTTGAACGACGCCGGTCATGGTGGTGCCCATCGGTCGTCTGGCGTGGGCCGCATGTGGCATCAGCACGATGACGAGGGTCAACATGAGCAAATGAATGGTGGTGGGTGCTTTCATATCGCGGGTTGGATGTCGGGGATCATCTGGGCGTCGTCGCAGTGCTCGTGCTGGCTTGCAGGATCGCGTTGTCTTTGGGGTCTTCCGAGGAGCCAGCGATACAGCACAGGCAGCAGGAACAGCGTGAGGAAGGTGCTGCTGACGATCCCGCCGATGACGACGGTGGCGAGCGGGCGCTGGACTTCGGCGCCAGCGCCTTCGCTGATGGCCATGGGGATGAAGCCGAGACTGGCGACCATGGCGGTCATCAAAACGGGGCGCAGACGTTGCAGACTGCCTTCCGTAACGGCCTGCTCAGCATCGCGGCCTTCGTTGCGGAGCTGGTTGAAGCAACTGATGAGCACCACGCCATTGAGCACGGCCACGCCGCATAGCGCGATGAAGCCGATGGCGGCGCTGATGCTGAAGGGCAGGTCGCGCATCCACAGGGCGAGCACGCCGCCGGTGATGGCGAGCGGGATGCCGGTGTAGATGATGAGCGTCTGCGTGACGCTTTTGAAGGTGGCGTGGATGAGCACAAAGATGAGCACCAGCGCGAGCGGCACGACGACCATGAGCCGTGCGCGCGCTTCTTGCAGATGCTCAAACTGGCCGCCGAAATCGACGCGGTAGCCTTCGGGCATCTGAATGCTCGCCGCGATCTTTTCGCGGGCGGCGTTGACGTAGGCTTCGGAATCGGTGCCACCGGCGAGATCGACATTGAGACCGACGCGGCGATGACCGTCCTCGCGGCCAATCGCATCGACCTGCGGCACTTCCACGAAGTCGGCGAGGCGTCCCAAGGTGATGAGACCGCCGTCCTGAGTGCGCACCGGCAGGGCTTTCATGACCTCGGGGTTGTTGCGCAATGACTCTGGCAGACGCACGACGATGGCGCGGCGGCGGTTGTTCTCCATGAGCATGCCAGCGGTGTGTCCGGCCATCGCGGTGGTGATGGCGGCGTTCACTTCAGAGGCTTCGACATTGAATTTGAGCATGGAGGCGCGGTCCACGCGGATTTCGAGCACGGGCACGCGGCCCTGGCTTTCAAACTCGGCGTTGTCGGTGCCCTCGATGCCTTCGAGGATCGTTTTGACCTCACCGGCGATCTTTTCCATCGTGTGGTAGTCATCGCCAAAGATGCGCACGGCCAGGTCGGCGCGGGAACCTTCGAGCATCTCGTTGAAACGCATCTGGATCGGCTGCGCGAAGTCGTAATCCTGCTCCGGCACCTCCTTGGCGAGTTCTTCGCGCACCAGCTCGGCCAGGCGGTCGCGTGTCACTGGTTTGCCGTTTTCTCTGCGCCATTCGGACTGCGGTTTGTAGAAGACGTAGAGGTCATACTCGCCGGGAGACATGGGATCAGTCGCCACCTCGCTGGTGCCGACGCGGGCGAAGGTGCGCGTCACTTCGGGAACTTTTTCGATCAGATACTTCTGCGTCTTGATGCAGCGGTTCAGCGAGGTCTTGAGGCTGGTGTTGGCGGGCTGATACACCATGGCCGTCCAGGAGCCTTCATTGAGCGTGGGCACGAATTCCTGCTTCAAGCTCAGGAACAGCATCACCGTGCCGATGAGCAGCACCGCGACGCCACCGACGACGCCCCAGCGGGATTTCCAGGCGATGCTCAAAGACGGCGCGTAAGCCGCCTTGGCCCAGCGCATGAGAAAATTGTCCTTCTCGCTGATGTTACCACGCAGGAGCAGGGAGCAGAGCGCGGGCATCAAGGTCAGCGCGAGAATCAAAGCGCCGCCAAGTGCCAGCATGACGGTGATGGCCATCGGATGGAACATTTTCCCCTCAATGCCGGTGAGCGCGAGGATGGGCAGATAGACGAGCGTGATGATGAGCACACCGAAGAACATGGGGCTGCCCACTTGCTGCCCGGCTTCATGCACGGCGTTCATGCGCTCTTTGGCGGTGAGTTTGCGTCCCAGCTCGTGCTGCTTCTCGCCTAGAACACGGACGATGTTTTCCACCATCACGACGGCGCCGTCGATGATGAGGCCAAAGTCCACGGCACCGAGAGACATGAGATTTCCCGACACACCGCCGAAGGTCATACCGATGAGCGCGAACAAGAACGAAAGCGGGATGGCGAGCGCCACGATGAGTGCCGCACGCCAGTTTCCGAGCAGGACGAGCAGCACGACGATGACGAGGATGGCTCCTTCAAAGAGATTGTGCTTCACCGTGTCGATGGTGCGGTCCACGACTTCGCTGCGGGCATACTGGATGCGGATTTCGAGGCTGGCGGGCAGCTTCTTTTGCAGTTCGCCGAGCTTTTCTTCCACGCGCTTGCTGATGATGCGGCTGTTTTCGCCGACGAGCATCATCACCGTGCCGAGCACGGCTTCCTCGCCGTTTTCGACCGCGCAACCGGTGCGCACATTGCTGCCGATGCTGACTTCGGCGAGATCCTTCACACGCAGCGGCTCGATGCCTGCGGCGAATTTGACGGGAAGATTCGCGATGTCCTCCGCGCTCGTGACTTTGCTCACGCCACGGATCAGCACGCGGTCATTGCCGCGCTCGATGACGCCGCCGCCGGCATTATCGACGTTTTGGCCGATGATCTCGGCCAGTTCACCAAAAGTCATGCCTGCGTTCACCAGCGACTCGGGTTTGGGCAGGATGACGAGCTGGCGTTCGTAGCCGCCGCTGCTGTTCACCTCCGCGACGCCGGGCACCGTGCGCAAGAACGGCTTCACGATGTAGTCGTGCGCCTCGCGCAGGTCCATGAGCTGGCGCTCACGCGTTTGCTTGCGCTGCGGCGCGTCCTTTTTGTAGTCGAGCGTGTAATAGACGATCTCGCCGAGGCCCGTGCTGATGGGAGACATCTGCGGGCTGAGTCCAGCGGGTAGATCGACCTGCACGAGACGTTCACTCACAAGCTGGCGCGCACGAAACAGGTCAAACCCGTCGCGAAACACGAGCGTGACCTGCGAGAGGCCGGACTTCGTGAGCGAGCGGAATTCCTCCACGCCCTGGATGCCCGCGAGCGCGAGTTCCAGCGGATAAGTGACGAGTTTTTCCGTCTCTTCCGGCGCGAGGCCGGGCACGGCGGTGTTGATCTGCACCTGCGTGTTGGTGATGTCCGGCACCGCATCCACCGGGAGGTGCATGGCGGAGAAAACACCGGCTGCGAGCAGCAGCAGCGAGCCCATGATGACCAGGAAGCGGTTCCTGAGCGAGAAGTCGAGGATGGCGTTGATCATGGCTCAGCGATGGGTGATCCTGGGTGTGACGGACTCGCCTGTGAGTGAGGTGCCGGTGAGGCGCTCGATCTCCATGCGGTGCTTCCAAGCGTTGCGGCGGGACTCGATGAGCGAGTCCATGGCATCCAGATAACCGCGCTGCATTTCGACATAAGTCGCGGCAGGCACGGCACCGAGTCGGTAATGACGATCTGCCTCGGCGGCGGCATCGCTGAACTGTTTTTCGCTCTCAGGACGCCAGCGGGAGAGCGCGTCGAGTTCAGACAGATAAGCCGAACGCGCCACGGCAAGATCACGCTCCAAATCACGCAGCGTGGCCAGCAACAGCGCTTCCGCCTGCTGGGTGCGGGCTTCCTCGGCGGCGATGTTGCCTTTGTTCTTGTTCCAAAGCGGCAGCGGGATGGAGACGACGAAACCGCCTTCGATTTGCGTGCCACCGGCGTGCTGTCCGGCCATGTAGGGGCCGAAGGTGATGTTCCCCCAGCGATCCGATTTGCTGAGGTCGATCTTGAGGCCCTGCTTGGCGACGTTGAGACGCTTTTGCTGAAGATCAAAGTTCGATTGCGCGGCCTGCTGCTTGAGCGACTCGAGATGCGGCACGGTGGGGAATGACGTGAAGGCGCCGATGAGCTGAATCGGCTGATCCGGGCCACGTCCACAGAGCACGGCGAGCGCGGCAGTGGCCTCGCGGACTTGCTTCGAGGCATCGGTCAACGTGCGATCACTGGTGAGAAGAGTGGCCTCCAGGATGCGGCGTTCGAGCAAGGCGCTGACGGAACCGGTGTCACGCTGCACGAGCACTTCGATGAGCGATTCCAAGCGCTCGCGCACGGAGCGGGCGGCATCTTCTTTGCGCTTCAGCAAGATCACATCACCTGCGCGGGCGCGGACTTCATTCGCGAGTTGGGACCTGAATTGTTGCAATCCTAGTTCGGCCAGCGTGATGTCACGATCCGCGATGGCTTTCCGCAACGACATGCGGCCAGGAAAATCGAAGACCTGCAAAATGGACGCACGCCACACCAGGCCGTCTTTTTGCTGCGCCAGGCTCATGCCGCCGAACTCGGTATTGAGTTCGGGATTGGCGAGCTGACCGGCGGTTTGACGACCACCGCGCGCGGCGGCGATCTCCGCCTCGTAGAAGCGGACTTCGGGGTTCTTTTGGAGAGCTTCAACGACGAGGTCGCTGCTGGTGACCGCAGGACCGGCCTGGGCGGTGGCCGAGAGAATGGCGGTGAGCAGCGTGATACCGAGAGGCAGCCAGGGAGTGCGCGTGGGGGTTTTCATGGTGGCGCACTTCGCCACAGGCCCGGACGAGGGTCACGTTATCGTTTGGTAATGAAAGCCAAATCAGATGCCGCCGCGTCAAGGCCGTGCAACATGCTCGCACGAACGCCATGCACATCCTGCTTGTTGAAGATGATACCGAGCTAGCCCGCCAGACTGACATCTGGTTGCGCGAAGCAGGACACACCTGCTCATGGTGTGAGCGTGGCGGTCAGGCGCTCATGGCCCTGGGGAAAGAGGCCTTTGACGCGGTGATCCTCGATGTCGGCCTGCCGGACGTGGATGGGTTTACGGTCGTGGAGCAGATGCGCGCGCGTGGTTTTCGCCTGCCGGTGCTGTTTCTCACCGCCCGCGACAATGTGACGGACCGCGTGCGCGGGCTGAAGGCCGGTGGCGATGATTATGTGACCAAACCTTTCGCCATGGAGGAACTGCTCGCGCGCCTGGAGGCGCTACAACGCCGCAGCGGCATCACGCCGCTCGTGCCGCCGTCCCGCAATGTGGGGAAGTGGACGCTCGATGCGATCAAACGCCGCCTGCGTTGTGGCGATGAAATGGTGGAGCTGCAACCACGCGAGTGGACGCTGCTGGAGGTCATGCTGGCGAATGAAGGGCGCATTCTCACCAAGAAATTCCTGCTCGAAAAAGTCTGGGACATCCAGTTTGATCCTGGCACGAATGTCGTGGATGCCATGATCTGCCGCTTGCGCCGGAAGATCGACGCGCCCGGCGAGCCATCCCACCTGCAAACCGTCCGCGGCAAAGGTTATGTTCTCCAAGCTCTTTCCTGAACACCTGCCGTCCACCTGGCGGCTGGGATTGTTGCTGGCCGTGCTCATGGCCTGCAGCACCGCGTTGTGCATCACGGTGGCAGGCTGGGCGATGAAGCAGAATCTCAGCAGCATCGCCCGCGCCGTGGTGCTCGATGATTTGGGCGAATACGCCGTGCTCTACAACCGCAACGGCTTGAAGGAGATCAAGGATGTCTTCGCCGCAGGTGGTCATGAGAACGATCAAGCCGTGCGCATCACAAGCTCGGACGGGCGCGTGCTGTTTGAGCAAATCCCGCCTGCCGTGGCTGGTTATCAGTGGCCAGACGCATCATCCGCCCGGCTGAAACCTTCCGAGACGCTGCTCATCACCGTCGAGCACACGCAGCGTGAGCAGCAGCTCCTCGCGGGCTGCCAGGTGCTCGATGACGGCAACATTCTCTGGTTTGGGCGCACCGACGCGGAGGATCGTGCCTATGTGGAGCACATCCGTGATGATCTATGGCTTGCCGGTCTTGCCTCCACTGCGTTCATGTTGCTGCCGCTGTGGTGGTTCGTCCGGCATGTGCTGCGGCCCGTGCAGGACATGATGAAAAGCACGCACAAGCTCGCCGAAGGCAACACGGACGCGCGCCTCGTGGCCCCGGACGCCGTGCCCGAGCTGCAAGCCTTCGCTTCCGCGTTCAACGCCGGCCTGGACCGCATTGACGCGCTCACCACCGAGCTGCAAAGCGCCAACGACAATCTCGCGCACGAATTGCGCACGCCGCTGGCCCGCATTCGCGGCAATCTGGAAATCCACCACGACCACAGCGAAAACGCCGTCGCGCGTGATGCCGCCGCGCGTGGCATGGAGGAGATCGACCGCGCCGCCGACCTCGTGCAAACCATCCTCACCACACGGGCCGGCGAACACAAAGCGCTGAAGCTCCATCTCGAAAGCATCGACTTGCGTGAGCTGCTGACCGATTTGCATGACCTCTACAAGGCCGCTGCGGATGAACGGGGTCTGCAATTCACCCTCGAAGCCGCCAATTCGCGGCTGGCACCCCTCGACCGCCAGCGCATCAATCAGGCCGTCGCCAACCTGCTCGACAATGCATTCGCTTACACGCCACACGGAGGCGTTGTCACGCTCGAGCTGTCCACGACGGACGATCACACCCGCATCCTCGTGCGCGACACCGGTCCCGGCCTCAGCGCGACTGATTTGACGAAAATTTGGCAACGCTTCACTCGCGGCAGCGCCGCCAGCGCGAACACGCCCGGCATGGGCCTCGGCCTCAGCCTCGTGCGCGCCATCGCCACTGCCCATGGGGGTCAAACCGGCTGCCGCAATCGCGACGAAGGCGGCGCGGAGTTCTGGATTGATCTTCCAGCAGGCGATCTGCTCAACGCGCAAACACCGTCTTCCCACCCAGCACCGTTCGCACGGGCTTGATGGCTTTGATGTCGTCTTCGGCGCAGGTCAGGTAGTCACGATCAATCACGACAAAGTCGGCCAGCTTGCCTTCTTCCAATGAGCCGAGGCGGTTCTCATCAAAACTCAGCCATGAGGCCCAGGTGGTGATGGCACGCAAGGCGTCGAGGCGGGACAGCTTCTGGTGTGCGCCGTGGATGTTGCCGTGGTCGTCTTTTCGACTGACGGCGATGTACAGCATGAGGAAGGGATTGAAGCTGTTCATGCAGTGATCGGGATCAAAACCGATCATGTGGTCGCTGTTGATCGCGACGGGCACGCCGGCCTTCACCCAGGAACCGAGGCCGAGGAAGCGCTCCGCCCAGGATGGTCCGTAGATCTTCGCGATGAAGTCGGCATCGCGAAAATACAGGTAGCTCTGCGTATCGACGCCGACATTGAGCTTCTTGGCCAGCGCGGTCATTTCAGCGGAGGGGAAGTAGCAGTGTATGAGATTGAAGCGGCGGTCGATCATGCTGGGCTGCTGCTGGCTGACGGCTTCCACCGCGCGCAGCACTTCCATCGCGCCACCGTCGCCGGTGACGTGGGCGCTGATCGGCCAGCCGAGTTTGTTGGCAGCGCCAAAGATCTCGCGCATCTGCTCCGGCGTGTAGCTGTGCGTGCCTTCGTAGTAAGGATCATCGTTGCGGTAAAACGCGGCGCGTTTTTTGCCATGCGGCTCGCTCAACCACGTCGTGCCCCAGTGAATGCCGCCATCGACGGTGATCTTGAGGCAGGAGGCACGCACCATGTCATCGCCTTCGCCGGACTGGAGGCCGAGTTTTTTCACGTAGCTCTCCACACCGGCGGCATCTTTGGCTGAAAAGCGAAACGTGCCGCGCATGCGCGTGGTCAGTTCGTTTTTGGCGCTCAAATCACGAAACAGATCATACCCAGCGCGATCCGTCGCCCGCTCGAAGATGCTGGTGATGCCGACGGAGTTGTAGATGCCGTGCAGTTCCTTGAGTTTGGCGCGCAATTGATCCTCGGAAGGCGTGGGCGGCTGCGGCATGAGCGCTCGCAATGGTGCCTGGCCGCCACGCATCAAAACGGGCCGGCCGTTTTCAAACACCACCTCACCACCGGCCACTTTGCTTTTCTCATCGACGACTCCGAGCAGTTTCCAGCCAGCGGAGTTCAGTACGGACTTCGTCACGGAGACAAACAGCACGGGATGCTGCGTCGTGGCGGCATCGATCTCCTCCGGCGTGGGGAAACGCCGCTCTTTGAGTCGTGTGATCTCATTGCGTGGCACTTCGATCCACGTTCCTGGCGCTTGTTTCGCGGCCTGGGTCTTGATCCAGGCCTGGATGCCGGGGATGTCGTAAAGCTCCTGATACTCGCCGGCAAAACTCGCGCGGGCGGCGCCGATGCTGTGGCAGTGCGTTTCGATCAAACCGGGCAGAACCATCCTGCCGCCGAGATCGACGGATGCGCCGCCGAGTTGCTTGATTTCGTCGTTCGTGCCGATCGCGACGATTTTGCCATCTTCGACCGCCATGGCCTCAGCGATGCGCTCCTTTGCATCGAGCGTGACGATCTTGCCGTTCAGGTAAAGCGTGGGAGCGGCGGCAGTGAGTGCTTGAAACGCCAGCAGAGCGAAGATCGGCTTCATGAGCAGAGAAACCGGCAAAGCGTGCTTCTCTTTCAGCAGGCGGCTGCTAACGATTTGCGCATGTCTTCCTCCCGCCGCTGGAAATCCACCGCCCTGCGCCTCTGGCGTGTGGTGCTGCTGGCTGCGGTGGTTTTTGCCATCCGGCGCTCGCATCAGCCGGTGGCGATGGAACTCACCGTGGAGCGGATTCGCGACTTCTTTCCCACCGCTGCCGTTTTGACGCCGCAAGGCGGCATACAGGCGGTGAAGGACGAGTCAGGCATCACGCTTGGGCATGTGATGCAAACTTCGCCGGAGGCGGATGACATCATCGGCTACTCTGGGCCGACGAACACGCTCATCGCGCTGGATGCACGCGGCAAAGTGCTTGGCCTGCGCATCATCCACAGCAGCGACACGACCGATCATGTGGCCGAGGTGGTGGGCGAGCGGGCATTCTTCAAGCAGTTCACGAACAAGAAGGCCGCCGAGATGGCAAACATGCACGTGGACGCCGTTTCAGGCGCGACTTTGACGAGCAGCGCGATTGCGGAGGGTGTTTTACGTCGGTTGGGCAAGAGCGCGACGACTTCACTGCGTTTTCCAGACGCGATCACGCTCGATGAGGTGAAGAAACTCGAGCCGCAGGCCGCGAAGCTGCGTGAATCGAAGACGCATCCGGGTTCGCAGGAGGTTCTCGACGCGAAAGGCCGCGTGATCGCTCTCGCCGTGCGCACGGCCCCGAGTTCGGACGGAGTGGTCGGCTACAAGGGGCCGAGCGACACGTTCATGCTGATGGATGCGACAGGTTCGACGCTGCGCGGCATCGCGTTGCGGCGCAGCTACGACAACGAGGCCTATGTCGGCTACGTCACGGGCGACGCGGCATTTTTGAAGACCTTTGATGGCATGACGACGGAGAAGATCGCGAACATCGACTTCGCCAAAGCGGGCGTGGAAGGTGTCTCCGGTGCGACACAAACAAGTTATGGCGTGGCGGAGGGCGTGCGAGTGCGGGCGCAGGCACTTCTCAAAGAAAAAGAATCGAAGCGTGGCTGGTGGGTGCTGATTCGCTGGCGCTGGCAGGACACGGGGCATGTGATCGTGATTCTGGCGGCGTTCGTGATGGCGTTCACACCGTTGCGCGGCCGTGCGTGGTGTCGGCATCTGCATCATGCACTGTTGGTGGCCTACGGCGGCTTCATGGCGGGTGAAATGCTCTCACAAGGCCTGCTGGCCGGCTGGGCGGCGCATGGCACGCCGTGGCGAAATGTGCATGGTCTCGTGTTGCTAGCGGCAGTGGCACTGCTGGGGCCGGTTTTCACCAGCAAGCAGCTCTACTGCCACCACATCTGCCCGCATGGCGCGTTGCAGCAGCTTGTAGCGAAGCGGCTGCCGTTTCAGTGGTCGCCACCGCATGGGGTGGAGGTTGTTTTGTCAAAGCTGCCGTTCGTGCTGCTGGCGTTCGTCTTGTTCAGCGTGGCGTTTGGCCTGCCGGTGGATTTGAACGCGCTGGAGCCGTTCGACGCGTATCTGTTCCGTGTCGCGGGCTGGGCCAGCATCGTGATCGCCATCGTGGGATTGCTGTGGTCGCTGGTCACGCCGCTGGCATATTGCCGCTACGGCTGCCCGACGGGCGCGTTGTTCAAGCTGCTGCGATTCACGGGTGACGCGGATCGCTTTGGCGCACGCGACTGGCTGGGCGCCGCGTGTGTCGTTCTCGTTCTTCTCTTTGCCCACGGCTGAAAACAGGCTACCAACAAGCATTCATGCCTCTCATCTCTCGTTTAGAGTCCAAGTTCGGTCGTTTCGCGATTCCGGGCCTCGTGCAGGTCATCGCGTTGTTTCAACTGCTGGTGCTGTTCATGGTCATGGTCATGTCGCCGGAGGGCGCGACAGCTTATTTGATGTTTCTCGACCTGAACCCAACGCGGGTGATGCATGGCGAGGTGTGGCGGCTGGTCACGCACGTGTTCATCCCGGGCAATTTCTCGCTCATCTGGGCTCTGATCGGCACGCTGTTCATGATGTGGATCGGTCGCGGGCTGGAAGAGGCCTGGGGCGCTTTCCGGGTAAATCTCTACATTTTCGGCTGGATGTTCGTCGTCACGCTAGGCGCGCTGGTGTTTGGCTGGCCGGCGCCGGGCTTGTTTCTCTACCAAACACTGCTGTTCGCCTTTGCGACGCTGTTCCCGAACGAGGAGATCATGATTTACTTCATCCTGCCGATCAAAATGAAGTGGCTGGCGCTGCTGAGCGCGGGGGCGACAGCGTTTCTCGTGATGCGCGACCCTTCGCTGTTCCTGCCAGTGCTGGCGTGTCATCTCAACTACCTCGTGGTGTTCGGACCGGGCTTTGTGAGCGATAGCGCGCGTCAGGCGCGTGTTTCGGCGCGTCGTGGCCGCTATGAGTCCGCGAAACTTCCGCAGGGCACGTTTTTCCATCAATGCTCGGTCTGCAAAAAGACGGAGCTGGATGACTCGCATCTGGATTTCCGGGTGCTGGACTCCGGCGATGAGATTTGCAGCGAATGCCGTGCGAAACAGGCGGGAGGATGAGCACCATGGCCGACAAGCTCGCCGACGAATTCCTGGAGTTCATGGAGGTGGAGCGCCGCTCGTCGGAACGCACGCTGACGAACTACGAGCTGGCGCTGCGGCAGTTCCGCGAGTGGCGCGAGCCGTTCAAAGGCTGGAGCGAACTCACGGCGGATGACTTTCGCGCCTACTTGTTCGATCTGATGAAGAAAGATCGCGGACGGGCGACGATCCGGTTGCAATTCGCGGCGATGCGCAGTTTTTTCAAATGGCTGACGCGGCGCCGTGGCTGGAAGACGAATCCGCTGCTGGAGGTGCAACTGCCAAAGCGGGAGAAAAAGCTGCCCGTGGTGCTCACGGTGACGCAGATCGAACAAATGCTGACGCTGCCGCTGACGCAGGAAAAATCAAAACGCGACGCGGTGTGGGCACCGGAGCGCGACGCAGCCATTTTGGAGCTGTTTTACAGCACGGGCATGCGCTTGAGCGAGCTGACGGCGCTGAACGTGGAGGACATCGACACCTACACCGAAACGGTGCGCGTTTTCGGCAAAGGGAAGAAGGAGCGGCTCTGCCCCGTGGGCAGCAAGGCGCTGGAGGCGGTGCAGCGCTATCGTGCGAAGGCCGGCGTGCATGACGGGGCGTTGTTTCGCAGCAAGCTGGGCACGCGCATCACCACGCAGGCGGTGGACGATGTGGTGAGCAAATACTGGCGTGCTTCAGGCCTGCCAGTGCATCTCACGCCGCACAAGTTCCGCCACAGCTTCGCCACGCATCTGCTGAACAACGGCGCCGATCTGCGCAGCGTGCAGGAGCTGCTGGGCCATGCGAGCCTTTCGACCACGCAGATCTACACGCACGTCTCGACGCAGCGGATGAAGGAGGTGTATGAGGCCTCGCACCCGAGGGCATGAAGCGGTTAGAAGTGATGCGTTACGAGTTAGGAGACACACAACCCCTCACTTGTAACATTTAACTCATCACTCCAATCACTTCACCTTCACCCATTCAGCGATGGGCTGATGCGTGTGCGCTGGAGCCGTGTCGGTGACTGTGAAGGTGATGCAGAGGCTCTGCGGACCTTTGGCCTCGGGAATGCTGGCTTTGAGGACGTTGATCTTGGTGAGGTCACGGGCCTGGGGATTCGGAGTGGCCGGCTCTGGCGGCTTGGCGCTGGAGAAGGTGGCACCGGCGGGCGAGACGATGGTGGCGAGGAGCGTCTTGCCGCCTTTGGTGAGTTTGGCCGAGGTTCCATCCGCGGCGATCTCCGCGTCGGTCTGCATGCTCCAGGTCAGCGTCTTGCTGTTCTTCACCTGAAGATCGTCCTGAATGACGACATACGGTGTCGCACCGCGCACGACCATGACGCCGCGATGCACGTCCTTCGCGTCTTTTGAATATGCCTTCGTCATGTCGATCACCGCCACGCCACGCTCGGGAGTGGAGGCGCTGAGGAGCACTCCGGCGCGGGCTTCCAGGTCCTGGTTGTCATCGAACATCAGTGTGTTCTGGCCTGCGGTGCCGGCGAGATAGTACCCGAACCGTTTCGTGCGGTCCGCACCGGGTTTGACTTCATACCCCGAAACGCGGTCGCCCTCCATGCCGAGTTCGATCCCCCAGCGCTGGCCGCCCGCCTCGAGCACGAAGCTGCCGATGTCGAGCTGGGCCGTGTGATCCTCGTTTTCACCGCCTTTGACAGCGATGAAGTAGTCCGTCTTCTCCCAGCCGGAGCGGGAGGTGGCCACGAAGCCGCCGGGCAGCGCGTAGTCGAGCGTGTCCGCCGTGCCATCACCTGCAGCATGCGGATTGTAGTAAAGGAAGTTGCCGACCAACGGGCCGAAGTAGTTGGATGAAACGGGCTGCTTGCCAGCGGCGGCGACGGCACGAATGCCGGGATTGCCATGGTTGCCGCAGAGCCAGGTGGAGATCCATGAACGTGTGGAAGCGGCACCCTTGCTGTCGCCGAAATTGAAGGTCTGGCCACTGGGCCCGATCAGATGCATGCGTGCGATGCCGAACTGCGGGATGCCTTCCAGCAGGCTGAGACCGAGATCACGGCCTGCGGCGGATTTGAGGGTGTGCGAAAGCATGGCGATGTAATCCATGACATCTTCACCAGTCTGCAGGCCCTCCGGCCATACCCCGGCGGGAGCGAAACGGGTGATGCCCTTGCCAAAGACCTTCGCACCCGCGTCCGCAGCCTTTTTGGCAACGGCAGGCTCCTCATCCACCAGAGCGACCGCGGCGATGAGCAGGGCGGTGGCGGCGGCCATCTGTTTGCCGTCAGGCGGCAGTTTGCTGTTGTCTACTTTGGGCGCGGCTTTCTTGGGCGCAGCCTTGCCTTTAGATTCCGTCTGGCCACCAGACAGGCCTTTGGCGGTGTCGGGGATTTCCTCGCCTTCGAGGTGCGCCACGAGCGCGTCGATGCCTTTCTCAGTGAGATAGGTGCGCACGGTGGTGGCCTGCTCCGCGTTGAGCGCACTGCGGAACCAGTCATAGCCCAGGGCGGTGGCCACGACCATGTCGGTCACATTGTCGATGAGCTCGGGGTGCCAGTCGCGGAAGGAGGTCTTGTCCGTGAGGGCAAGAACTTCCTGTTTGCCCTTGTCCTGCCATTTCAAATCCCCATCGCAATACGCCAGCGCCCCGACCAGACCGATGCGGTAGATGGCCTTCGGACCCTCGCCACCGGTGTCGCCGTTGATGCGGGTGAGACCGGGATCCTGCAGCAGGTCTTCGCCAGAGGCCTTGAGCGCCTCCATCATCTTTGCCAGCACCGGATCGGCGGCGATCTGTGCCTTCAGCGCGGCCCAGCCGGCGGCGTTGTGAATCAACCGCGGGCGCACCTTGGCGATGCCGCTGAGATAATCATTCGCGGCGGGTGCCTTGAAAGTGGACGCAGGGATGACTTTGATCGGCGGGCGTGGCGGTGCGGGTTTGCTGGCCACCACCTTGGCACCACCCTTCGGTGTGGCAGCGGGAGGCGTGGCCGAAGGCGGTGTTCCTGCCGGCGTGGCAGGCATCGCAACCGCCGGAGCAGCGGCGGGCGCGGCCTGCATGGCGGCGTAGCGTGCCTTGGCATATTCAAAATCCGCCGGGCTCAGCGTCGCGATGGGCACGTCGAACTCACGGGCGTCCTTCATCTTGAGCTTCAGCGTCTTTGCCACCGCATCGACGGAGACCAGCGTGGCTTCGATCTGCTTGCCGGCGGTGTTGGTCCACTGACGATATTCTTCGGCGAGCTGCGCCTGGATACTGGTGAAAGCAAGCAGGCCGATGGCGAAGACGGAGCGGAAACGCAGAACAGTTTTCATGGTGGGGTCGGGTGGAAGCTAAAGCAGCCTTTGCTGGCCTGATGGTCAAGCCTAAACGCAGACCGAAGGGCCGTGCTTGGCAGAAACTTCCATGCTCAAAAATGCGTCCGCTTACGCCCCGCTCATTAGCACAAGCCTGAAACGCCCGTCATAACGTCCTCCCGCGTGACGATTGCAGCATTGCAGGCAGGCGGTGGGGCGGCGGAACTTGCGCACGCGCTGCACAGGCGTCTGGCACGAAGGGCAGGCATAGACCAGCTTGCGCTCCACCTCGTTGCGCGGCAGCGGCAGGCGATGGTGCGCGGCCTCACCCGCAATGCCGAGCTCGGCACATGCGGCGCGCCATTCGCGGCCATGCGGCTCGATGCGGCGGCGTCCGCTGCGGTGGTAGGCGATCAAATGCGCCAGCTCGTGCTTCAACGTGCGGTCCACCTGGCCCTCAAACTCACGCAGGCGCGGATTCAGCTCGATGGCCCAGCTCGGATAGCGCGCATAGCCCGCCGTGCTGCGCAGACGTGCGTTCCATGTCACCGTCACCAGCTTGGCTCCGCCTGGGAGCTCCAGCTTCAGCAGCATCTCACGCGTCTGCTCTTCCAAGGCTTCGTCACGACCATCTGCAACGGATTCATCGGATGAAGGCGGTGTCTCCACCGTCTCCAGCTCACGCACGGAACGAAACGGCAGCCAGCGCGGCAGCGCCCCGAAATCAAAGCTGAGCTGGGAGAGATCGAGCATTCGTCACTTCTGCTTTTTAGGTTTCACCTGATGCTCCTGCTGCCCCAGCGCATACAGCATGTCCGGCGGCACCGATTCGAGGATGAAAACATTCGCGCCGATCGTGCTGCGTGTGCCGATCACCGTGTCGCCGCCCACAATCGTCGCGTTCGCATACACCGTGACGTGATCTTCCAGTGTGGGATGCCGCTTCTTGCCGCGCAGCGCCTGCCCGGCTGCCAGCGAGCGCGCCACGAGTCCCACGCCTTGGTAAAGCTTCACATGGTTGCCCAGCGCCGCCGTCTCGCCGATCACCACGCCCGTGCCGTGATCAATAAAGAAATGCGTGCCGATCTCCGCGCCGGGATGGATGTCGATACCCGTGCGGCCATGCGCCCACTCCGTCATCATGCGCGGTATAAGCGGCACGTTTTCTTTGTACAAAACATGAGCCGTGCGCTGGATGGCAATCGCCTCCAGACCCGGATACGCCAGAATGATCTCCTCAAAGCCTCGCGCCGCCGGATCGCCCTCGAACGCGGCCTCCACATCGCTTTGCAGCAGCGCACGCACCTTCGGCAGCGCCAGCATGAAGCGGCACACGAGGCCTTCGCTCTCCGCAGGCGCTGAATCGCCGTTCAACCGCACCGTTCGGCGTACCTCGACATTCAAACGCTGACGGATGCCCGCGACGAGCTCATGCGTCATGAGCTGCAGCTCGTCTGACGTCACCGCCTCCTCAGAAAAGAATCCGGGAAACAGAATGTGCAGCAGATCCTCGCACAACGTCGCAATCGCCTGCTTCGACGGCAGGTTCCCGCAATCGACGTGGTTGATCCCTCCGACCTCGTGATACGAGGCCATTAGGCTGGTGACGATCTCATCCTGGCGGCAATCCATGTGCGCCCAGCGTTACCGCACTGCGGAGGGGATTCAAGCAAGGCGTGGCAGAAACCTTGGTTGCGCAGAGGTGAAGTTGTTCGTAACCACCCACTGCCGTGTGAATAACCATGCTCGCTAATATCAATCAGCTCAAACTTCCCGATCCCTGGCAGCACCAGGCGGTGAATTTGCTGCGTACGGGCACGGATGTCGTTGTCAGCGCTCCCACTGGTGCCGGCAAGACCTACATCTTCGAGCTGCTGCACCAAGGCCGCCATTTGTCAGGCCCGGCGATCTACACCGTGCCGACTCGTGCCCTCGCCAACGACAAATACGCCGAGTGGAAGGAAGCAAAGTGGAATGTCGGCATCGCCACGGGCGACATCGCGGAGAATGTCGATGCGCCGGTTGTGGTTGCCACACTCGAAACCCAGCTCGAACGCCTCGTGCGCGGCGAAGGCCCCGCATTGCTCGTGATCGACGAGTATCAGATGATCTCCGATCATTCTCGCGGCGCGAACTACGAGGCAGCGATCGCGCTGGCACCGGCGGGCACGCGCTTGCTGCTGTTGAGCGGCTCCGTGGCGAATCCCGAGGACGTGGTGGCGTGGCTGCGCGGTTTAAATCGAAAAGCCGAGGTCGTCTTGACGAAGGAGCGGCCCGTGCCGCTCGAAGAAGTGCCTATGGAGACGCTGCCGCAGCGTCAGCGGCAGTTTGAGAACTACTGGCCGCGCTTCGCCGCCGCCGTGATGATCGCGGATCTCGCGCCGCTGCTCATTTTCGCACCGCGGCGCAAGGAAGCCGAGTCCATCGCACGCCGACTCGCCGCCGATTTGCCGATGGGCGATCCGCTGGAGCTCACGCCTGAGCAACGCGCCGTTTGCGGCAAGGATTTGGCGACGCTGATCGAAAAGCGCATCGCGTTTCATCATAGCGGCCTTTCGTATGGCGCGCGCGCCGGTGTGATCGAGCCGCTGGCAAAGGCCGGGCAGCTCCGCGTGATCGTGGCGACGATGGGACTCGCGGCGGGCATCAATTTTTCCGTACGCAGCGTGCATGTGGCCGGCACGACTTACCACGACGGCCGCAGCGAGCACAAACTGTCTCCCGACGAACTTTTGCAGATGTATGGCCGCGCTGGTCGTCGGGGACTTGATGACAAAGGCCACGTCGTCACCAGTCGTGACAGTCCGTCGATTTTCGATGCGCGGCCTGCGCGGCTGCATCGCAGTGCCTTGCTCGCGTGGCCGATTTTTCTGCGTGTGATGAAGCACGCCGCGCTGAAGCAAGAAAACCCGTTTGAGGCCGCGAAACACTTCTCCGAGCGACTTTTCGCCAAAGTGCCTCCGCTGCTTGGATTGGAGGACTTGGAGCCGAATGTCGCGCATCCGCAGTTGGAGAACGCGAAAGCTCTGTTCGGCCTCGAAGCGACCGAGAAGCAGATTTTGAACTCGTTGGGCGAATGGGAGCGCCAGCATCGTCACGCGTTGCAGCGCGTGCCATTGAGCCGCGTGCATGCCACACTCTCAGTTCCGGCCTTCGCGGCCAAGTTTGCGCATGGCATCGGCCGCGTGGGCAAGATCAGGCGCGAGAAAGATGTCATCTACGGCGTCGAGATCAGCCTCGGCACACCGGTGGGTGATGACATCAAGCCCACCAAGTCCATCCGCCGCCTGCTGAAGCTGCCGCGCAAGGCGGAGACGGTGCCGCTCGAAGAAATCACAGTGCTGCATACCGGTGATCTGGCGAACGCGATCCTCGCCACTGTTGAGGACGTGATTCAAGACGTCGCGCCCGAGTTCATCGGCACGATGACCAAGGAGAACCTCGTGTTTGCCTGCTTCGATCTCTCGCCAGTCGAGGTGATGGCGTATGAAGACAGCCATGGACGGCTGCTTTTTTCCCCGCAGGAGCGCAGCATCGTGGTGAGGAATGAAACTGGCGTCAATACACCCGAAACGGCCACCACGGATCGCGAACCGCGTCCCGGCTCGCCGATTCATGCCTGGCGCACACTCGGCCTCATCGACGCCGACGGCGTGCCGACACGACGCGGCGAAATCTTCAGCTTCTTCCAGCACGGCGAAGGTTTGGCCGTCGTCGCAGCACTGGAGGACGAAAGTTATCCCGCCGAAGATCTCGTGCATCACATGGCAAACCTGCGCAGCGGCTCGAAGTTCGATCTCCCGCTCGATTGCGGTTCCGAACGCCTCGCCGCCGTGTGTCGCGGCACCTTTGGTTTCGTGAATCATCACGGCTACCTCGAAAGCGGCCTGCCCATCGAATATGGCGAAGGCGCGGCGGAACTGCTCGATGCCATGCTGCATCCCGAGCAACCCGGCGCTTACGATTTGAAGGCCGGCATTGCCGAGGGCGACATCTCACGCGCCTACATCGAGTGGCTCAGCCTGCTGCGCCACATCAGCCACGCGCCCGATCATCCGTGGAAGCGCTGGGTCGCGCTCAAAGAGGCCGCGAAGGCCGTCTTGAAACATCACACCAAGACCCTGCGCCACTTCTTCCATCTCGACCTGCCGCCGCTGACGAACAAGCAGAAGCACGGCAAGACGCGGCATTATTTGATGGTGAAATAGATCATGACGTTTCCCGCACATCCACGCATCGCCATCATCGGCTCAGGAGCCATTGGCTGCTACTATGGCGGCCGGTTGGCACAGCATGGGAATGACGTGCATTTTCTGATGCGCTCAGATCTCGAGCACGTTCGCCAGCATGGTCTGCAAATTCGCAGCCATTTGGGTGATTTCGAGCTGCCGCAGGTGAACTGCCACCGGAGCACGGAGAAGATCGGTCCGTGTGATCTGGTGATCATCGCGATGAAAGCGACGGCGAATGAGACGCTGCTCGAATTGCTGCCACCGTTGCTCAAGCCGGACACCATATTGCTCACGCTGCAAAACGGACTCGGCAGCGATGATTTTCTCGCGCGGCACTTTGGTTCGGAGCGCGTGATGGGCGGATTGTGCTTTGTGTGCATCAATCGCATCGCTCCCGGAGTGATTCATCACATCGCGCAAGGACAGATCGCGCTCGGTGAACACAGCGGGGCTCCGCAGGCACGCACGCAAGCGCTGGCGGCGGAGTTCCGGCGCTGCGGAGTCGATTGTGTCGTCGAAACGAGCCTCATCACGGCGCGTTGGAAGAAGCTTGTTTGGAACATTCCGTTCAACGGCCTTTCCATCGCCGCAGGTGGCAAAGACACGGCGGCGATTCTCGCTGATCCGGTCTTGGAGCAACGTGTGCGCGATTTGATGCGCGAGGTCATCGTTACCGCTGTGAAACTTGGCCATAACATCCCGCTGAGTTTGATCGATACGATGATCGAACGCACGCGCACCATGTCCGCCTACAAGCCGAGCAGCCTCATCGACTTCCTCGCAGGCAGCGAGGTCGAGCTCGAAGCGATCTGGGGCGAGCCGGTGCGCAGGGCGAAGGCAGCGGGGATCGAGATGCCGAGGGTGCAGGAGCTGTATCAGCAGTTGAAGCAACGCGTTGCCGCTCGAACATTGGCCGCATGAGTCTCGCCCAAATTCAAAACGCCCGCCCCGAAACGGCCATCGTGCTTGGTTCTGGTCTCGGAGGTGTGGCAGAGGCGTTTGGGGTCGAATGCGAGGTGCCGTATGCCGAGGTGCCCGGTTTGAGTGCTTCCACGGTGCCAGGGCATGCGGGGCGGTTTGTTTTGGCACGTCATCACGACAGGCCGATCCTTATCGCGCAAGGCCGCAGGCATTTGTATGAAGGTCTGAGTGCGGCGGAGGTCACGGCGGGCATTCGCTTCATACACAGCCTCGGCGTGAAGCGCGTCGTGCTCACGAATGCGGCGGGCGCGATCGACGAGCACTTCCATGTCGGCGGTTTGATGCTCATCACAGATCACCTCAACCTCCAGGGCACCACACCGCTGCTCGGCGGGCCGAACTTCCATGACATGAGCGAGGTCTATTCGCGTGCGTGGGCGGGGAAATTCCACGCGGCGGCGGTGGAGATCGGCTTGAAGTTGCACGCGGGTGTGTATGCCGCGCTGCTCGGCCCGCAGTATGAAACACCCGCCGAAATCCGCATGCTGCGCACGCTCGGTGCCGACGCCGTCGGCATGTCCACCGTGCCCGAAGCGATTCAAGCCCGCGCGCTCGGCATGGAAGTCGCTGGCATCTCCATGCTCACCAACTGGGCCGCCGGTCTGCGACCGCAGACGCTGCATCACGCTGAAGTCGTCGAAGTCGGGAAGACTGCGAGCCTATATCTGGCGAGATTGTTGAAGGCGGTGGTGTGAATGAATGCAGGACAAGGTTTGGAGAACATGCCATGATTTAACGCATGCACGCTCCCACGCTGTATCTCGACACCTCGGTCATCGGTGGCTACTTCGATGACGAATGGAAGGACGCCACCCAGGAACTCTGGCGTCTGCGAGACGCGGGGCAGTTTCACTTTCAGACTTCCATCATCGCGTTCGATGAAATCACGCAGGCCCCTGACGAGGTGCGTGAGTTGTTCCATCGCACGTTTGCCGATCCCTCCAGTCTGCTCATGGTGACGGAGGAAATGGAAGAGCTGGCCGAGGCTTATCTGGCGGCATCGGTGGTGAGTCCCAAGTACACCGATGATGCCCGTCATGTGGCGGTCGTGGCAGTTTCACGCCTGGATTTCCTGGTGAGCTGGAACTTCAAGCATCTCGTCAACGTGCAGCGGGAGGCAGGCTTCAACGCGGTGAACCTCTTGCAGGGCTACCCGCCCGTGCGTATCATCAACCCACTTCAATTGATCTATGGCAACACCACCGAAAGCGTTTGATGCCGTCGCCGCCTCCCGGCAGTGGCGTGAGACCACCAGCCGCAAGCTGGACGCGATGAGCCGTGCCGAACGGCTGGCTCACTATGCACGGCTGATGAAGCAGGCGACGGGCGCAGCGGCTGCCAACGCCAGCCCCAAGGTTTTGAAAGCGTAGTTCAAGATCGGCATGGAAGTCGCCGGCATCTCCATGCTCACCAACTGGGCCGCCGGTCTGCGTCCGCAGACGCTGCATCACGCCGAAGTCGTCGAAGTCGGCAAGACCGCGAGCCTGTATCTGGCGCGGCTGTTGAAGGCGGTGGTGTGACAATAAACGAAGATTGCGCAGCCAACTGTTTGCAAAGCCACACGAAGTCATGCACCAGAAAATGCCAATTCATGGCGGAGCCGTTTTTCGCCTTAACTCACGATATGCCTCAATCTGCACTTTGGATTCAGGGGTTATGCGATCCAACGAAATCTCAAATTGTTGCCCATCATCACGCTTGATAATCACCGTGTCTTTGGAGAGCGCTAATATCTTCGCCTGAATCACCCTGCCGTCTGTGCTAGTCAGTCGAACGTAGTCGGTTTGTATGGCAACTTCTGGCAGTTGATTTGGGATCGAGTCATTTTTGGCGGATACGTCTAAAATAATGCTGGTCCCTTTGTGGTTGGACTCTGGGACCACAGAAGGTGTGGTCATCATCGTCGGAGTTGTGTTCGACGAAGCGGGAACATCATTTTGCGCAGCTAATGCCGATGATCGTTCGACCAGTGGGGTTTTCTCGAAGTCATTCGTGGGAACGAGCAGCATGAAAGTGGCTGCAGCGGCAGAAACATAAGACATGGTCGTGATGATCATGCCTGTCCCAAAGGCACCTGATCGATCAGAGATTTCTTGAGCCAGGGCGGTGATTTCCATCTCCAACTCGTTTTGTTCAGCCGACTTGGTGATGTTTGAGAGATAAGAACCAACGCCCTCGGTTACAGCACCAAGCGCTGAACCAATTAGAGCCGCTTTCCAGTCACCAAATGACAAGCTTAACTCCAGTCCTTTTGTGAACATGCCTTCGTGCCATGCTTTGGTATTGGAAAGGAAGCGCTGACCGGAGGAGGTGTTACCATATTCAGACCTGTAGTGCTCGTACAGAGTATCGAATGCAGAACCAAGGCGCATTCGTGATCGGTGATGTGCGAAATAGCGCACGAACACATACACAACAAACAAACTGCCGAGCCACCACCAAATCCATGAAGGCCCCCTATGTTGCAAATAGCCATACGCAAATAGCGCAGCAGCCAAAGCTGAGAAGGTTAATGTGTACATGACTTCGTGAAGGCTAGCGACTGGTGTATTGCCCTATCCTTAAAGCCGAACCTGATCAGATTTTCGTCAGCAACAAGCGCTCGCCTTTTCCTTCTCGCAGGAATGGTCGCAGCAGGGGCTGAGCGGCACGCCGTCCATGGACTCGGGAGCTTCGAGGCCGGGATTGGGCTCCAGGGGAGCGAGGCCGAGTTCGCGGAGGAGCTTCATGTCCTCATTGGCGCGGGGATTGGCGGTGGTGAGGAGTTTGTCGCCGTAGAAGATGGAGTTGGCTCCGGCGAAGTAGGCGAGGGCCTGGGCTTCCTTGGAAAGGTTGGTGCGGCCGGCGCTGAGGCGCACTTTGGCCTTTGGTACGGCAATGCGCGTGACGGCGATCATGCGGACGAAGGCGAAGGCATCAATGACTTCGTTGTCGCCCATCGGCGTGCCTTTGATGGGCATCAGCGCGTTGATCGGGATACTTTCGGGCTGTGGATTGAAGTTGGAGATGACCTCCAGCATTTTCAGGCGGTCGTCGATGGTCTCGCCGAGACCGAGGATGCCCCCGCAGCAGACGGACATGCCGGCGTCCTGCGCGTGGCGGATGGTGCGCAGGCGGTCTTCAAAGGTGTGGGTGCTGACGATGTTCGGGTAATGCTCGGGCGAGGTGTCCACGTTGTGGTTGTAGGCGGTGACGCCGGCCTGTTTGAGGTCGGTGGCTTCTTCCGCGCCGAGTTCGCCAAGGGTGACGCAGACTTCCATGCCTAGCTTGGAAACGTCGCGCACGATGTCGAGCACCTGGTCGAATTTTTGAGTGCCTTTGCGCACGCCTTTCCAGGCGGCACCCATGCAGAAGCGGGTGGAGCCGTTCGCACGCGCGGCGAGAGCGCGCTCCATGACCTGCTCCTTCGGCATGAGCTTCTCCGCCTGCACGCTGGTGGTGTAGCGGGCGCTCTGGGCGCAGTAGCCGCAGTCCTCGCTGCAACCGCCGGTTTTGATGCTGAGCAGGGTGCAAAGCTGGACCGAGTTGTCCGTCCAATGCTCGTCATGCACGGCGCGGGCCTGCTTGAGTAGGTTGAAGAAGGGCTGGTGATAGATGCGGTGAAGCTCGGCGAAGGTCATAGGGCGTGGGATTGTTGGCGCAAATGGGCGAGATGCACGGGAAAAGTTGGCTTGGAGTCGTCCTCCTACTCGAACTCGTCCTTCGTCCTCGATTCTTTGGTGCCGCAATCAGCAGCGCGGGCGATTTGATCGAGGACGAGTTCGAGTA
>CAMCWM010000008.1 GCA_945882215.1 Akkermansia muciniphila | reverse complement strand
CCTCAAGCAAGTGCCTGTGGCGAATCACCACGGCGATTTGTGTTTTCACAACGGCCGCGTCTATGTCGCGACGAATCTCGGCAAGTTCAACCGGCCTGCCGGTGAGGCTGATTCGTGGGTCTATGTCTATGATGGCGATACGCTCGCTGAACTTGCGAAGCACCCTGTGCCGGAACTCGTGCATGGCTCGGGCGGCATGGCGTATCACGATGGCAAGTTCATCATCGTCGGCGGTTTGCCTCCCGGCGTGAACGAAAACTACCTCTACGAGTATGACGCGAGCTTCAAATTTCAGAAGCGCCATGTGCTCGTCAGCGGCTACACGCTCATGGGCATCCAAACCGCCGCGTATGCTGACGGCGCATGGTGGTTCGGCTGCTACGGCAAGCCCGCGATGCTGCTGCGCGCCGATGAAACATTTAAGTTCACCGGCAAATGGGAGTTCAACGCCTCCGTCGGCATCGTGCCGATCAGCGGCGGCCGCTTCCTCATCGCGCAAAACATAGCGGTGAAGGGGAAAGGCAACCAAGCGAAGGTCGTGATCGCCCGCGTGGATGAAAAGGCCGGGCTTGTGATCGAAAAACCTTAATTTCATGAAACACATACTCCTCACTCTCTTCTTCGGCATCATCAGCACCGCACCTGCGGCGAACATCGTCATTATGGTCGTCGAAGACCCGAACAACTACGAAGCGCCGCGAAGCATGCGTGAGTTCGCCGCAAAAGAACTCAAGCCGCTCGGGCATCAGGTGACGATCATCGAAGGTGACAAGCCGCAGCCGCATCACTTCGCCGGAATCATTGAGGCGTTGAAGGACGCCGACTTGCTCGTGCTCTTCTCACGCCGTCGTTTTCCGCCGAAGGATCAGATGGCTGCCATCCGCGCTCATCTCGACGCAGGCAAGCCGCTACTCGGCATCCGCACCGCGAACCATGCCTTCATCCCGAAGCCCAATGAAGTCGTTGATCCCAGCCTCGTTCCTTGGCCCGAGTTCACCGTCGAAGTCCTCGGTGCCCCGAACACCGGCTACGAGACCAAAGGCCTGCCCTACACCGTCAGTGTGCCCGCTGGTGTCAAAACACCGCTGCTCGAAGGTGTGAACGCGGCCGCCATCCTCGGCCATCAGTCGCTTTACAAAGTCCTGCCGCTCGCCGCTGACACCACACCCATCCTCATCGGCACCGCCAAGACGGACACGAGTCCGCCGCAACCCGTCGCGTGGACCCGCGCCTACGGCCCGAACAAAGCCCGCGTCTTCTACACCAGCCTTGGTGCGCCGGAGGACATGCTCATCGCCGATGTGCGGCGTTTGCTCGTGAATGCCGTTAAGTGGACGCTCGAGAAGTGACCTCAGAGCGCCGCTCAAATTTCAACCCAACGAACCAGCATGAAACGAATCCGCATGATCATGATTGCCGCGATGGCTTTTCCATTCTCGGTAGCACACGCCGAAGATCCCGCCCAAGGCACCGTGAAAAAACTCGATCTCGGCGGTGTGACGCTGGAGGTCGTCTTCATTCCGCCGGGCGAGTTCATGATGGGCAGCACGCCGGAGGAAAAAGCGTGGGCCACTGGCATCGAAGGTGGTGCGGCACCGGGGACGACCCGTGAGTCATTCGAAGGCGAACAGCCACGACGGACGCGTGTGAAGAACGGCTTCTGGATGGGGCGCACCGAGGTCAGCGTGGGGCAGTTCCGGCGGTTTGTGGAGGAGTCTGGCTTTGTGACCGATGCCGAAAAGCCGGGCGGCGAGACACAGGTGTTCGATCCTGAATGGGATGGCTATCATCTTACGACCCAGGTGGTACATCCGTGGAAATCCGTGAAGGGCAAGAGCTGGCGTGATCCGAACTGGGGATTTCCGAACCGTGACGAGTTTCCAGTCGTGTGCGTGAGCTACAACGACATGAAGGCGTTTTGCCAATGGTTGACCGAACGTGAACGCAAGTCAGGGCGGATGATTGAGGGCTGGGAATACCGCCTGCCAACCGAGGCGGAATGGGAGTATGGCTGTCGCGGCGGCAGCAAGGAGAGCCGCTACTTCTGGTGGGGAAATGAGATCGAGGATGGCGAAGGCCGTCTGAACATCTCCAGCATGGATGTGCTGCCGGGACGCACGAAGGCATGGCCGCTCGCCAAGGTGCCGTGGAGCGATGGCTTCTCGTTTGTGTCGCCAGTGGATCATTATGGTGAGAGAGGCCGCAACGGCTTCGGTCTGGCCGACATGTGCGGCGGCGTGTGGGAGTTTGTCATCGACCACTTTGATCCGAAGGGCGGGCATGAAGACGTCTATTATGAAAACGCGGAGCAACGCACTGTGACGCGCCCCGTGTGTCGTGGCGGAAACTACTTCGATGTTCCAGGCAACGCACGCTGCGCCGTCCGGCTGGGCATCAAGAACGTGACCTACTCGGACTCGCGTGACGGTTTCCGCATCTGTCTGGGTAAGCGCATCAATTGATGTTGGCGTGACCAAACGGCAGCCGTCCGCTCAAGAAAGGGGGGCCAAGTGGTGCTATGGGATGATATAAGACGGGTTCAAGGTAAGCACTCGCAAACTACGTCCCCAGCGCCGAGCGGATGCGGTCCACCAATTCGTTGTCCTTCTCCCCGGAACCGCGGAAGTTAAACACGCTCGCGGCCAGCAGGCGGTCGCGCCACGGTTGGGCGAGGTGCTCGTAGTCCTCCAGCACGGCGGAGCTGAACTTGTAGTCGTGCGAGTTCGTGCCCTTGAGGAAGACGAGACGGCGCGCGGCATCGGCGATGGGTTGCGCGCTGTTTTTATCCTGAAGATAGCCCAGCACCTTTCGCGCGGCGGTGAGGCGATCCTTGCCGATGTCGGCGAAAATATCCGCCACAGCCTCTTCGCCCTTCGCGTTCGGGGTGATGGGTTCGAGCGTGTCAATGTGGATGCCTTTGTCGGCGCGATCACCACGGTAGAGCGGGAGAAAGGCGGCGTTTTGCAATAGCAGCAGGCGGCGCGTCTCATCGCTCTGCGTGCGATGCCAGGCGTAATGGATCGCATTGGTAAAAGTCATCGCGTGCAGCGAGAGAATGCCAGGCACTTGCATGAGCAACTCGCCCGCGCTGTCGAAAAGCGCGTCAAACACCGACTCCGGGGCCACGCCTTGATTCAGCAGCTTCAAGGCGACCGCGCTGGTGTCGGCAGGTGCGCCGCTGCGCACGGCTTGCAGCAGTTCCTTCGTCGCACCGGCATCGCGTTTGCCATCCAGCCATCCTACGCGCACCTGCTTCACGATTTCCAGATTCTGCCGGAAAGGCCGGTCTGCGGGCAGATCGGCTTTGGCGGGATTCTCCTTCGCGCCCGTGCGGTCGAGCAGGGCGTAGGCGAGCGAGCGCAGCACCGGCTCCGCATGATGCCAGCCGATAACTTCAAGCGTGCGGAAGCTGTTCGCGACGTAGATCGCCTTGTGGCCGATGTCGCGAAAGTCGCGCATGCCGTAGCGGACGAAGATTTCAAACAGCTCGTTCACGCCCGCCGTGCGCACGAGGCCGGTGATGGCGGCATCGGCGGCGCTTTCGTCCCAGTTGTCCATCGCCTCGATGAAAGCCTTCTTCGCACGGTCGCTGGACGGCACCTTGGCCTCGTCCACCGGTCCCATGAGCCAGTTGCCCTGCTTCACATTCGCGGCCTGCGAGGACTTGAACTGGTCAATCGCCCAAAAGATAGGCAGCCAGCGCTCCGTGTCCGGCGACGCGAGGCTGGCGAGGTGCGCGGAGTTCACCACCAGCACCGCGTGGAATTTGAATCCCACCGGACGCGGCTGCACGCTGCGAATGCCCGCCAGCATGAGCGCGGCGAGCACCTCGCGATAGCTCAGGCCGCGCCGCACACGCGAGGCGACCTCCTCCAGCACGCGCTCGCGCGGCGTGTCCTCAAGCAGTCGCACCAGCGGTTCGATCTCGGGATGAAAACGCACCAGATGCGGCGGCAGCTTTGCCTCGGCAGCAGAGACGGACGGTAATCGTCCAAGAAATCCAAGATTGCCCAAAGCGGTGAGCGCACCCGCGCCCGTGGCGGAAGTGAGAAAGGAGCGGCGGTGTGTCATGGTGGGATGCCTCCGAAGGTTGGAGGTGCAGAATACCAAGCGCGCAAAGTGATGAACAGGATAAAAGCGGGTTCACTGCCACGGTCGTGAATGAGGAGGATTTCACGAAAGCCATCGGTGCTTTTCGTCGTCCGGCATGAGTTGTGACAACACCCGCATCGCAGACTCGTAATCACCTGCTTCATCTCTCCTGCCATGAACATCACCGTCATCCACAATGTTACCGCCATCCTGCCGGATAAACTGCTGCCGAACGCGCGCGTGGTCGTGCGGGAGGGGCGCATCGCGGAAGTCAGTGCGGCGTCCAAGCGCATGCCAAAGGACGCGGAGGTGGTGGATGGGATGGGCGGTTATCTGTCGCCGGGCTTTGTCGATGTGCATGTGCATGGCGGTGGTGGCGGCGATTTCATGGACGGCACGGCGGACGCGGCGCGTGTGGCCTGCCAGACGCACTTTCGCCATGGCACCACGACGATTTTTTCCACCACGACCACGGGAACACCGGCGGAGATTCATGCGATGATCGCGGCGTGCCAGGCAGTCGGCAAAGAAACCGCCACAGGCGGTCTGCCGCGCATTCCGGGGATTCATCTCTATGGGCCGTTCTTCGCGGCGGACAAGGTGGGCGCTCATCCGGCGGCGGGTCGGCGCGATCCCACGCCGGAAGAATTCCGCGCGTATTTTAAGACCGGCTTCATCCGCATCGCCACCTGTGCGGCGGAGCTGCGTGGCGCGGCGGCGTTTTATCAAATGGCACAGAAAGAGGGCTGCTTCATCACCTGCGGGCACTCGAATGCGTCGTGGTCGGAGATGGATCGAGCTTTTCGCGAGGGCATGCGGCATGTGGATCACTACTGGTGCGCGATGAGCTGCGTGAGCTCCGTGCGCGGTCGCCTGGGCACCCCGATGCAGGGAAGCATGGAGGAATATGTGCTCTTCAATCCCGAAATGAGCACCGAGGTCATCGCCGACGGCCAGCATCTCGCGCCAGAGCTGCTGTTGTTCGCGTATCGCATGATCGGGCCGAAGCGATTATTTTTGGTAACCGACTCCAGCCGCGCAGTGGACATGCCCGTTGGCCAATACAAGATCGGCAACATCCACACGGGCAACGACATCACCCACGATGGCAAGGTCAGCCGCACGGCCACGGGCCTCGGCAGCAGTTCGGTGGGCATGGATCACATGGTGCGCACGATGAAAGCAGCCACCGGAGCGCCGCTATGGGAGGTCATCCGCATGGCCAGCCTGACACCAGCGGAACGCCTCGGCATCGACAAAGAAGTCGGCAGCCTGAAGGCCGGCAAGCGGGCGGATCTCGTGCTGTTTTCCAAGACGCTGTGAGTGAAGAAGGTGTGGCTGGGCGACAACTCGCCGTTGTAATCGGGCCATTCCTGGCCCGAAGCCGATGGCTTGGGGCAGGAATGGCCCGATTACGGCCGTTATTCCTCCTCGTCGTCGATACTTACAATCACCGCGTGCCTAAATTAGTGATCACGTTGGAATAAGCCTCATGAAACGCATCCTTGCTCTTCTCCTCCTCACCACAGCCGCCGTTCACGCGGAAATCCTCGCCGGCATCGCGAAGGTGGACATCACCGACCGCACGGTGCCGGTGAATGATCCATGTTTTGCCAAGGCGCTCGTTTTGAAGAGCGGCGAGACGACTGCGGTGCTCGTCACGGTGGATGCGGTGGCGATTGGTGGCATCGGACGCATCGGGAATGGCTTCCTCGCGAATGTTCGTCAGGAACTCGGCGATCTCGCGGACGAGGTCATCATCAATGCGAGCCATTGCCACGGCATCGTGCGCAATGATTTGCAGCAGCTCGTCGTGCAGGCGGTGAAGGATGCCGCGAAGAATCTCGTGCCGGTCAAAGTGAGTGCCGGAGTCGGCAGCGAGAGCCGCATCAGCGAAAACCGCCGCATGTTCCTGAAAGACGGCACGCAGATCGACATGCGCCGCGCCTACTCGATGCCTCGTGATGAGGACGTGTTGAGCACCGGGCCGATTGATCCGCAGATCGGCCTGCTGCGGCTGGACCGCGCGGACGGCACGCCGCTCGCGGTGGTGTATCAATTCGCCTGCCACCCGATCATGAACCCGCCGAGCAAGGGCAACTCGGCCGATTATCCCGGCTTTGCCTCCAAAGTCATCGAAGAGGCCACCGGAGCGATGGCCTTCTTCGTCCAAGGCTGCGGCGGTGACATCAATCCGGTGCATTACAAGGAAGTGAGCCGCCCCGCCGATGCCGAGCCGCTAGGCAGCATGCTCGGCGCGAGCGTTTTGGCCGCGATGCGTCGATTCGAACCGCAAAACGACGCCACGCTGAAAATCAGCCGCGAAGTGCTCCAACTGCCACGCGCTGCCGATTTCGAAAAACGCATCGCCAGCATCGAAACGGAACAAAAAGCCCTCGTGGCCGCCCTGCGGCCTACCAACATCAACTTCAAGACCTTCCTGCCGATGCTCATGCAGCACAAACTTTTCCCCGACATGCCTTCGCACTACGCACAGGGCTATCTCGACAACGCCAAGCCGCTCCAGCAGCTCGACGCCGACAATAAGGCGCTCGTCGAAGCCTACCTTGGCAATCTCGCCATCATGGAAAAGCTCACGCGACTGAATGCGAACCTCGCCTTGCTCAAAAGACACCTCTCCGAGACCCAAGCCGCGAACAGTCCCACGCTCGATGCTGAGGTCTGCGGCCTGCGCGTCGGCGCTTTCAAGCTAGTCACCTTCCCCGGCGAGGTCACCGTGCAGGTGGGCCTGAACATCAAAAAGGCCGCGCAGGATGCCAACGCGCACGTCTCCGGCTACACCAATGGCTACATCTGGTACACTGCCACCGAGCAGCAGCGCCGGAACACCGGCTACGCGCAGGAGGATTGCGATGTGATCGTCGCCCCGGAGTGGCAGAAGCTCTTTGAAGCGAAGGCGCAGGAGGTTTTGCGGCAACTCGCGCGCTGAACGGCTGTTTTTGGTGATCTCCATTATGAAATCAACACTCGTCTTCATTCTTTGCTCGGTCAGTCTGCTCGCCATAGCGCAGGACAAAGGCATCAACACCGAGCGCTTGATGTCCAAAGACACGAACAAGGATGGCAGGCTCTCGAAGGAAGAACTCGGCGAGCAATTTTGGCAGCGTGCCGCCGGGCAGGATGCGAATGGCGACGGCGTGCTTGATCCGGCGGAGATCGCCGCGTTGCAGGGAAAAAAGGGCAAGCGGACCGAACAGGCACATCCAGGTGGAGCGAACGCGGCGTTTCAAGTGCGTGAGTTCAAAGGCACCAACGGTCACACGCTGCGCTACAGCCTGTTTGTTCCAGCGCAGAAAACCGATGCGCCGCTGTCGCTCGTGCTCTGTCTCCATGGCTCGGGCGGCAACACCGCGGCGGCGAACGTGCTCGCGGCTCCCGAGATGCAGGCAAAGCATCCGTGCATCGTGATCGCTCCGGCCTGTGATGGCAAATCGACGCGCTGGGTGGAGGGCGGGTTTCGCATCAAGGACAAGGAAGTGCGCGCCGTGATGCCGGAGCTGATGGAAATGCTCGATGCGGTCGTGTCCGAGTTCAAAGCGGACCCGGCGCGGCTCTATGTGACGGGGCAGTCGCTGGGCGGTGTCGGCTCATGGGGCCTGATCGCCAGTCATGCTTCGAAATTTGCCGCCGCCGTGCCGGTGTGCGGCATTTGGGAGCCGGCGGATGCGGCGAAGATGAATGGCGTCGCGATCTGGGCGTTTCACGGTGCTGATGATCCCACCGTGCCCGTCTCCGGCTCACGCGACATGATCGCCGCGTTGAAGAAAGCGGCAATCACACCCGAGCCCAAATACACCGAGTTCCCCGGCGTGGGTCACGGCAGTTGGGGGCCGGCGTATGAGACAGCCGCGCTTTGGGAGTGGTTGTTCGCGCAGCGGAAAACGAAGCCATGACCCGACTCATCATCGCATTTTTCGGCATGGCGTCCCTGCTGCACGCGGCGGAGCTGCACATCGCCAGTTTCAATGTGGATGCCACGCCGCCGATTGGATCGCCGTTATGCAATGGCGCGGTGAAACCGGCGAAGGAGATCGTCACACCGCTCACGGCTCGTGGCATGGTGCTGCTCGGCGCAGGCCAGCCCATCGTGCTGTGCGCGTTTGATTGGGTAGGCATCGCGAATGAAAGCCACGATGCGTTTCGTCAGGCGCTGGCAGAGGCAGCGGGGACTTCGGTGGATCGAGTGACCGTTCACACGCTGCATCAACACGATGCGCCGGGCAGTGATTTCGCCACGGAGCGGCTGCTGGCAGAGCATGGGATGTCCGGATTGTATTCCAATGCCGAGTTTGATCGTGCGGTGATGCAACGGCTCGTGGCGGCGGTGAAGGAATCGTTGCCGCAGGCGCAACCCGTCACCCACATCGGTCTTGGAGTGGGCAAAGTGGAGAAGGTGGCATCAAACCGGCGCATTCTCGGTCCGGAAGGGCGTGTGATCCTGCAACGCCAGAGTTCCGGTGGGAAAAATCCCGCTGCACGTGAAGCGCCGGAGGGAACGATTGATCCGCTGGTGCGGCTGATCGCGTTTTGGAACGGTGACAAGGCTGTGGCAGTGCTGACCTATTACGCCACGCACCCGCAGAGCTACTACGGGCAGGGATTGGTGAATTGGGACTTCGTCGGCATGGCGCGTGAGCTACGGGCGGAGGCCTTGCCCGGTGTGGCGTGCGTGCATTTCGATGGCGCGGGTGGCAACGTGGCCGCAGGCAAATACAACGATGGCGCCAAGGACAACCGTCCCGTGCTGGCGCAGCGTCTCGCTGATGGCATGAAGCTGGCGTGGGAATCGCAAACGAAGCATGCGATCACGGCGGCGGACGTGAAGTGGACTGTGGAGCCGGTTTCAATGCCGGTGCGTGACACGTTGATCGAAGAAGCACTGCTCACGAAGCTGAAGGATGAATCACAGAAGCAGCCGGATCGCATCCGTGCGGCGCGTGATCTGACTTTTCTGCGGCGCACTCGCGGCGGGCATCAGATTCCGTTGAGCTGTCTCCAGATCGGCCCGGCACGCGTTTTGCACATGCCGGGAGAATTGTTTGTGGAGTATCAAATCGCCGCGCAACAGATGCGCCCCGACGATTTCATCGCCATGGCGGCCTACGGCGACTACGGCACCGGTTACATCGGCACAGAGATCGCGTATGGTCAGGGCGGCTACGAAACGGGCATCGTCTCCCGAGTGGCCCCGCAGGTGGAAAAGGTGCTGATGGAAGGCATGCGCAAATTGCTGGAGGTGAAGCCTTGAGCATCGCCGCACGCTCGCCATAGAAAGCGGCTCCCAACCCATCTCAGCGACGATCATGCGACTCCAAGACCAGGTCATTCTCATCACCGGCAGCACCACCGGCATCGGCGAATTCATGGCGCGGCGCTTCGTCGCTGAAGGAGCCCAAGTCATCCTGCATGGCCGTGACGCCGCGCGTGGGGAGGCTTTGCGAAAAGAACTCGGCGCCGAAAAGGCCGCGTTTTGCCAGGGAAGTCTCGAAGACCCGGCTTACCCCGAAAAACTGGCCGCAGATGCCATCGCCGCCTTCGGCAAGGTCGATGCGCTGGTGAACAACGCCGCGCTGACCAGCCGCGGTCGCATCACCGAGACCGACGCGGCTTTTTTTGACCGCATGATGGCCGTGAACGCCCGTGCGCCGATGCTGCTCATCCGTGCGCTTTTGCCCGAGTTGAAGAAAAACCAGGGCGTCGTGTTGAACATCGGCTCCGTGCTCGCCCACTGCGGCCAGGCCAACATGCTCGCCTACTCCATGTCCAAAGGCGCGCTAATGACCATGACACGCAATCTGGCGGATTCGCTCGGCATGGACCGTGTGCGGGTGAACCAGCTCAACGTCGGCTGGACGCTGTCAGAGAACGAATATCAGGTGAAACTTGGCGATGGACTCGGCGAAGGCTGGCCGGAACGTCTGCCGAGCCACGTCGTGCCAATGGGGCGTCTGTTGATGCCAGAAGACATCGCCGCAGCCGCTGTTTATTGGGCGGGTCGTGAGAGCTATCCCGTTACCGGCACGGTGGCGGAGCTAGAGCAATATCCCATCATCGGTCGTTACACGAACGCCGAGGGTGATGACAAAAAGTGACCAGCACCTCGCGCTACCCAGATACTCACCACCAACCCACAACTGAACCATGAAACTGATCCGCTTTGGCAACCCTGGAGAAGAAAAACCCGGCCTGCAGCTCGACGACGGCCGTCGCATCGACGCAAGCGCGTTTGGCAGCGACTACGATGAAAAGTTCTTTGGCGGCGACGGCTTGGAGCGTCTCGCCGTCTGGGCAAAAGCCAACTCGGCTTCCGCGCCGACGGTGGCTGCTGGCACGCGTCTCGGCCCGTGCATCGCACGTCCGAGCAAGATCATCTGCATCGGTCTGAACTACAGCGATCACGCCAAGGAAAGCGGCATGCCGATCCCGGCGGAGCCCATCGTGTTTTTCAAGGCCACGTCGGCGATTGTCGGTCCGAATGACAATGTCGTCATCCCGCGCAACTCCAAGAAAACCGACTGGGAGGTCGAGCTGGCCTTCGTGATCGGCAAAAAGGCCAGCTATGTCAGCGAAGAGGACGCCATGAGCCATGTGGCCGGCTACTGCGTTCACAATGACTACAGCGAACGCGAATGGCAACTCGAACGCGGCGGTCAGTGGGTCAAAGGCAAGAGCTGCGACACCTTCGCGCCCATCGGCCCCTTCCTCGCCACGAGCGATGAGATCCCCGATCCGCAGAATTTGAAGCTCTGGCTCAAGCTCAACGGCAAGACGATTCAAAACAGCAGCACCGCGCAGATGATCTTCGGCGTGAAGACGCTGGTGAGCTACCTGAGCCAGTTCATGAGCCTGCTGCCCGGCGACATCATCACCACCGGCACGCCTCCCGGCGTCGGTCTCGGCTTCAAGCCTGATCCCGTCTTCATGAAGCCCGGTGATGTGATTGAACTCGGCGTCGAAGGGCTCGGCGAGCAGGGGCAGACTGCGGTGGCGGCGAGCTGAAAGTAGTCAGGAGCTTTAGCTCGTGCTCCCCGGCGCTCGCAGCGCCAAGAGCGAGCTAAAGCTCAGCACTACTTTATTCCACCTTTAGCACCCCGTTCATGACCATCCAGTGACCGGGGAAGGTGCAAAGGTAGGGGTAATCTCCTTTGTCCTTCGGCGCAGTGATGTGGATGGTGAATTCGCCCTTGGGATTTGTCATGTCGGTGTAGGCGATCACGTCGTCGCTGTCGGGGACATAGTGCTTCGCCATGCCCTGCGGGTCGGCGATCATGAGGTTGCACTTGTCGCCGAGTTTTTGCAGCGAGCCCGGTTTCGCGAGCAGCCAGTTGTGCGGCACGACATCGGGGTTTTTAAAGACGATGGTGAGTTTCTCGCCGACTTTGGCGGTGAGCTGCTTTTGGACGTATTGGAGACCCAAAGCGGCTTCGATGACGAGTTCGCGCCCGCCTTCGCCTTTGGCCCAGGGGTTGGGTTTCGAGGGTGTGGGTGCGGTGAGGCCGATTTGGGCGGCGTGATTCGTTTTGGCGATCTTGGTGTAGCCGGGGAAGTCGGTGAAGGGCTCGGCCAAAGCATGCGCGGTGAGGAAGATGTCGTGTCCGGTGCTGACGCGGAGGTGAATCTGGCTCGCGGTGACGATCTGCGGGATTTCGAGGAAGAGCGTCTTGCCGCCGTCGAGCTTCTGCACGCTGCGGACTTCGAGCGGGTCGTGCCCTGGCGTGTCGGCATATTTCACGGAATACTCGGGAGAGCCATAGGCGGCGCTGTAGCGGTAGTTCCAGCATTGCGCGAAGCAGGTGGCGGCATCAGCTTCCTTGACGGGTTGGTTGAAGCGGATGAGGACGCCGTTGTCGCGAGCCTCAAAGCCGACCGGCACCGGTTTGTCGCCACCGGTGAAGCGCACGCGCTGGAAGCAGCCGTCCTTGGGCGTGTAGCTGCCCCAGCCCTGCATGCCGTTCACATAGAGATGACCGTCGTTCGGATTGAAACGCGCGGCTTGCGGGCCGGAGTCGAAATTACCGCTGATGCGTACCGCCGCGCCCTGCCAGCGGCCTTTGACGTTCTGTCGCATGACGAGCCATGCGCTGCCGCCACCGGAGGAGAGGTGGATCAAATTGCCATTGCCTTGGAGCGAGGCCCACTTGTCGCCGGAGATGAAGGCCTGACTGCTCGCGCTGTTATCCTCGCCACGCGGCATGTACATGAGCACGGGTTCGGGTGGCTGGTTGTTTTTTGGACCACCGGCACCGAAGTGCGCGCCTTCGTTTTTGCCGAGTTCGATCTGGCAGAGGCTCGTCGCGGGAGTCCAATCGCCTTCTTGGACGCTGGTGGTGATGAAACGGCCATCGGGTGAGATGCCGAGGCCGTTTGGATTGCGGAAGCCGGTGGCGAGAACGTCGAGTTGATCGCGGCCAGTGATGCGGCACACGCCTTGATTTCCGGAGGCGAAATACCAGCGGCCTTGCGCATCGGTTTCCAGCCCGATGATGAAATCGTGGCCGCCGGGCGAGGTGGTCATCGCGTTTGTCACGCACTCATAGAAATCGGCTTCGTCATCGCCGTTCAGATCGTGCAGGCAGGTGATCTGATCGCGGCCGAGGACGTAGAGCTTGTCTTTCACGACCTTCATGCCGAGCGGCTGATGCAGGCCGGTGGCGTAGCGTTTCCAGCGCAGTTTCTCCAGCTTCTCGTCGATACCCTTCACCAGCCAGACCTCGCCCGTCATCGTGGCGACAGCGGCGGTGCCATCGCTGAAGAAATCATGCGCGGTGATGAAGAACAGCGTGCCATACGGATTCTCGAACGGGATCGTGATGCGATCCGTGGCGAAGGGCGACTGCGTGCCGAGTTCGCCTTTGGTTTCGATCCATTGCGGCCATTGGGAGGGAAAATCTTGCTGTGGGAATGGTTCGCTCACTCCTTTCGGATTTACCAGCAGGGTGCCGCGTCCGACGGATGCGGAGAACTGCACCTCTTTGCCACGTCGGTAAAAGCCGGTGAATCTCCAGTCCGAACCAGCAGGGATCGCCGATGTTTTCGGGTCTTTGCTCACGACTTTCCCATCCATTGGCGCACCCGCCATGAAGCCGTGGCGGTTGTCGTTGAGCTTGATGAAGCCGCCAGACCACACGACCGGGAAAGAGAACGTCTCAGGATCAAAGACGGCTGCTTTGTCATCGAAGCGCACGCACACACCTTTGTTCACGGTCACGCCCGCGCCTTTGAAGACACCGCTGAAGACACTGCCGAGATCGCTCGTGGCCCAGCGCCTGTCTTTCCAAGTCACTTGATCGTTTTGATTGCCCCAGTGGCCTTGCTGGCCGCCGTCCATGCCGGGGAAGGCGGGGATGAGTTCGGGCAGCGTTTGATTCATGAACTTCAACGCCTGCTTGCCGTAGAAGTCGAAGGTGCGCTCGCGATTGACGAACTCCTGCCAGTGCTGGTGGTCGTCTTTGTTGAGCGGCGGGAGTTCAGGTGTGAAGGGCGCGGGATCAGGTGCTTTGACGACGGGCGCGGCGGTGCCGAGGTCGTCGAAGCTCCAAAGGGCGAGCGTGTTGTCCATACGCAGGCGGGGTGAGTCGCCTTTGCGCGGTTTCATGACGCCGCGTGAGAGACGGGCGTCGTCAATGAGGCCGTCGCAGCCGATGGTGCCCTCGACGAGGCGGCCGAAGGCGATGGACTCGACATTGGCGTGACGCATCTCGCCTGCGGCACCGGTGGGTTTCTCGAAGACGTTTTTGCCATCGATCCACAGCGTGACGAGCTTGTCATCGACGCTGGCGACGAGGTTGTGCCACTTGCCATCGCAGATGTTGACCTTCGAATCGTAATCGCCGCCGCGACCCGGCATGTAGAGCGCGAGCGATCCACGTCCGGCGTGCGTGTAGAGCTCCCAATGCGTGCTGGCGGACTTGGGATTGCAGGCGACGAGTATGTTGAAGCGGTCCTTGCTGTCGAGCTTCGCGCGGCACTCGATGGTGAAAGGCAGCGTGTGAAATTCGCCTTTGCCATCGACTAAGAGGCCGCCAGAGAGGGCTTTGCCAAATTCATCGCTCAAGGAAGGCACGCCAGAAGCCTTGATGATGGTGGAAGGTGCGTTGGCTGTCTTGGGCTTCGCCTCACTCCAGGTGCGATACTTGGGCTTCGCCGTGGGTGGTGCGTCGTCGAGTTGGGGAATGAGCCACTTCAGGCCATCAAGGTTGTCGAGCAGGCGGCCTTCGGCGTCTTCGTTGGTGTGATTGAGAATGCCGATGGGGCCGCTGTAGCCGCTGGCGCGGATGATGCGCAGCACTTTCACGTCCTCGGTGCCGACACCGAGCGGGAGGATCTTGCGGCCCTTCGTATCGCCTGCGATGTCCATGCCGTTGAGGTTGAGGCAGAGGAGATGCGGCTTCATGGCTTCGATGGCCTTAGGCAGGCGGTCGAGGTGGCTGTGGCCGTGGTGGAGGTTGTAGATGATGCCGATGTTGTCGGTGCCGTGGTTCTTTTTGAGGTAGTCGCACACGGCGACCATGTTCTCCGGCTCGCCGCCCCAGCCGCCGTGGTTGTAGATGCCGACCTGGCTGCCGATGGTCTTCGCTTTGGCTAAAATGGGCAACAGACCTTCAGCGGCGGTTTTGATCTGCGCCTCCTGCGTTTCGCCGCTTCCCTTCATCATAATCCAGAGCTGCGGATGGAGCTTGTACTTCTCAAACAACCGGAACGCCTCGTCATGCATGCCCCAAAAGGCGAACATCTCGATGCCGTGCTTTTGGTAGGCCAGGATCTCTCGCTCGAACTCGGCGACATGCTCCTGCCGCCAGTCGTAGGCGACCTTGTTGAGCCCCATCTTCGCGACCATCTCGGCACGGGCTTCGGGGGAGCGCTTCGCGGCATCAAAAGGCACGATGCACCAGGCGGCGAGGTTGGTTTTGTCGAAGAGATCGGCGGCTTTGACCACAGAACACACGGAATACACGGAAATAAGAAGAGTGAGGAGACGTCGGGGCATTTGAGAGATTGGTTAGAGTCAGTTCCGTGTGTTCAGTGTATTCCGTGGTTGATCCAGTTCATTTCGTGTAGCTCTGCCACTGCGCCTCGATCCATTTTGCGTCCGGTTTGCCGTCGTAGATGAGGAGGCGGTATTTGGAGATGTAGGGTTTGCCGGGGTCGATGGGCCAGTCGCCATCCTGGGATGGGGCGACGCAGATCTGCGGGTTCTTGGGATTGAGGCGGAGGGGCTGGGGGAAGCGGAAGTTGGAGGGATGGATCAGCACGGCGAGACCGGTGGGCGTGCCATCGACCTGGCCGCCGAGGTGGACCCATTTGGCCTTGGTGTTGTCGCCAGCTTTGCGGTCGTGACCTTCACTGGTGAGCATGGTGACGGTATCGACAGGGTTCCACTGCTCGCTGCCGCGCACGCCGAGGCCGCCGTAGTGGTATTTGGGGAGTTTCAGCGGCTTGTCAGTGGCGCAGGTCTGCGTGCTGGTGAGGTCGATGATGTTCGCGAGCACGCCATCGAGCGTCTTTTGCGAAACCTGCACCTCCCAGGTCTCATTCAGCACTTTTTGGTCGGGCGTGTGGCTGTGATCGAGAAAGACGTGCTGGCTGATGAAACCGCCGCCATCAGCACCACCCCATGATTGGTCGAGTTTGAGGAAGCGGACCTCGGCGGGTAGCGAGGCACCGTTTTTGGCGTTGGTCTTGCCCATGTTCCAGAAATCGGGGTGGGAGTTGCCAAACTCGGTCTTTGTCCACGCGAGCCAGATGCCGCGCTGCCAGGGATGATCTGACTGATGATTGCCAGTGACGAGCTTGCCGCTGGGCGAATACACAGGATGCAAATGGGCGCCGTGTTTGAAGATGGGATTCACGCCTTCCGGCACATCGCCAGGCTCCATCTGGTAATCACAGATGGTTTCGCCTTTGATGGAGAAGTGGAGAACGGAGCCGAGCTTTTCGGCGGTGATGTCGGCGGCGCGGGACTGGCCCGCGTAACAAACGAACGCCACTAACAAGATGAGTTTGAGGTTCATGGTGGTTGAAACGCCATGGAGAGCGGGGCTTTGCAACGCAGGTGCGCACGCTCTAGCCCATCTTGGTGGCGTTTTCCCAGGTGTGCTCGGTGCGGGTGAGCTGACCGGCTTTGATGACACCGCCCTGCATGACGGCGATAAAACGGCTGCGGTCTTCTAGAAGGGCGATGTCGTTCAGCACATCGCCATCGACGATGAGGAGATCGGCGAGTTTGCCGGATTCGACGGTGCCGAATTCATGGCTGCGGCCCATGATTTCAGCGCCGGTTTTGGTGGCACACATGATGGCTTCGAGCGGCGTGAAGCCGACATCCTTCACGAAGAAGCTGATCTCGCGGGCGTAGTCGCCGTGCGGGTTCCAACCGAAGCCGTAGTCGCCGCCGAGGCCGATGCGACCACCGGCACGAAGGATGCGCAGTGCAGAGGCGGTGCCGCCGTCGAGCGTTTCCTGATGGCCATCGATGACGCTCTGCGGCAGGCCGAACTCAGGGCCGCGGAGAATGCTGGCCTTTTCAAAGTAGAGCGCGGGGACGCAGGGAACGTCGCGTTTCAAGAGCAGTTCCAGGCCTTCATCGTCGATGAAGGTGCCGTGCTCGATGCAGTCATAACCGGCACGGAGGGCGTTCTTGATGCCTTCGGTGGCGCGGCAGTGGCCGGTGACCTTGAGTTTGTGATTATGCGCGGTTTGCACCACCGCGTTCATCTCGTCGAAGTTCATGCACAGCGTGTGATGGTCGTTCGTGTCAGGCGATGCGGCATCGCCGGTGGGATAGGTCTTGACCCACTCGATGCCGTCTTTGACGAGCGCACGCACGGCGCTGCGGGCATCCTCGACGCCGTTGATGATGAAGACGAGGCCTTCCATGCCGATTTTGCGGAACTCAGGGTTCCAGTCCATCAAACCGCCTGCGCTGCAAATCTCGCGGCCTGAAGTGGCGAGACGTGGACCGGCAATGAGATCGTTCTCGATGGCCTTCTTGAGCCAGACATCGACATTGAACAAACAACCGCCGCTGCGCGCGGCCGTGTAACCGCATTCGAGCGCGAGCTTCGCATTCACGGCGGTGAGCAGGCTGACGTATTCGACGGGGTATTTGATGTCGAGATCCTGCAACTCCTGAATGTTGAAGTAAGTGGCATGGAAGTGCGCTTCAACGAGTCCCGGCATGATCGTGCCCCCTTTGGTATCAATGACGCGCGCATCGGGTGGCGTCTGCGGCGCAGTTTCAGCAGAGCCAGCATAAGTGATGCGACCGTCTTGGATGACCACGGTGGCGTTCGGAATGGCGGGGTTGCCCGTGCCATCGACGAGCTGGCCGTTTTTGACGACGGTGATGCCTGGTTGGAGCTTCATGGTGTGGTAAGGCTACCGTTTTGCCCGGCGGGAGGATAGAACAGAAACGGCAGGGCTTGGAAGATTCGCGGCGGCGTAGGTTTCGCGATAACTGCCTGGTGTGAGGCCGGTGACACGGCGGAATTCGCGTGTGAGGTGGCTTTGATCGGCGAAACCACAGCGCAGGCCGATGTGAGCGATGGATTCGCGGGTATCGACGAGCAGACGGCAGGCGGTCTGAATGCGCAGGCGTTTCAGATATTGCTGCGGTGGCAGGCCGTACTCGCGGGCGAAGCTGCGCTCAAAGGCGCGGGCGGACATGCCGGCGGTGCGGGCCATTTCGGCGTTAGTGACGGATTGACCAAGGCGTCGCGTCATTAATGCAATGACGACGCCGAGGCGGATGTCGCTGCGCTGATCGATCTGGGTGGCATCCAGCACCCGCGTAATGCCTGCAGTGCCGACGATGCGGCCTTTCGCATCACGCACAGGCCGCTTGGTGGTGAAGCACCACGAAGCGGTGTGATCAAAGCGGCCTACGAGTTCGAGGCGGCCCTGCACGGTCTGTCCGGCGAGCACGGCTTCGTCACCTTCACGGAAATGGGTGGCGAGGTGAGCAGGGGAGAGATCGTCGTCCGTCTTTCCAAGCACCTCGGCGAGCTGAAGCATGCCGTAATTGAGGAGGAAGGTGCGGTTCACCCACAGGTAGCGGCGCTGTGCGTCCTTGATCCAAGCCTGCACGTCTGGCAGCGCATCAAAAAGATCGCGCAGCGCATCGGCGGGCGATGATGGGGTGGCTTTCACGAGTCAGAGGCTAACAACAACGCCATTTGATGACACGCTGAATCACGCGGGCATGAAAAAGGCGGAGCCGCATGCCGCAGCTCCGCCTGGTGAGTGTATCAAGATTACTGACGCACTTCCTTGATGTGCTTGTCCGGCGCGGCGTCGAAGGCGGCCTTGCTGGCGGTGTCGGCGAAGGCGACCTGGCGGTTGTAGCTGACGGTGATGGAAGGATCCGACTTCTTCTTGCTCAGCGGGCACTGGCCGGTGACGGCTCCGATGATGTTGTTGAGGTAGGCCTTGGGCGTGGCGGTGAACTGGGCTTTGCACTTGTTGCAGCAGACTGCGACGGTTTTGGTGTAGTTGCTGGTGATGGCCGGATTCGCCGGCTTGCCGGAGATGGGGCAGACGGTGTTCAGCGGCTCGGCGGCGTGGGAAACGCCTGCCAGCAGGCTGATGGCGGCGATGAGGATGGCGATATGTTTCATGGTGGGCGGAGTGGGATTAAACGCGGCATTCGAATACGAATTCACAGACTTTTCTGCAACCAAAACTTTTCCATTCCGGGCGGGCCGAGGCCTGATTCCGCCCGTCACGCGCGGATTGACACCTTTCCGCCATGGGCCTACGCTCGCGCCCGTGTGCATCCCCAGACGGGTGCAGACACGGAAAACCGGGTTCAAGCCATGACCTCTTTCTCTGACCGCATGCCATGGCTCATCTTCAACGCCTGAACCGATGAACCTCTACGTGAGCAATCTTTCCTACACCATGACGGATGAGGAGCTGCAGGGCGAGTTTGCCGCCTTTGGGAATGTCTCCAGCGCACGCGTGGTCAAAGACCGCGAAACCGGCCGCTCACGCGGTTTTGGTTTCGTGGAAATGCCAGTCGAGACTGAGGCCCTGACAGCGACCAATGCGCTGAATGGCAAGGATGTCGGCGGTCGGCCGCTGCGCGTGGTGGAGGCGCGCCCGAAGGAAGAACGTCCGCAACGTGACCCCCGGCCGGGCGGTGGGGGAGGAGGCGGAGGAGGAAGCCGCGGTTATGGCGGTGGCGGTAAACGCGACGACCGGCAGGACTGGGATCGCGACAAGCGCTCTTAATCCGCCCAAAACGCTGTCATCGGCTTGCAGCGCCTCACTTGGGCTGATACTTCGGATAGCGCTGCTGAAGCTGCTGAAGCATTTGTTTTGCCTGAGCGGCATCGCCTGCTTTTTCGAGAGCTTTGGCGGCTTTGAACAAGGCATCTGGAGTCACGTCAGGATCGTCGAAGAACTGGCTGGGGACGGCATATTTGGCAGCACCGGCTTTCCATTTCTCGACGGACGCAGCTTGCTGGCCTTCGGTGGCGAGTTTGTCACCCTGCGCGGAATAGATGTCGCCTTCGAGGATGAGCAACTCGGCCTGAAGCTTGCCGTCTTTGACGACCTGGAGGGCTTCCTGCGCCACTTTGTCTGCCTCGTCGAACTGTCCTTTGCCGAGCAGGGCGCGGCCCTTCGTCAGCAACGCACGCGAGCGGGCGGCGGTGTCAGGATTCGATTTGAGGTAGTTCTCCGTGGCCTGGATGCTGGCGTCAAACTGCTGATTCTGAAGCTGCGCCATGCCGAGGTAGTTCCACACGACCGGCTCGGTGTTTTCCGGGGTCTGCGGCGTGACGGCGAGCTCGAGGAAGCGCGCGGCGCGCTTGAAGTCGTCGCTGCTGTAGAGCTTGAGACCGAGCCACTTCAGAATGTTCGGCGGCACCATTCCGCTGGGCTTGGACGACAGGTAGCTGTCGATGGTTTTCGCGAGATTGTCGGCATTCTGCTGGGCGTAGTCGCAAAGAATGATGAGCTGGCTGGATTTTTCGAGATAGGTCTTGCTATCGATCTCGATGGAGCGGCGCAGAGCGGGAACGGCCTTGTCGTAGATCTTCTGGTCGAAGTTGCCACGACCGATGCCGTAATAAGCCTGTGCGGCGGCGGCGGTGGTGGGGAATTTCTTCAGCAGTGTTTCAAAGGCGGAGACAGTACCCTTCGGATCCTTCTGCTCCATCGCGATGAAGCCGAGCTGGAGCCAGGACATCTCGCAGGCGTCGGATTTTGGGAATTCCTTCGTCACATGCTCAAAGTCGGCCTTTGCCTTCGGCAGATCACGTGCATCGCGGTTGGCGAGACCGCGGCGGGCGTAGGCTTTGGGGATGAACTCGTGCTGCGGGTGCTCGTTGATGAAGCGCGTGAAGGTGCCGACGGACTCCTGATGGCGACCGGCCTCGCCTTGCGCCCAGCCCATGTTGAACAGTGTGCCGGGACGCAGCTTCTCCGGCAGCTTGTCGATGCTGACCTCGTTGTAGCTCAGCGAAGCCTGCTGGAAGTCGCCCTTGTTGAAATAGAAGTCCGCACGGATCAGGCGTGCCAGCGAGAGGTACTCATGGTCCGGGCGCTTCTGCGCATGACGGGCGATGAACGCGGTGGCGAATTCACCCAGATCCTTGTCACCGAGCAGGTAGAAGCAATACAGCTTCCAGTAGCCGGCATCGAAGGCCTCGTCGGTGTCGGCATGATACTGCTCGATGAGGAGGTACACTTCGACGGCACGGGCGTAGCTTTTGCGCATGCGGTAGGCATGGCCGACGAGCACCAGCATCTTCGCGCGTGAGGCTCCGGGGGGCAGGACTTCGGAGTTTTTGTTGTAGTAGTCGATGACGCCGTCGTGGTCGCCCTTGGCATAGAGCGCCTGGATGATGCCTACGAGGGAGATGCCGCGGTTCTGTTCGCTGGTCTCCGGCATGCGCAGCGCTTTTTCGAACATCACGATGGATTCATCCGGCTTCTTCAGCTCTGCCAGGAGCACTGCTGCACGGATGCTGGCCTCGGCAATGATGGCGCGGTCAGCGCTGCTTTTGACCAGTTCTTCAAAAATGGGCAGCGCCTCGGTTTTCTTGTCCTGCGCGAGGTAGATGCTGCCAAGCGTGAGGAGGGCCGTTTCGCGGTAGGGATTGTCTGTTTTGACAGCGATCACGCTGTTCAATGCGGTGGTCTGCTTTTCTTTGTCGCCCGCCAGTTCGTAAGCACGGCTTTTGTTGAAGGCGGCGGCCAGTTTGACCTGTGCACTCTTCGTTTTGGCCTCGGTGAAGGCGAAATGCTTCGCGGCCTCGGCAAACTGCGACTCGTTGAACCTCATCGCGCCGAGACGGTAGGCGGCGGAAGGGGCGCCATCGCTGGCTGGGTAGCGGTTCACGACCTCCTCATAATAACCTGCGGCCTGCTTGAGTTGATTCTGCTTCATGTAGCACTCGCCGATGCGGAAGAGCGCGTCCGGCACCTGCCTGCCGCTGGGATACTGCTGAAGGTATTTCGCGTAGCTTTGAGAGGCCATGCCCCACTCCTGGCGGTCGTAGGCCAGCGTGGCGAAGTCGAACATGTCATCCTCCGGGCCTTTCGTTTTCGGCGGCGCGGGACGGTCCTTCGGATCGTCCAGCACCGGCAGCGCTTTGGGTGGCGGGCGAACAGGGATGGCTTTGGGCGGCGCATCATCCTCCACCGGCAGCGCACGAGGCGGAGTCTGCTGCGCCAGGACGGGAAGCGCGGCGAGGGAACAGAGCAATGATGCAAAAAGGCGCATGCGGAGGCGTGAGACGGTTGGAGGCTCGGAGAAAGTCATCTCACTTGGGCGTGGCGGCAGGTTGATCAGCGTCAGGCTTGCGCGTGGCGAAGGCGATGTTCCAGATGCCGGCCTTCTGGCAGGTGTCCAGCACCTGGATGACGTGCTGGTAGTTGGTGATCTCGTCACCACGCAGGATGACCGCCTGGTCTTTGTACAAGGCGACGATGTTCTTCAACTTCACCAGCAGCTCGTCAGTGTTGAACTTCTGGCCGTTGACGATGATCTCGCCGTCTTTTTTGATGTTGATGATGATCTCGCCGACGTTGCGGGATTCCTTTTCCTTGCCTTCATCGGCGGCGGGCACGCTGACATCCATGACCTGCTCCTCCTTGGCATACTGGAAGGTCACGGCGAAGAAAATGACGAGCAGGAACAGCACATCGACCAGCGGCGCGAGCTGCATCGGTGAGGGTTCGATGGAATGCTGTTTGCGGAAGTTCATCGTGGTGGAGCTTCGGGCTTACTGGCCGGCCACAGCGCGTGCGGCACGCTTGTACTGCACCGCGAGCAGGGCCATCAAATGCGTCGTCGCCGCCTCCATTTCGGAGATCAGGCGGTTCACCTTGCCACGGAAGATGGCGTAAAACATCAGGGCAGGGATGCCGATGACGAGGCCGGATGCCGTGCATAGCAGCGCCTCGGACACGCCTTGCGCGAGGCCCAGCTGGTTCGAGCCACCGACGCCCTTGCCGGAGATCTCATGGAAAGTCGTGATCATGCCCAGCGTCGTGCCGAGCAGGCCAAGCATCGGAGCGATGGCACCCACGTCACCGAGATAGGCAATGCGGGCCAGCAGCAGGCTCGATTGGCGGTTGCCCTCGGCTTCGGTGACTTCTTTGACCTCCTCAAAGCTCGCGGTCGGGTTGCGTGTGGCGAAATCGAGCGTCTTCGCGGTGACGCGGGCGATGCATTCGTTGCGGCGGTTGCACACCGCCAGCAGCCCGAGGTAATCCTGCTTGCGGATCAGCGCGTCCGCCGAGTTCATGAAGGCATCACTCACCACCGTCCCCTGGCGTACGGTGAAGGTGAACAGCACGATCATGAAAAACGCGATCATCGACAGGATGATGAGCGGATACGCCATGACGCCAGTGCGTTTGACGAAGCCGTTGAACGTCAGCACATCGCCATATGGATTGTCATCTGCCATGGCAGCCGGGGTCGTGACTGAGCCTGCCGCGGGGGCGGGCTGCTGAGCCTGGGCGGAGACGTTCATCGTGACGATGAGTGCCACCAGCAGGGCCAGGGCGAGGAGGATTTTTCGATGCATGAGGGCGCGACTGTAAACGTGGGTGCCAGCCTTGCAAGCGGGCTGGTTGGCTGGCTGGCTTTCTGCCGGACTCAGGCCAGCAATTCCTGCACCACCTTGCACTCATTCACGCCCGTGAGGCGGAAATCGAGGCCGGCGTAGCGGTAGGTGAACTTTTCGTGGTCGAAGCCGAGAATCTTCAAAATCGTGGCATGCAGATCATGCACATGTACGGGTTTGTCCTGCGCGGCGAAGCCGAATTCATCGGTTGAACCATGCGTGTAGCCACCGCGCACCCCGCCACCGGCCAGCCACATCGTGAAGCCATAGTGATTGTGGTCGCGACCGTGTTGCTTGCCAGCGTTCGCGCCCGGAGTGGGGAGTTCCACCGCCGGGGTGCGGCCAAATTCGCCGCCCCACATCATCAGCGTCTCGTCCCACAAGCCACGCTGCTTCAAATCGCTCATAAAAGCCGCGATCGCCCCGTCCGTCTGCTGGCCGAGCTTCCGGTGCTCCAGAATTTCGTCGTGATTGTCCCAAGGCTGGCCCGCACCGGTCCAGAGCTGGATGAAACGCACGCCACGCTCCAGCAAACGCCGGGCGATGAGGCACTGGCGGCCAAAAGCGTGGTCGCCATACATCTTCCGCACCGATTCCGGCTCCTTCATGATGTCAAAAGCGTCCGTGGCCTCCATCTGCATGCGGTAGGCCAGCTCGTAGCTCTGCACGCGGGCTTCGAGCTGCTGATCGCGATCCTGCTGCACCAGATGTTTTTGATTCAACTGCTGCAACAGGTCGAGCTGCCGACGCTGCTGCTTGAGATCGAGCGAACCGTTTTTGATGAACTCCACGAGCTTTTCGACCCGCGTGTCCTCCGTGTTGATGTACGCGCCCTGGTAGGCGCTCGGCAGGAAGGCGGACTGCCAGTTCTTCGTGCGTCGCGTCGGCATGCCACCGGGACACATCGCGATGTAACCGGGCAGGTTTTGATTTTCGCTGCCCAGGCCGTAGGTGACCCACGAACCCATCGTCGGACGGTTCAACCGACCCTCGCCGCTGTTCATCAGGCCCAGCGACGGCTCATGATTCGGCACATCCGCGTGCATCGAGCGGATCACGCACAGATCGTCGGCAAACGCGCCCGTCTTCTCAAAGATCTCGCTCACCTCCAGCCCGCACTGGCCGCGTTTGGTGAACTTGAAGGGCGATTTGAAGCCCGCACCGGTCGGACGCTCGGTTTTGAGCACGTTGGGCAGCGCTTTGCCGTCGTATTTGTCCAGCATCGGCTTCGGGTCGAACGTATCGACGTGTGAGGGGCCGCCGTTCATGAAGAAATGCACCACCCGTTTCGCCTTCGGCTCAAAATGCGGCCGCTTCAGCGCCATCGGGTCCAGCGTCGCCGCCGCAGCCTGCTGATTGAACAACGAACCCGCCGCCACGGTGCCAAAGCCCATGCCGACACGCTGCAGCAACTGCCGACGCGTCAGGAACGCATGCTCCAGATTCGGGGCATGATGTGAGTTGGGGGAGTTCATTGGGGGTGTGTTAGATACGCTTTTTGGGGCGATCTGCTTTCGCATCTTTCCAGACACAAGATAGCGCAAAATCGGAGCGCAAGCTGCTGATGGAAATATTGCCACGCGGGCGTAGTCTGCCCGCCCCCAAACCTCGAAAATGCCTCTGAATCCCCGCCATCTCGCCTTGGCTGCTTTTGTCGTCGCCGCGTCCCAACTTTCTGCTGCTCCTGAGTGGAAGCAGGTGGAGTCCTTTCTCGCCTCGAAGTGCTACGAGTGCCACAACGCGGAGAAGATGAAGGGCGATGTCGATTTGAAGAAGTTCGCGGCGAATCCCGATGTGCCGGTGAATTTCCAGATCTGGAACACCGTGAAGGACACCATCGACAACGGCGACATGCCGCCGCGAAAGGCCAAGCAGCTCACCTCCGAGGAAAAAGCGGGCATCACCGGCTGGGTGCAAAGCGGCCTGGATGCCCTCGCGGAGGCAAAATCCGGCGATCCGGGCCCGGTGACGATGCGTCGGCTCACGAATGCCGAGTATGACTACACGATTCGCGACCTCACCGGCCGCGATTACTCGCTCGCCAAAGAGTTCCAGACCGATGGCGGCGGTGGCGAAGGCTTCACCAACACGGGCGACGTGCTCTTCATGAGCCCGGCGGCCATCGACAAGTATTTCGCCGCAGCGCGAAAGCTTTCCGAGCATGCCACCATCATGCCGGGCACGGGCATCGTGTTTCATCCGCAGCGCATCGGCCTGCGCGGCCCGGAGCAGGTGAAGGCACAAGCGCAGCAGGGTCTCTACGTGTGGTATCAGCAAAAAGCTGCGCCGCATCTGCCGAAGGACTTCGATCCGATGCGCGAAGGTGACTACATGCTCGCCTGCTGGAAGCACAAGACGCTCAAAACGCCGCTCGACCAGCTCGCGAAGGACATGAAGCTCAGCATTCACTTCCTGAGCAACTGGTGGAACCTTCTGAACAGCACGGAGCCAAAAAGCCGCTACCTCGACCTCGTGCGCGTGCCGTGGCGTGAGCTGCCCGCCGATGAAAAAACCGCCCAAGAGCTCATCAAGGCCATCGAGGCCGACATGCTGAGCTGGAACAACCCGAAAAAGCCCGGCAGCGGCGTGCAGCGCCAGCAGCAGGACAGCGACGGCATTCGTCCCTATGTCATGCAGGGACCGGTGAATGGCAAAACGCATGTTCACCTGTGCTTTGGCGACACTGGCGATGGCAACAAAGGCGACATCGCCCTCGTGACACAAATCGACTACCACATCGGCAAGCAGAAGCTCAATTATCTGACCTGGCTCGACAAGGCGCTTGCCGAAAAACGCCAGCAAGTTGCTGCGAACCCGCCACCGCCGAATCTCGACGCCATCAAATCTCGTGTCGCCGAACTGGAAAAAGTGCGTGCGCTCTATGGCAAGCATCCGCAGCCCGGTCGCAGCATCGAGGCAAACGTGCTCGCCTTCGCCGCGCCGCAGGTCGTCACGCTGCCTTTGCCTGAAGGTGCGAACTGGCTCCTGGCTCATGCTCGCCTCGACATGCAGAATCCCGAGGTCGATGAGGCAACCATCCAATGGACCATGACCACGGGAACGCCACGCGACGTGACGAAGATCATCCCCGGCGTGCTTACCATCTGGAAACGCAGCACCAAGAAGTCCGGCGAGACGATGAACGACTTCAACAAGATGAAAGCCGCCTTCCCGGACATGTTCGAGCGCCGGCTGGAGGAGGTCGCGAACAATCTCTACCGCGGCGGCAAACCGAACATCACCGTGTATTACTTCAGCGATGATCAACTCGGCCAGCTCCTCGGCCAGCAGGACAAGGACATGCTCGCCGCAATGAAGAAAGACTGGGGCTACAACGCCACGCCGAACCTCAACAAGCAACAGCAGCAGGAATACGACGGTGCGCTGCTCTGGCACCTGCATCAGTTTGCCCGCAAAGCCTGGCGCAGGCCCATCACCAAGGAGGAGACGAAAAAACTCGACGCCCTCTACTATGCCAGCCGCGCCAAGGAGCTCGACCGCGAGTCTGCCGCGCGTGAAGTGCTCGTGCGTGTGCTCGTCTCGCCGAATTTCCTCTTCAAAGCCGAGACGCTGCCGCCCATCGCCGACGCGAAGACCACCGAGGTGCCGCTCAATGCCCACGAGCTCGCCTCACGCCTCAGTTACTTCCTCTGGGCCTCCTTGCCCGACTGGCAGCTCCGCAAAGCCGCCGATGACGGCAGCTTGCTCAAGCCCGAAGTGCTCACCGCGCACACGCAGCGCATGCTGCGCGATCCCAAGGCCTCCGCGCTCGCCAAAGAGTTCGCGGGCCAGTGGCTGAAGTTCAATGGCTTCGACGAGAAGAGCACCGTCGATGAGAAAAAGTTCCCGCAGTTCACCCCCGAGCTGCGAAACGACATGCAGCGCGAGGCCGTGGAGTTCTTCACCCATCTCGTCCGCGATGACCGCAACGTCTCCGACATCATCAGCGGCGACTACACCTTCATCAACGAACGCCTCGCCAAGCACTACGGCATCCCCGGCATCACTGGCGGCGACTTCCGCGAGGTCAAAGCCGCGCAGCAAAACCGCGGCGGCCTCCTCGGCATGGGCGCCATCTTGACGAAGACCTCCCGCCCCCACCGCACCAGCCCCGTCGTGCGTGGCGATTACCTTTATCAGGTCGTCCTCGGCTTCAGCAGCCCACCGCCGCCACCGAACGTCCCCGAACTCAAAGAAACCAGCAAGCCTTCCTCGTTGCGTGAGGCCCTCATGCAACACCGCACCGATTCCGCCTGCGCCGTCTGCCACGAGCGCATCGACCCCCTCGGCTTCGCTTTGGAAAGCTACGACCCCATCGGCCGATTCCGCCCCACCGATGAAGCCGGCGGCAAAATCGACGACACCGGCGAAATGATGGACGGCACCAAATTCACCGGCCTCCCCGGCCTGCGCGACTACCTCAAAAAGAACGAGCCCCAGTTCCTCACCCAGTTCACCCGCAAACTCCTCGGCTACGCCCTCGGCCGCCAGACGCTGCCCAGCGACAAAAAACTCCTCCAGCAGATGCAGACCTCGCTCAAAGCCAACAACGGCAAGTTTTCGGCTGCCGTACTGGAGATCGTGAAGAGCAGGCAGTTCCTCAATCGCCGTGCTGAAGCAACGGTCGCCACCAATCCGTAATCCTTTTCAAATCATCCCCCCCAAACATGAATACCTCTCGTCGTCTTTTCCTCCGTGGCACCGGTGCAGCGCTCGGCCTGCCGTGGCTGGAGTCCATCTGCGCTTTCGGAGCTGAATCGGTCAAAAACAACACCGCGCCACGTCGGCTCGCGGTGTGCTTCACCGGCAATGGCGTGAACCCACATCATTGGGGTGCCGAAACAACGCCTGCGGGCATGGTTTTCAAAAAATCGCTCACCCCGCTCGAAGGACTCAAGAAGCATGTGAACGTGTTTCAGGGCCTGTGGAATCCCACTACGGTGGAAGGCGAAGGCGGTCATTACCCGAAGATGAACGTGCTCTGCGGCCTGAAGGTGAAAAAGACCACCACCGATGTCGAGGTCGGCACCACGATGGATCAGCTCATCGCCGCGCAGACAGGTAAATTCACGCCGGTGCCCAGCGTCGTGCTCGGCACCGAGCGGCCAAGCTACAGCACCGACAGCGGCTTCACGTCGATTTATTCCGCCTACATCTCCTGGAGCACGCCCACCACGCCCGCGCCAAAGGAAATCTTCCCCCAGCAGGCCTTTGACCAGCTCTTCGACGACGGCAGCAAGCGCAAGCGCGACAAAAGCATCCTCGACCTCGTGCTCGAAGACGCCAGCAGCCTCAAACCGAAGCTCAGCAGCCGCGACAAACAAAAGCTCGACGAATACCTCACCTCTGTGCGCGAGATCGAGCAACGCGTCGAACTCGCCGAAAAGATCAGCCAAGCCGAGACCAACGGCCAAGGCTGGCAGCCCAGTGTGAAAACGGTCACGCTCGGTCGTCCCGCCGCCGGCATCCCCGCGAGCAGCGAGGACCACCTGCGCCTCATGTTCGACATCATGCTCCTCGCCTTTCAGATGGACCGCACGCGCGTCGCCACCTTCATGATGAACAACGATCTCTCCAACATGCGCTTCCCCAGCCTCGACGGCATCAGCGGCGGCATCCACGAGCTGTCGCATCACGCCGGCGACGAGCATCGCCTCAGCCTGTATCAGCGTGTGAACGAGCATCAGGTCAAACTCTGGGCCGAGTTCCTCGCCAAGATGCAGGCCACCAACGAAGGCGAGCGCACCCTGCTCGAAAACAGCATGATCCTGCTCACCAGCAGCCTCATGGACGGCAACGCGCACGATTCCCGCCAGCTCCCCGTCGTCCTCGCCGGCGGTGGTGGCGGCACCATCCAAGGCGGCCGCTTCCACGACCTCAGCAAAGACGAAAACCGCAAACTCTGCCGCCTCCACATCGCCCTCATGGACCGCATGGGCGTGAAAACCAGCCACTTCGGCGACGCGGAGAACGCGCTGGCGATTTAGTCGATTCGATCCCCCATCGAGCCGGAGGCTCCCAAGAAAATAGCCGGTGGTGAAACCACCGGATGAGATCACCCACCCCCACCAAGGCATCGCGCCCCGGAGGGAGCGCGAGAAGCATTCGACGGCTGCCTGGCCTCCACGCACCCTTCCAGGGCACAGCCTAGGTTCGACTGTGGGCGTGCGTGCGTTCCGGTGGTTTCACCACCGGCTAATATCTTTCGAGCCTCCGGCTCGAGAGCGTGAATGAAGCGAGATCACGCATCAGCCATTACAGCGATCAAAGCCCGATGATTCTCTTCCGCAGGCAAGGTTGAGGCGTTTTGAGAGCGGCAGCCAGTGATCGAGGGGGGGTCTCATGTTCAGAACAAAATATTCTCCACAAACGTCGCCACATGCGGCGGTAGTTTGCGGTGTTTGCGGGTGAGGACGACGACTTCTCTCTCGAAGGCCTCAGCAAACGGCAGCGTCATGAGCGATTCTTTCCGCCGGTAGAGAGCGAGGGCACGACGCGGCACGAAGGCCACGCCGTAGCCGCTGGCGACGAGATTGATGATGAGGTCAAAGCTGTCGAGTTCCATCATCGGCGTCACGGCAAGTTCATGGCGCTTCATCCAGCGGCGGAGGGACTGGCCGGTGTTTGTTCCGCTGTTGATCATGAGCCAGGACTGTTGCTGGAGCCAGAGTTTGAGCCTGTCCGCCCGCTTCGGTGCCACCAGCGCGGCTGGAGCGATGAGTTCAAAGCGATCCTTGAAACGATGCGTGATCTTCACCGAGTCCGGTAGCTTTGCTGGCGGGCACAGCACGCCGATGTCCGTTTCATTGGCATCCAGCGAGGTCAGGATCGCACCACCCGCATGGTAATTGACCCGGCAGGCCACCTCGGGATGGCGCTGATGATTCGCATGAAACAAGCCCGGCATGTGCGCCATCGCCAGCGTGCGTGACACACTCACCCGCACCTCCGGCCGGGCGCTGCCAAAGGCGGCGTGCAGGCCATCGAGCGTGGCCGTGACACCGCCGATGAGTCGCGCCGCCTCCGCTGCGAGGTAATGCCCCGCTTCCGTCACCTCGACGGAGCGCGTGGTGCGATTGATCAAATCCACGCCGAGTCGGCTTTCCAGCGACTGCATCTGCCGCGTGAGGGCGCTTTGAGATAGTCCGGCCTCCCGCGCCGCACGCGTGAAGCTTCGATGCTTCACCACGAGGTGAAACAGATGCAGCGCATGAAGATCGAAGGGTTTCGTGGCGAGGTATTTGTGCACGCTGCGCATCAAAGCATGAGTTTTATGCACTTCATGCATTTCTTGGCCTGAGCGAGGAAGGGGCCGTCAACCACCCCAATCCACCTTATGGCCAACATCCTAGATCGCCTGCCCCAAAACGTCCCCGGAAGATTCTACGTTGATTCGAGCTGCATTGATTGCGGCCTCTGCCCCTCCACTGCGCCCGCTCACTTCCATCGGGATGACGAGACCGGTCAAAGTTTCGTCTTTAGACAACCCGAGACGTCTGAGGAGACCGCCTTGTGCCTCGATGCTCTGGAGGGTTGCCCGACGGAATCAATTGGTGAGGAGTGATCTTGATTCGCCGACGGTCACAGCATACCCCGCAGGCCAATCCAACGTTTTCGACTTTCCTGCTTGCTCACAGCGAGCGCCAAGGTTTCCGCATCGGCCACTTCGACGATGTGGAAAACGCGCTGGCGATTTAGTCCGTGAGGTGATGCTCACTGGCGCCGTAGAGGTGTCATGATCATCACCTCCCTCGACTTTGACAAACCGGGCAAGCAGCAGGGCTTCCTCCAAGTTCCGTATTCGCACAACCTCGGTGGCTGGGCGAATGTGATGGTCCCCATCACCATCGTCGCGCGTGGCAAAGGTCCGACGGTGCTCGTGCTCGGCGGCAATCATGGAGACGAATATCAGGGACAGATCGCGATCATGAAGCTCGCACGCGAGCTGACGCCTGAGAAGGTCACGGGCCGCATCATCCTCATTCCATCGCTGAACTTGCCTGCGGCCCGTGCTGCGACGCGTTTGTCACCGCTTGACGGCATGAATATGAACCGTGCCTTCCCCGGCGATGCGGAAGGCCCGGTGACGAGTCAGATCGCGCACTACCTGCGCACGGTGCTGTTTCCGATCAGTGATGTCGTTATCGACATCCACAGTGGAGGTCGCAGCATGGAGTTCGTGCCGTGCTCGCACATGCATCTCGTGCCCGATCGCGAACAGCGGGCGAAGATGTTCGCCGCCATGCTCGCTTGGGGCACGGAGTTCTGTTTCATCTACGCCGACATCGCTGGAACGGGCCTGCTGCCCGTCGAAGCGGAGAATCAGGGCAAACTCGTTGTCACCACCGAACTCGGCGGTGGCGAGTGCATTCCAGCCAGCGTGCATCGCATCGCCCAAAGTGGCCTGCGCAATGTGCTCGTGCATGTCGGCGCGCTCAAAGGCCGCGAACAGCCGCGCAAAGCACCTGCGATCATCACGCAGGCCACGAATCGCGAAGACTACATTCTCGCGCCCGAGTCCGGCATCTTTGAAGTCACCGTCGATCTCGGCACAAAAGTGAAGAAGGGCCAGGTCGTCGGCTACATTCATCATCTGGAGCGTCCTGATCGAGTGCCGGAAGAAATCGTCGCCGCCAGCAGCGGTTATCTCATCACCATGCGTGCGCCATGCCTCACGCAGCAGGGTGATTGCGTCGCGGTGATCGCCAGACAAGTCAGTGAGCGCGAGGTGCTGCGCGCATGAGCAAGGCGAAGTCAGCCGGCGCACTCGTCGCCTTCATGTGGTTCGCATATTTCTTGAACTACTGCGACCGCCAGGCGGTCTTCTCGATGTTCCCATCGCTGAAGGCCGATTTGAAGATGACGGACCAAGAACTCGGCCTCGTTGGCGCGATGTTTCTCTGGGTCTATGCCTTCGGCTGCCCGATCTCCGGCTATCTCGGCGACCGCTTCTCCAAACGTCTGCTCGTTGTGATCAGTCTCGTTGTGTGGAGCTTTGTCACCATCGGCACCGGCCTTGTGGCCAGCGGTGCGATGCTGCTGGCGATGCGCGCTGCGATGGGTGTCTCCGAGTCGCTCTACATGTCCAGCGCCGTCGCACTCACCGCCAGTGCCTATCCGGCGGCGCGACGTTCACGAGCCGTTTCGATGCTCATGACCGGCCAGATCGCTGGAACGGTGGTTGGCAGTTGGTTCGGCGGCTGGATGGCGGACCGCGGCCAATGGCGTGAGGCTTTCTTTGCCCTCGGCGCGGTTGGCGTGCTGTATGCTCTGCCCTATTTTGCGTTTCTGCGTCGTGTCGAGGAACCGCAGGCAGACAAGGCCGCGACCACGGCGGGCATCACCTTCACTGCACTCGGTCGCTCGCGCACCTTCTTGCTGCTGTGCTTCGTGTTTCCCGTGTTCGTCTTTGGCATCTGGCTGCTCTACGGCTGGCTCCCGGCCTTCCTGCATGACAAGTTTGCGCTCAACCAGGCCGACGCCGCTTTCAATGCCACCGCCTTCCTGCAAACGGCCACCTTCATCGGCGTGATCGGAGGCGGCATGATCGCCGATGCTCTCTTCCATCGCACCAAAGCCGCGCGCTTCTGGCTCATGGTGTCCGGCCTCGCTCTCTCCGCGCCGTGCATCCACCTGCTCGGCAACAGCGACACGCTTCTTGTCACGCGCATCGCCGCCACCGGCTTTGGTCTCTTCAGCGGCCTCTTCATCGCGAACATCTTCCCCGCCGCCTTCGATGTCGTTTCCGGTGACGCACGCGCCACCGCCGTCGGCGTGCTCAATTTCTTCGGCGCGATCATGTCCGGCTTCGCCACACTCTTCGGCGGCATGTGGAAGCAGACGCTCGGCATCGACCGGTTGCTCTCGATCACCGCCGTCGCTTATCTCGCGGTCGCAGTCGCCTTGATCATCGGCATCCGATGCTTGTTTCCCCGCGATCATCACACTCAGAATCCCACGTCATGAAAAGAACAGCAGCCCTCGCTGTCGTCGCCTTCTTTGCTATCGGCTCAGGTCTGCTCGCGCAATCCGCAGCCCCAGTCGCCAAGCCAACGCCGACTCATCGCGTCCCGCTTTGGCCAAATGGCAAAGCGCCTATCGGCGACGGCAAGACCGAAGACTGCACCAAGCAACTCGAAGTCTTCCTACCTCCCGCCGACAAAGCGAACGGTGCTGCCATCGTGCTTTGCCCTGGCGGCGGTTACATCCGCCATGTCACGGAACGCGAAGGCTATCCCATCGCGCAATGGATGAACGAGCACGGCATCGCCTGCGTCATCCTTGAGTATCGCCTGCCGGAGTTGCGTCATCAGGTGCCGCTGCTCGATGCCCAACGCGCCATCCGCCTCACTCGCGCCAACGCCGCCGCGTGGAAGATCGAGCCGCAGCGCATCGGCATCCTCGGTTTCTCCGCAGGCGGTCACGTCGCCTCAACCGCGCTCACGCATTTCAATGCGGGCGATTCTGCCTCCACCGATCCCATTGAGCGCTTGAGCTGCCGTCCTGACTTCGGCTGGCTCGTTTATCCCGTTGTCACGATGGGCGAGTTCACTCACACCGGCTCCAAAGAGAAACTCATCGGCTCCAACGCCGCACCGGACCTCGTTCGCCTTTACTCGAACGAACTTCAAGTCACCGCCGACACCCCGCCCGCCTTTCTCGCCCACGCCATCGACGACAAACCTGTCCCACCCGAGAACAGCCGCCAGTTCGTCGCTGCCATGAACGCACTCAACGTCCCCGTCGAACTGCTCGAACTCTCCAGCGGAGGCCATGGCTTCAACGGCTGCAAAGGCCCGCTCTGGGAACAGTGGAAAGCCGCCGCGCTGAAATGGCTGACTGCGCAGAAACTCATTCCTCCAAGCGCCTTGTGAGAACCCACCTTCATCTGCCATGAATCGCCGCCAGTTTTTGCAAGCGAGCGTTGGTGCGGCATTGGGCACGACGCTGCTACACGCTGTGGAACTGCCAGCGGATCATCGCGATGCGATGCGGCGACGGAAGCGGCGCATCGTGGTGCAATACGATGCGAATGATCCCATGTGGAGTTACTGGAAGCTTCACCGGAATGCGGACGCCAAGTTCGAGCGCTTTCGAGACGTGGTCTTTTCGCAGATGGATGTGCCGGGCAGCCAGATTGACGCCATTTGGTGGGACATCGGCGGCAGTCCGTTGGGGTGTTCGTATCCGAGCAAGATCGAACCTCCGGTGGATCATCCACTGCTTAAGCAATGGCTCAGCCAAGGCATCGATTGGGTCGAGCAACTCGTGAACGAAACGCGCCGCCGCAAGCTCGAGGTCTTTTGGAATCATCGCATCAGCGAAGTCGAATGCCTGCCCGAGGGCGGCTTGTCGAAGCAACCGCATCCGCTGAAGGTAGCGCATCCCGATTGGGTGGTGGCAGCCTCGTGGTGGCCGCAGGGCATGTGGAATCTTGCCGCGCCTGGGTTGCGCGAGCACAAGGTGGCGATCCTTCGCGAACTGGCGATGCGCTACGACCTGGATGGCATTCAGATTGATTTCTCGCGTCACATTCCGTGCCTTTCGGTCGGTCATCAGTGGGAGCTTCGCGGGCATGTCACGGAGTTCATGCGCAGGGTCCGGCTGATGTTGCTGGAGGTTGCACAGCAGCGCGGACGACCGTTTCTGCTGGCGGCGAAGGTGCCGCAGACTCTTGAAGGCTGTCATGCGGACGGCTTCGATGTGAACGCCTGGGCCGATCAGCATCTTGTGGACGTGCTCACGCTGGGATCACGATCGATGGACGTGGATGTGGAAGGCATTCGCGCCGCAGTCGGCGACGAGGTTCAGCTTCAACCGTGCTTTGATGATCATCACACCACCGATGGCTATCGCTACGGCTCCATCGAGTTCTTGCGAGGCGTGTTCGCGAACCACTTTCAACGCGGAGCCGACAGCGTGGCGACCTTCAACTGGTCCGTCGGCACTCCTGAAGTTTGTCGCATCGTCGGCTCAGATGTCGGTCCGCGGTCGCATCAGGCCGCCTACCAAGAAGTGGGCGATCCGAAGTCGATGGCTGAAAAGGACAAGTTCTTCGCCGTCGAGCGACGCGGTGGCTATCCGTGGGCCGACGGCTTCTTCAATCGCAACGACACCGCGCCTTTGCCAAAGCAACTCGATGACGACGTTGCGAAGTTCACACTACACATCAGCGACGCACCGCCAGCGAGTGAGGTGAAGGCCAGCCTCACGCTACGTTGCGTCCTCTTTCAAGCCGACGAGGCCGATGTGTTCGACATCCGATTCAATGGCACGCTCCTGACGATCACCACACACGATGCGGAATGGAAGGACTCGCAAATATTCTCTCCCAAATCGCAGCGCACCTCAGGCGGGAAGGGCGACTACAAGATTGATCCGCAGCAACATCTACTCCGACTCGATTGCGCGGTGCCATCCATGGCATGGAAAGTCGGGCGAAACGAAGTCGATATCCACCTCTCGACTCGCGCGCCTTTGAGAAAATCCTCGGTGCAACTCGAGAAGGTGGAGGCGCATCTACGTTATCAATAATGCCGGTCGCGCCCACCATGAAAACAGCCCAAACCAACTCATCGCTGATGAACCGTAGGCAGTTCATCGCCACGACGGGATCTCTCGCCATGTCGGCGCAGATCGGACTCGCTGCGACTGCATCGGGAACATCCGAGGTGATCCAAAAGGAGAATGCGAAGACTGGCACGCGTGATTGGATGCTGACCAAGACCGGCGTTGATCCGAAGACGAAATATCGCTGCCCGTGGATCGAAGGCTACTGCTCGCGAACAAGCGTGCGGGCGAGTGAAAAGATCAGCTTTCACGTCAGCACGAATCCGCCGTCGCCCTTCACCATCGACATCTACCGGGCCGGCTACTACGGCGGCGATGGGGGCATGCACGTCTTGAGCCTTGGCTCGTTCAAAGGTGTGACACAGCCTGATCCGCCCGTGGGTCCGAATCGTTTGCGCGAGTGCCAGTGGGAACCATGCACAGAGCTGACGATCCCGGACGACTGGGTGAGTGGCGTGTATGTGGGCAAACTCACGGCGGAACGCGATGGATGGCAAAGCTACGTCATCTTCATCGTGCGTGATGACCGGCGCGCGGACTTTCTTTTCCAATGCTCCGACACCACCTGGCAGGCCTACAACCGCTGGCCGGATCAGTTCGCGCTCTACGACGACGGCAAGGACAAGTGGTATTGCGGGCCCGGCGTGGACGTGAGCTTCGACCGGCCCTACGGCAAGTATTGCCAGATCCTCGATGCGCCGCTGTCCACGGGCTCGGGCTCGTGGTTTCTGTGGGAGTTTCCGTTCGCCTACTGGATGGAGCAGCACGGTTATGACGTGAGTTACATCTCGAACCTCGATACACACGCCGATGCGAAGGGCTTGCTGCGAGCGAAGGGCATTCTCAGCATCGGGCACGATGAATACTACTCGATCGAGATGTATGACCAGCTCAAGGCAGCCGTCGCCGCTGGAGTGAATGCCTGCTTTTTCTCTGGCGACACCTGCTGGGGCCGCATCGATCCGCGACCATCATCACGTGGCGTGCCGAACCGCATCTTCAGTCGCATCGACGCCTTTGGTCCGCGCCTTCCCGGCGGCGACTGGGCGGGCGCGAGCAAGTTCCCTTACCAAACACCGAGCGAAGCTGAACTCATCGGCGCACGCAATGCACCGCCAGTCACCGGAGGCGGACCTTGGGTCTGCTCGATGCCGGACCATTGGATCTTCGCGGGCACTGGCATGAAGAAAGGCGATGGCATTCCCGGTCTCGTCGGTTGGGAATGGATGGGCATGCCCGCTGACATCCCCGGGCTCGAAGTCGTCTCCACTGGCAAAACGCAAAACGGAGTCAAAGGCCCGAAAGGCGAAGGCGTTTACGCTGCGACGATTTATCCCGGTCCGAAGAAGAACATCGTCTTCAACGCCGCGACATGCTGGTGGGCAGACAGCTTGTCCGCACCTCCCGGCTACGTGCGTCCCAAAGTTTACACCGAACCCAAAGGCGTGGACCCGCGCGCGCAACGCATCACATCAAACATCTTCGATCGCATCAAACAAAGCTCTCACATTTCATGAGCGAACCCATCGTCTATCTGAACAACGGCTTCGTGCCTGCCTCGCAGGCAAAGCTGAACATCTACGATCTCGGCATCGTGCTCGGCGCGACGCTCACCGAGATGACGCGCACGTTCCAGCATCAGCCGTATCGTGCCGAGGATCATGTCGCGCGGTTGTATCGCTCGCTGAAGTATTCCGGCATCGCAGTTCCATTGTCGCCGGAGGAGATGCTGGCGCGAACCCACGAGCTTGCCGCAGCCAACTGCAAGCTGTTGAGGCCAGACGAAGACATCGGCATCGTGCATTTCGTCACACCGGGCGAGAACGCGCTCTATGCTGGCAGCGCAGGAGCCGCAGGTCCGCTGTCGCCGACTATCTGCATCCACTCGTTCCCGCTGCGCTTCAGCATGTGGCGGCATTTGTTTGTCGATGGCGCGCATGTCGTCACGCCGTCCATCCGACACATCCCGCCGCAATGCATCGAGCCAAAGATGAAAAATCGCAGCCGACTGCACTGGTTTCTCGCCGACAAGCAATCGCAGGCCGTCGATCCGCGTGCGATCACGCTGCTGCTCGATCTCGATGGCAACGTCACCGAATGCGCGGGCTCAAACTTCGTCATCATTAAAGGCAACACGATCATCACACCCACCACGCGCAACATCCTCTGGGGCATCAGTCTGCAAACCGTGAAGGAACTCGCGCCACAGATCGGCATGGAGTTCATCGAAAAAGACTTCCAGCCCTACGACGTGATCAACGCCGACGAAGCCTGGCTCACCACCACGCCCTACTGCCTCGCCCCCTGCACCAAGATCAACAACATCCCCATCGGCGATGGCAAGCCTGGACTGTGGTTCAAAGCGATGCAGCAAGCATGGAGCCAGCGCGTTGGCTTGGACATCGAGGCACAGGTGATGCAAACGGACCCATGACTTATGAAACCGATCCTCCTCATCTTCACAGCTCTGCTGGCTCCTTTGGCCGCTCTTCATGCAGAAGCACCCGATCCCGGCCAATACTCCGCCGAGCAGTTCGAAGTCAAAGCGACGCGTGGCAACAAAGCTGCGATGCGCGATGGCGTGCGGCTTTCGGTGGATGTGTTTCAGCCGAAAGCCGACGGGCGGTTCCCTGCGATCCTGATCATCACTCCTTACGGCAACAATCCGGGTTATCAAAAGCGCGGCAGTTGGTTCGCGCAGCGCGGCTATGCCGTGGCGGTGGCGGACTCGCGCGGTCGATTTGATTCGGAGGGCGATTGGGATCCGTTTGATCCGAAGCACAAGACGGATGGCTACGACCTCGTCGAGTGGCTGGCGAAGCAACCGTGGTGCGATGGCAAGGTGGGCATGATGGGCCTGTCCTACATGGGCTGGACTCAGTGGTGGACGGCCACGCAGGCTCCGCCGTCGCTGAAGTGCATCGTGCCGGAGGTCGCGCCGCCGGATGCGATGTTCAATGCGCCGTATCAGAATGGCGTGCTCGTTTCCTGGATGGTGGACTGGGGCGGCGCGAACGCGGGGCGTGTCGGCCAGACGATGGGGCCTGGACCTTACGGCGGGTTTGCTTCGGAAGAGCGGCGGCTCGCGGACTACATGCAGTTACCGTATTTGAAATTGAATGAACTGCGCGGCGCGATGGATGCACCGTGGTTCGAGAAGTGGATTCGCGGCAACACTTCCTCCGATCCGTATTGGCAGGGTATCGCTTATCAGAAGCCGGAAGAGTATGCGAAGATCGTGGTACCATCGCTTGCCGCCACAGGCTGGTTTGATGCCGACTTCCCCGGCGCGCCGATGAACTACCTCGCGATCAAGCAGCACGGTGCGACGCCTGACGCGCGGCATCCGCGCATGGTGATCGGTCCGTGGCAGCACATCATCAACACCAGCCGCAAGCTCGGTGCCTTCGACTACGGCGAGCAGGCGATCATCGACTGGGATGGCTACGTTTGCCGATGGTTCGATCACTGGCTCAAAGGCATCGACAACGGCGTGATGAACGACGCGCCCGTGCATGTCTTCGTGATGGGCCGCAATGAATGGCACGCCGAGCAGGACTGGCCGCTGCCGCAGACGCGCTGGACGAAATATTACTTCGACAGCAAGGGTCACGCGAACTCGATCAGCGGAGACGGAGTGCTGAGCACTTCACTACCCACCGGATCGGATCACGACTCGTATGTCTATGATCCCGCCAAACCCACACGCTCGCCCTTCACCGGCGGACACCTCGAAAACGGAGCGGCCGATACGCGCAAGTCATCGAGCGGTCCCGATGTGCTCGTCTATACGACACCGCCGCTCGATGAAGAGGTCGAAGTCACCGGCCCGATCACCGCCAAACTCTACGCCGCCACTTTCGCCCGCGACACTGACTGGATGGTGCGCCTCATCGACGTGCAACCCGATGGCTTCTCCGCGATGCTCTGCGAAGGCGTCATGCGCGCGCGTCATCGCGATCCAGCACGCGAGGGCACTTTCAATCCCGCCAAGCTCAGCCTCATCGAGCCCGATCAAGTCTATGAATACACCATCGACTTCTGGCGGGCGACATCGAACGCCTTCCTCAAAGGCCACCGCATTCGTGTCGAGATCTCCAGCAGTTGGTTCCCGTATTACCTGCGCAACCTCAACACTGGCGCGGACAACATCGGTCTCGAAACCACAAGCGTCGTCGCCACGCAAAAGATCATGCACAGCGCCGGGCAGGCATCGCACATCGTGCTGCCCATCATCCCACGAACCCAACCATGAAAGCCCTTCTCGCCTTCCTCACCGTCTTTGCCTGCCAGGCTTTCGCCGCCGGGCCGGACAAGACACGCCAGCTTCTCACCGAGGCTAAAGAACCCGTGCGCATCGTCTGCATCGGCGACAGCATCACGGGCGTCTATTATCACAGCGGCAGCGTGCGGGCTTATCCCGAGATGTTGCAGATCGCGCTTCGAAAGCTGCATCCGAACGCGACCATCACCGTGCGCAATGCCGGCATCAGTGGCGACACCAGCAAAGGCGGCCTCGCACGCCTGGAGCGCGATGTTTTGGCCCACAAGCCGCATCTCGTGACGATCATGTTCGGCATGAACGACCTCGTCCGCGTGCCGGTCGCCGACTTCATCACCAACATGAAGCAGATCACCCAGCGCTGTCATGCTGCGGGTGCCGAAGTCGTGCTTTGCACACAAAACAGCATCGTGAACTCGCCGCAAAGACCTGTCACAAAACTCGCCGAGTATTCTCAGGCCATCCGCGATCTCGCGAAAACGGAGTCACTCGGCCTCGCCGATTGCCACGCGGCCTTCGAGACCGTGCGAGCCAAAGACGAACTCGAATGGAACCTCCTGCTGAGCGACGCCATCCATCCGAACATGGACGGCCACAAGCTCTTCGCCGAGACCATCTCGAAGACGATCACGGGCAAAGACATGTCGCTGAGTGAAGTCGGACCGCCGCCCAATCCGCTAGCGCACACGCTGAAGCTCCTCGCCGAAGGCAAGCCGGTCACGGTGTTCGCGATGCCACCGTTTGATCAGCACATTGCCCCCGCGCTGAAGTCGCTTTATCCAAATGCACAAGTCACGGTGAAGCCCTGGCCTGTCGAAGGCAAGACGCTCGCCGAACTCGAGAACACCGCCAAAGCGGTGCGCACGATGAAACCCAACCTCGTCGTCATCGCCGTTCCCGGCCATCTCAGCGAGACGACACCGCAGGCCTTTCACCAGCGCTACTCCTGGATCATGAACTGGTCCCTCAGCTTCGGCCCGCAAGAGTGGGATGTGGTCGTCGCCCTGCCATCCACCGCCAAGCCGACGCTGAATACAGAAGTGCAGGCGAATGAGGCGCTCGCCCGTCGTTTGATCAAAGCGCAGGACTTGAGCCTCATCGGGCGTTCGCCAGGGGACGAGTCTGCCTTGCCCGACTTGCTCGCCAAATGGATCACTGCACACAAGCCATGAAAATAGGCCAGACCTCGCATCTCCCAGCCAATCCTGGCCGCCGGCGTTTCATCCGAGCCTCCACCGCCGCCGCGCTCGCATTGACAGCCCGCGCTGAATCGAAGGCATCGCACACCACGCTTCAGGTCGGTGACCTCACCGCAGTCATCGGTGACAACTCGGTGCAGAGCGAGCACCGCGCGGGTTACAACGGTCTCTGGAGCCTCCAACACGCGAAAGGCACACGCAGCCTCTTCGTGCCCGCCGTGGCGGGCTTGAACTTGGAGCATATCGTCACGGGCGAGCATCTGGAGGACTCGAAGACCTTCTTTGAGCCGCGCAACGCGCCCATGACGCTCACGCGCATCAGCGACACTGAGGCGGAGTTGCACCAGCCTCCCACGCCGACGTTTCATGTCGAAAGCTGGACGCGCTTCCGCCTCGTCGCGCCGCATTATCTCGACATGGACTTCGGCTGCCGTGCGCATCGCGATGTTTTTCCGCGTGGCTACCTCTCCTTGTTCTGGGCCAGCTACATGAACGCACCCGCCGACAAGAGCATGTATTTCCTCGGCGGACTCAACGCGCAGAAGGACATGTGGACGCAGTTCTGCACGCAGTGGCACAACGATCAGAGCACCGTGCGCCATCGCGATGACAACTTCGAGATGTCCTTTCCCGACGGAGGCCGCGACACGCTGTTCAAGAGCCTCTCGCGCTTCCGTTTTGATCAACCGTTCTTTTACGGCCACTTCGATGATCTCACCTGGATCGTCATGTTCGACCGCACGGAAGGCATCCGCTTCACGCACTCTCCCAGCGGCGGCGGAGCCAACGCGGCGCTGAAATCCACGAACCCCGCCTGGGATTTCCAGTTCCTCATCCAAAAGCCCGAGCTGATGAAGGACTACGGCTTCAAAGTGCGCACCGCTTTGCGCCCAAGATGCACGCGCGATGAAATCCTCGCCGAAGTTGAACAATGGAAGCTGTCCACCCGATGAAACACCGCCTCATCCTTCTCCTCGCGCTCATCGCTCCGTGCGTTCTCCATGCCTCTGCACCGTCGCGCCCGAACATCCTCTTCATCTACACCGATGACCAGAGCCAGCGCACGCTTGGCTGCTATCTTGAGGAAGGCGCGTGGCCTTGGGTGCGCACGCCGAACATCGACCGGCTCGCGGCGGAGGGCGTGCGCTTCACCACGGCTTACGGCGCATCGTGGTGCTCGCCGAGCCGGGCCTGCGTGATGACCGGCCGGCTGCCGCATGGCATTCATGGCGTTCACTTGAAGGGCGTGACGGCGAAGGGCGAGGCCTTCGATCTATCCACCGCGCCGTTCTGGCCTGCCGCGCTGCGAAAATCCGGCTACCAGACCGCGCTCATCGGCAAGTGGCACATCGGTCAGAATGCCGCGCATGGGGTTCTTTGGGATCACTCCGCCGTGTGGGATCAGAACGTCATCAAAGGCGACTGGTATAACGATCAGGATCTCGCCATTGACGGTGTGCCGCCGAAGACGCTGCCGGGCTACACCACGGATGTCTTCACGCGTCTCGCCTCCGATTTCATCCGGCGAAAGCATGACAAGCCGTGGATGCTCTGGCTCTGCTACAACGCGCCGCACCTGCCGAACACCACGCATCCGCGCCACAAGGATCTTTACACCGATGCCGAGGTGCCCACGCCCGCCGATGTCTTCGGCCCGCGCCCGGACAAGCCCGGCTACATGCACGACTGGTCGATGTTCAAGCGCAGGCCCGACGGCCAGCCAGCGTATGGAGGCAAGTCATTGCCTGATACCATTCGCGCCTACAACCGCCTCGTCAGCGCGGTGGATGAAGGCGTCGGCGATCTGCGTCGTGCGCTGGAGGAGAGCGGCCAGCTCGACAACACGCTCATCATTTACACCTCCGACCAGGGCTTCGCGTGGGGTGAGCACGGCTTCGCGTGGAAAGTCGGCCCGTATGATGCCTGCCTGCGCATGCCGCTCATCTTTCGACTGCCCGGTGCCGTGGCAAAGGGCGGTGTGTGCCGCCAGCCAACCACCATCGTCGATGTCCCGCCCACCTTGCTCGGCTTTGCCGGAGTCACGCCGCCGCACACCATGCACGGCCACGATCTCCGCCCGCTGCTGCGCGATCCCGCCGCATTCACGGACCGCGCTGTGATGATGGAGCACATCGGCCTGCGATTCGGCGATGCACGGCCCGAGGACCGCAGCAGCAAGGAGATCAACGCCAAGCTCTATGTCCCCTGGTGGCAGTTCCTCCGGCAGGGCCGCTACAAGTATGTGAACACGCTCGTCCCGGATGAAATCGAGGAGCTCTACGACCTCGAAGCTGATCCGCAGGAGTTGAAGAACCTCGCTCTCGATGCGGCAAGCCGTCCGCTGCTCGACGACTTCCGCGCAAAGCTCCACAACGAACTCAAGCGCACTGACGCCACCGATCTGTTCATGCCACCTCCACCACGCCGATGAAAGCCACATTCCTCACCATCGCGTTCATCGCGTCCGCAGCCTTCGCTGCAGAACCGGTGGACATTGCATTCAGATCGTCGCTCGACGGCACCGAGCAGCGGTATGTCGAGATTGTCCCGAATGACGTGGCTTCCTTAGCGGTTCGCGATGTCGTCATTGCGCTACACGGCCACGGTTCAGATCGCTGGCAGTTCATCAAGGAAACACGGGGCGAGTGCAAAGGCGTGCGTGATGTGGCTGCGAAGCATGGCTTGATCGTCGTTTCGCCCGATTATCGCGCCAAGACTTCCTGGATGGGGCCGAAGGCCGAGGCGGATGTCGTGCAGATCATCGCAGAGATGAAGCGACGTCATCAAGTAGGCCGCGTGTTTATCGCAGGCGGCTCCATGGGCGGCACTTCGGCGCTCATCTTTGCGGCGCTGCATCCTGAACTGATCGCGGGTGTTTGCAGCCTGAACGGCACGGCGAACATGGTTGAGTATGCGAAGTTTCAAGACGCCATCATCGCCTCGTATGGCGGCACGAAGGACGTAGTGCCCGACGAATACAAAAAGCGCAGTGCCGAGTTGTGGCCGGAACGTTTTGTAATGCCTGTGGCCGTCACGACGGGCGGCAAGGATGACGTGGTGCCACCGCAAAGCGTGCTGCGACTCGTGGAGAAGCTCCAGCTGGCCAAGCGCAAGGTGTTGAGCATCCATCGCGAGGCAGGTGGCCATTCCACCAACTACGAGGACACCTGCGCTGCGATGGAGTTCATGCTGCGCGAGGCGGTCAGCCCGAGCGCCCTTCACGAGTCGGCGCAAGCTCTGAAAGCACAGATGGCGAAGCTCAAACCAGCTCATGCCGATCTGCTGGCCGATGCCGAGGTGTTTCACAAAGGCGGCGAATGGGCGCTGCGCTACGAATCCGCGTTCACCGCTAAAGATGTCGCCACGATTGAGAAGGCACTCGCTCGCGGCACCGAGCGCGTCACTGCTTTGACAGCGAATCAATCGCCATGGACCAAGAAGAAAGGCAAAGTCATGCGTGGCTTTGTCTCCGCTGTCGATGGTTCCACGCAGCCCTACGGCGTCATCGTCCCGAAGAATTACGAGGGCACGAAACCCATGCGGCTTGATGTCGTGCTGCACGGCAGCTCAAAGCCCGTCGGCATGAGCGAGCTGAAGTTCATGTCGCGCTTCGATGAAGGGGATGCTGACAAACCCGGCCCTGAGGCAGATTTCATCGAGCTGCATCCGCTTGGGCGCGTGGAGAACTGCTACCGCTGGGCGGGCGAGACGGATGTGTCTGAGGCTATTGAGGCCGTTTGCCGCAACTACAAGATCGACCGCGACCGCATCGTGCTGCGCGGCATGTCGATGGGCGCTTCGGGCACCTGGCACCTCGGTTTGAAGCACCCGGACCGCTTCGTCGCCATCGGACCGTATTGCGGCTATGTGGACACGCATCGCTTCTCAGAGACGCCCATCCCTAGCTTCATCAAAGTCGGACCGCTGCCGCCGCACCAGGAGATCGGCCTGCACATGCTCGACTCCATCGACTACGTCGCAAACGCCAGCATGGTGCCGGAGATCGCGTGCATAGGCGACAAGGACACCTTCTTCCAATCGCACGTCCACATGGGCGAGGTCTTCGCGAAGGAAGGCATTCCCTTCGTGAATCTCATCTCACCCGGCACCGGTCACGTCATCGATCCAAAGACGCACGCCGAGCAGATGCGACGTATCGGCGAGTATGTGGCCAAAGGGCTCGACCACGATCCCAAGCAGATGCGCTTCGTGACATGGACGCTAAAATACAGCCGCTGTCATTGGCTTGAGTTGCTGGGCCTCGGCAAGCACTACGAGCGAGCAGAGTTTCGCGCGACGGTGAGCGATGGAGATGGGCTGGATGTGAGCGATGTGAGGAATGTGACTCGCTTCGTCATTCATCGTGCGGTTTCCAAGATGCGTATCGCCGGTGTCGAGATCTCTTTGCCACCACATAAGGCCGATGACGCGCTCGTTTTCACCAAATCGGGCGATTCGTGGCAATGTGACGGCCCACGCAGCCAGATCACACTCACAGGCAAACGCCCCGGCCTCCAAGGCCCCATTGATGACGCCTTCGCCACGCCATTCCTTTGCGTGCGCGGCACCGGCAAACCGTGGAATGCCGAAGTGAATGCCTGGGCCGCCGCCAGTCTGAAACACTTTGAATACGAATGGGCGCGCTACATGCGGGGCAACCTCCCGGTGAAGAACGACACTGAAGTCACCGAGGCTGACGTGCGCGACAAGCACCTCATCCTATTTGGTGATCCCGGCAGCAACTCATGGATCGCCAAAGCGCTGTCGCAGCTGCCTGTGACGTGGACCCGCGATGAAATTCGGCTCGGCGAGCAGTCGCAGTCGGCGGCCAGTCACGCGCCCGCTTTCATCTGCGCCAGCCCGCTCGCCAGGGATCGCTACATCGTCATCAACAGCGGGCACACCTTCCACGAGAAGGAGTTCGCGGCGTTCAACTACCTGCTTTTTCCACGTCTCGGCGACTGGGCGATGATGAACGTCAGCGCTGACGAATCAGTGAGAGCAGGTTATTTTGATGAGTCTTGGATGAAGGCTGCTGATTAATGCAATGTGCGCTGCCTACCCAAATACTATTATATGGCTGCTGAAATCGTTGTTGCTCCATCGCTAAGTTCTGTGACCCGAGAGTCACTAAAAAATTGCGTCGTTCTTGAAGGCGACGGTAAATATTGGTTTCTTTACTGGTATTTCGAGGCGGCAAACCTTCCTCCCAAGGAGCATGAACTAATTGATCTGTATTCAGATTCAGAAATATCGGGGCATCAGTTGGATCGCCTTATTGAGAAACTCAATGAAGCAAGGGGTGATACTGTGAACAAGCCTGAGAGATGGGAGGTAGTCACTGGCTGGAATACTTCGACAATTTCCAAAGAAACCGAGATCCGCAGCAGTGTCGAGCGAGTCGATATGATCGTTTTGATCGTTTTGATCGTTTTGATCGATCGGCTTTTATCTCTGGCAAACGAAGCTCGTGAGCGCGGATTAAAATTGGTCTCTATCGGCGATTAACTCATAATCCCACACCCTTCGCCCATGCCCCGAATTCTCATCGCCGAATGCAAACAGGAAGTCTCCACCTTCAATCCAGTCCTTAGCGGATACGAAGACTTCACGCTTCGTCATGGTCAGTCGATTCTCGACTACCATCGACAGGTGCGCAGCGAGGTGGGCGGGGCGTTGAGCGTGTTTGATGCGACGTCGGGCGTGGAAGTCGTGCCGACGTGCAGCGCGCATTTCATCACCTCGGGCGGCACGCTGGCGGATGCGGGGTTTGAGCGGCTGGCGGACGAACTGCTGTCCAGCATCAAGGCGGCACCTGAGGTTGATGGCGTTTATTTTTCGCTGCATGGCGCGATGGCGACGCAGAGCGAGGGCGACCCGGAAGGATGGTTGTTGGAGCAAACGCGGAAGATTGTCGGCGAAGCGGTGCCCATCGTGATCTCGCTCGATCTGCATGGCATCCTCACGGACCGGATGCTGGAACAGAGCGATGCAGCGGTGGCATTCCACACCTACCCGCATGTCGATTTCTTCGGCACTGGCGAGCGCGCGGCTCGGCTGCTACTGCGCATCGTCGCTGGCGAAGTGAAACCGGTGACAGCGAAGGTCACGGTGCCTGCGCTGGTGCGTGGCGATGAGTTGATCACTGCGTCGGGTTCCATTCGTCACGCGGTGGACGCCGCGAAGATGGTCGAGCAAAGTCCCGGTGGGCTGTCAGCGGCGATGATGTGGGGCAATCCGTTTACCGATGTGCCTGCGCTCGCCTCGAACAGCTTCGTGGTGACGGACAATGACCCCGCACGAGCCGAGCGCGAGGCATTGCGCATCGCGAGCTTGTTTTGGGAACATCATGAAAAGATGCAGGTGCCGCTGACGAGTCTGGCTGATGCTGCGCTGATGACGAAGGAGAACCCGTCCGGAACCGTGGTGCTCGTCGATGCAGCAGATGCTACCAGCTCCGGTGCATCAGGCGACAGCAATGCAGTCCTTCGCGCACTGATCGAGGCGGGCTATGAGGGCACCGCAGTGATTCCCATTGTTGATCCTAGCGCGGTGGAAGCCGCCTTCCGAGCGGGTGTTGATCATGCCGTCAAAACAACGGTCGGAGGCGCTCTTGATGCTGCCCGGTTTACGCCACTGCCGATTGAGGGACGAGTGCGGATGTTGTCGGATGGCTGGTTTCATAGCGAGACGACTCGCGAGTTGTGGCAAGCCGGCCCCACGGCGGTGATTCAGGTCGGCAACATCACGCTGATCGTCACAAGTCGTGCGGTGAGTCTCTATGATCGAGCGCTGTTCCTGGCGCATGGTTGTGATCCGAAGCACTTTGGAGCCGTCGTGGTGAAGTCGCCGCATTGTGAGCCGCACATGTTCAAAGAGTGGGCTGCGCGATACATTGATGTAGATGCGCCGGGCTCAACAAGTGCCAATCTCCGCAGCCTCGGCCACACCAAATGTGCCCGGCCCATGTTCCCGCTTGATGCGGAAGTGCCTTTCCAACCCCAAGCCAAACTTTTCCAACGACACCTATGAAAATCCGAGAAATCCGCTGCGCAGGTTTGCGCGGAGCCACACCTGAAGGCGGCTGGAGCAACGAACTCCGCCCCGAAGACTGCGTCCACACGCTCATCGCCGTGCATACCGATGAAGGAGCCGTCGGTCTCGGCAGTGTCTTTACGAATGACGCGCTCGTTCGCGCTTCGCTTGCCGTGCTGGAGCCGTTGTATCGCGGCGAGAACGCGCTCGAGCCCGAGCGCGTGAGCGAGAAACTGCATCAGAACATGTTCTGGCTCGGGCGCGGTGGCTCCATCACACACACGATCAGCGGCATCGACATCGCGCTGTGGGATTTGCTTGGCAAGGCGACAGGACAGCCGGTCGGACGTCTGCTCGGCGGTCGTTATCGCGAGCGTGTGCAGCCTTACGCCTCGCTGCTCATGGATGAACCTGAAAAGCTACGCGATCATCTTCTGAAAGTGAAGGCGCAAGGCTTCCGCGCCTTCAAGATCGGCTGGGGGCCGTTTGGACGGCGCAATGCAGCGACGGACGAAGCCATTGTCAAAGCCGCACGTGAAGCGGTGGGCGCAGACAACAAACTCATGGTCGATGCCGGTGGCAGCGATGCGCATTGGACCAATGGCTACAAGTGGGCGCTCAACACCGCGAAGATGCTCGCCGATTATGATGTGCATTGGTTTGAAGAAGCCCTCACGCCCGACTCGCTCGAAGACTTCGCCAAGCTCCGCGAGCACTCGCCCGTGCCGATCAGCGGCGGCGAGGTGCTCACGCGTCGTCAGGCCTTCCAGCCCTTCCTTGAAGCGCGCGCCTTCGACATCATTCAGCCCGACGTGACCAAAGTCGGCGGCATCAGCGAAGAACGCCGCATCGCCTGGATGGCGCAGGAGCATGGTGTGCAGTTCATCCCGCACGGTTGGAACACCGCCGTCGGACTTGCCGCCGATTTGCACCTCGCCTCCGCCTTCCCCGGCACCGATCTGGTCGAATACCTCACTGGCTCGCCCTTCATCGACGAGATCACTCTCGGCGGCTGGAAGCTCGATGCCGATGGCATGCTGGCGATCCCAACAATGCCCGGCCTCGGCCTCGAACTCGATCCTGATCTGGTGAAGAAGTACACGGGTGGGGAGAAGCTGTTGGATTGATTGTCTCGTAGGGAAATCAGACGCAGGAAGCTGGCCAGCACAGTCAATTCATTCTAGTAAATTTATGAAGTGAGCTATTGCCTCATGGGGCAAACTTGTCAGAATGATCGCTAGCCATGAGTGCTTCGCGTCCTGTTGAAGAAGCTCTTTTCCAGGCCGTGTTGAAGCGACCGATGGCTCAGCGTAATTCCTACCTAAAGCGGGAGTGTGGCGATGATGATGTCTTGAGACGTCGTATTGAAGAGCGTCTCGCCGCACGGAACAAAGCCGAGGTGCAGCAACAAGACCGGCAGGGCAATGATGACGAGAACAATGAGACCGTGCATTTGGAGCAAGAAGAGGAGCCACCTCATGGTCAGATTGATCGTTACAGGCTGCTCAGAGTGATAGGATCCGGCGGTTTCGGCTGCGTGTGGCACGCCGAGCAGAAAGGGCCGATCCCGCGGCGGGTGGCGCTGAAAGTGGTGAAGCTGGGCATGGACACGCGCGAGGTCATCGCGCAGTTCGAGGCGGAGCGGCAGTTGCTGGCGTTGATGGACCATCCTTGCATCGCGAAAGTGTATGATGCGGGAGCGACGGACGAGGGGCTGCCTTATTTTGTGATGGAGCTTGTGGGCGGGATTCCCATCACGCGATTCTGTGAAGAGCACCAGTTGTCCACTGCGGAGCGCCTGAGTCTTTTCATCGAGGTCTGCAAGGCTCTGCAGCATGCTCATCAAAAAGGCGTCAGCCACCGGGACATCAAGCCCAGCAACATTCTTGTGGGCAAGAACGACGGAAAATCTCTGCCGAAGGTGATTGATTTTGGGATTGCCAAGGCAATACGCCCGATGCCCAACGGCGTGAATGCGCACCCCACGGGCGAGCAGATGATCGGTACGCCGGTTTACATGAGCCCGGAGCAGGTGGCAGGAAACATCGACATCGACACACGTTGCGATGTGTATGCCTTGGGAGTCCTTCTTTATGAACTGCTCACAGGCCGCACGCCCTTTGAGCAGAAAAAGCTTCTGGCTGACGGTGAAAAAGAAATCCGCCGGGTGATTTGCGAGGAGGTTCCTCCCAAGCCCTCCGAGGTGCTTGCCGCGATGCCGGGGGAGGCTGCCACCAAGCTGGCGGCACGCCAGCAAAGCACCCCGGCGAAGCTGACCACCGCCTTGCGTGAGGACCTGGACTGGATCGTGATGAAGGCCATGCAAAAGGACCGCAACCTGCGCTACGAGACTTCGAACGGCCTGGCCATGGACGTGGAGAGGTATCTTATCAGCGAACCCGTGGTGGCACGCCCGCACAACAACACTTACCGCCTGCGAAAACTGGTGAGCCGCAACAGGCTGGTTTACACGATGGGCACCCTGGTGGCCGTGGCGCTTCTCATCGGCATCAGCCTCAGCAGCATGCAGACCTGGCGCATCACGCGGGCTGAGCGCGAGCACAACCGGCTGCGCACCTTGGCCGAGCAGAGTGAGCGGAGAGCGCATGAAGAAAAAGAAGCCGCCCGAAAAGCGCTGGCCAAAGCCCAGATCGCCCTGGCCGACGCTGCTTATCGTGATCAGGACGGCAGCGCCATGCAGACCGCGCTGCTGGCGGTTCCGGTGGAGTTGCGTGATTCGAGCTGGCGCTACCTGATGGAGAAGTCAGACACCTCGATGGCCAGCATCCAGGTGCCCGGTGGTGCTGCCGTGGAGCGGGTGCTGCCGCATCCCACGCAGGCGAGCACGTTCATCACAGTCTCGTCAGATCATTGGGTGTCGATCACCAAGCTCGGCACGGAGGCAACCATGCTTCGTTTCCAGCTCGATTTTGAAGATCGTTCCTCACCCGACTTCAGCCTGGCAGTTTCGCCAGACGGAGAGCGGCTGGCGGTAGCCAAGCTCAGCGGTGGTGGCATCGTCATACACAATCTGCAGGACGGGAAAGTCATTGCGCGCTGGGAAAGTCCCGGCACCGACAGACTGATCTACAGCCCTGACGGGCGCCGTCTGCTGGAAATATCACACAACGGGCCTTCGCACATGCGCCGGACGGAAACCGGTGAGATTCTCTGGTCTGCGGAAGGAGATGAAGCGTTTCTGCACGCCGCCTTCGACCGCACAGGGCGTCAGTTGGTCTGCAACAAAGCCACGAACGGCCAGAGGCTTCAGATCATCAACGCCTTCAGTGGCGACGTGCTGCGCGAGTTGAGCATTCCGCGCACACGTCTCACGGCGCTCACGATCAGTCCTGACGGACGCCATGCCTTGACTGGCGATCAAAGGGGTTTTGTGCGCTGTCTGGAACTCAAGACCGGTAATATCCGTTACGAGTTTCGAGCGAATGACCGGGCTGTGTTTTCCCTGGCCTATGTGCTCGATGGGAAGCGTTTTGTCTCTCTCTCCAACCTGTCTGGCGGCCGCCAGTCCATCCAGGTCTGGGATGCGCCGACGGGGGTCTTTCTCCAGCCATTGCTCAATGCCAGCAGCACCGGCCGTGAACTGTGCGTGCATCCGCTCTCCGGGGAAATACTTGCCACGGGCACCATCGCCAAGGCCTGGCGTCTCAGGGGCATGAGTGAAGAATTCCGCCTGACGGCACGTGAGTTTGCCAACACTTGCTTCTGGGGCAGCGACGATTTGATCTTCGCTCATGGCGTGAACTCCGGCATCGATCTCATCAATTTGCAAATCGAGAGCGCGTCGAGCCAGCCGGTCTGGCAGGCATCCGACAAGGCTGCGCGCATCGTCACTGCCAGCGCGAACGGTGCGATGGCCGCGGTGGCATCCTCCAACAAAACCGCTTCCTACATCCAACTGCTGCGTCGCGACCTGGATCGCGTGGTGGAGGTACGTCATCTCACAGCACCCGGCGGGCTCACCTTCATGCACTTCAATCCCCCAGGCGACCGCCTTCTCGTCCGTGCTGCCAGCGCTTTTTATGTGGTCGATACCCAAACAGGCCGCAGCACCACCGCCTCATGGGACAAGACGTTTACCATTCGCGAGGCCGAGTGGGTGGGATCTTCGCCGCGCATCATCGCGCTCCTCGCCGCCAGGGCCTCGCGGAGTCTTCCTGGTTCGGAAGACCGTCTGCTGCTTTACGATGCCGGCTCCGGTGAATGTGTGCATTCCGTTTTCAACGGCAGCGTCATCAACGCCATCGCCACCTCGGCCGATGGCACCTTGCTCGCCGAAGGCGGTGCCGACCGCATGGTGCGCCTGCGTGACACGCAGACCCTGGCGGTCAAACAGGAGCTGCGCGTTCATGACAGCCCGATCATGGCCCTCGCCTTCCATCCCACGCGCCTCATTCTCGCCACCGCCTCGGAAGATCTCACCATCAAATTGTGGAACCTGGCGGACGGCAAACTTCTCGAAGAACTCAGCGGGCCGGTGGGTCCGCCCAGGCAGCTCGTCTTCAGCCCGAATGGCCGCCGCCTCGCCTGTCTCTCCGGTGATCGCTCCATGCGCATCTGGAATCTGGACGCGTTCACCGCCTCAAGGCAGTCGGAGTAAGCGTGGGTCACTCCTTCGTGATCGTCTCGTCGAGATTGAGAAGAACGCGGGCAACGAGAGTGTGAGGATCAATTTCGCCGGGTTTGGATTGGTGGCGTTTCAGCATCGCGAGGAGGACAGAGGTCTCTTTGGTGCTCGGTATGCGGCCGGTACAGAGCTGGAAGCCGTAGGCGATGCGGGAGGTGTCATCTGCGCCGCCTTCCTTGGAAATGCGCTGGGCGAGGGCTTTGGCGGAAGCCATGCTCATGGTTTCATTGAGGGTCATGAGCGCCTGCAGTGGTGTGTTGCTCCTGGCGCGGCGAATGCAGGAGGATTCGCCATTGGGCACGTCGAAGGTGCTCAAAAACGGATACGGTGTGCTGCGGCGGCGGAAGACATAGACGCTGCGGCGGAACTGATTGCTGTCTTCCTCGACCTTCCATGGGAAGGGTGCGTAACTGGCGGGTTTTTCGAAGAGATGCGCCGGCGCGGGAGGCATGACGGGACGCCCGCCGACGGCGGGATTGAGCAGGCCGCTGGCGGCGAGCTGGATGTCGCGTACGACTTCACCTTCGACGCGGAATCGCGGCCCACGGGCGAGGAGACGGTTGTAGGGATCGCGTTCGAGGAGTTGCGGCGTGATCTTGCTGGACTGCTGGTAGGTCTCACTGGTGACGATCAGCTTGAGCAGATGCTTGGTGCTCCAGTTGTGCTCCATGAAATCGACGGCAAGCCAGTCGAGCAGTTCAGGATGACTTGGTGCGCTGCCTTGCGTGCCGAAATCCTCGGCGGTCTCGACCAAACCGGTGCCGAAAACGGCCTGCCACACACGATTGACGAAGGCACGAGCGGTGGTGGGCGATTGTTTGCTCACGAGCCACTTCGCGAAGGTCAAACGGCTGCCATCGGCGTTTGGGGGAAGGGGATTGAGCATGGCGGGTACGCCAGCGGTGACGGGATCCCCGGGCTTGGTGAAGTCGCCACGTTTGAGCAGCGCGGTCATGCGAGGTTGGTCGCGTGCGTCGAGCACCAGCGTGGTGGTGCCTTCAGGATGCTGCTTCCATGCGGTTTCGATCTCGTCGTTGATGGGTTTCCACTCGGGGACGGTGGTGCGGAAGGCGGTGAACTCGGACTTCTTCCCATAGAGTGGATCAGCTTCCGCATTTGGTGCGTTGGTGCTGCTGATGCGGTAGCGGCCGAGGTTCATGGTTTGCAGGTCATCGCTGTTCCAGCCACCGTGCTTCATGCTGAGGCCGACGGTGAGTTCGGCGTCAGGTTTCACTTCGACGGGTTTTTCGAGCACGAAGACGGCATTGCGTGGCACGTTGCGGCGGCCGGGGCCCGCATTGATACCCCAGGCGGTTTTGTCGTTGCCGTCGATGGCGTAACTGATCGGTCCGGTGACACGGTTGTCCTTCGTGGCATCTTGATCGCGGGCAAAAGGCGCGAGCGGCGTGTTCTCAGGCTCGCCAAAGTCAGCGCTGGCTTTGACAAACTTCAGCTTCGTCATCTTGCCGTCGATCTTCATTTCCACATTGAACTCGGTGAGCGCCGCAGTGCCTTTTTGCGAGCGTCCGGGGCCGTAGGCGGGCAGATTGGGGTCGTTCATGAGTTCGAGCCGGAAAGCGCTGATGGTGACGGGCGCTTCGAGCTTCACCACGAACTTCACCTCGGACTTCGTCGGCGCGTAACCTTGCGCGAGGATGCTGCCATCGGGCTGGCGCAGCGCTTTCTCGCCGCCGGAGGGATCGTCTTTAAAACTGAGCGTACGCCACTGCGGTTGCGGAGTCTTGATGCCTGCGGACCACGCATTCATGCGCTGCTGCCAGTCGGGATGATCGTGCTTGAGATTGGCTTCGAGTTTGGTGACGCGCTGGAGGATTTGGGAGCGCTGCATCTGCTCGCTGGCGGTGTACACAACGCGCCAGGGTTCGTTGTCGTTGTTGAGGAAGGCGAACATGCGGTAGTACTCCTCCTGCGTGATGGGATCGTACTTGTGGTTGTGGCACTGCGTGCAGCCGATGGTGAGACCGAGGATGCTTTTGCCGATGGTGTCCATGCGGTCGAACATGGCCTCCATGCGGAATTGCTCGGGATCGACGCCGCCTTCCTCGTTGATCATCGTGTTGCGCAGAAAGCCGGTGGCGACGATTTGGTCTTGCGTGGCCTTGGGAAGCTGATCGCCAGCGATCTGCTGGATGATGAACTGGTCGTAAGGCAGGTCGCGGTTGAAGGCGCTGATGACCCAGTCGCGGTAGAACCAGATGTAGCGCATGGGATCCTTTTCGTAGCCATTGCTGTCGGCGTAATGCGCGGCGTCGAGCCAGTGACGTGCCCAGCGCTCGCCGTAGTGCGGGGAGTTGAGCAGTTTGTCAGTCAGCCCGGACAAGTCCGATTTGTCCGACGGATCAGGCGGCAAGCCCACGAGATCGAGATGCAAACGACGATGCAGAGTTTCCGTCGTGGCTTTTGGCGAAGGTTTGAGACCTTCTTTCTCCAACCGCTGACGAATGAAAGCGTCGATGGGATGTTTCGCATTGGCGGGCACTATGGGCTTCACGGGCGGCTTGAAGGCCCAGTGGTCGGCTTTCTTGTCGATGTTTGCGCTGGCGCTGTCAGGCCAGACGGCGCCGGCATCGATCCATTCCTTGATCTTGGCGATTTGATCTGACGTGAGCGGATCGCCTTTGCGCGGCATGCGCATTTTCGGATTCGTGCCGAGCACGGCGTGCATGAGTCGGCTGTCGTCCGCCTTGCCAGGTGTGATCGCGAGGCCGAAGTCGCCGCCTTGGAGGGCGCTGGGCTTGTGATCGAGCCGAAAGGCGGCCTCCTGCTTGTGCGGGCCGTGGCACTGGTAGCAGCGCTCGCTGAAGATCGGCTGGATGTCCTGGACGAAATCGACGGCAACTGCAGCTTGTGATGCGAGCAGGACTGAAAGGAGGGCAGGGAGGCTTTTCACGACGCGGAGTTCATACGCGAGACGGGCATGCGAAATCAGCGCCCGTAGCATGGAGAATGCTGTTGAGTGGCATTATTTGCCGACAACGAGCTCCAAACTCGGATCGGGTTTCGGAAGGCTGTCCTTTTCCCAGACGACTTTTTTTTGAGCGTCGAGCACCTGCACGATGAGGTCGATGGATCGTTCGCCGAATTCGCCATCCGTGCGGTTCCAAAGAACGATTTTCTGGAGCGGAACCTCACGACCCAGATCGACTTGCCACCACGGACTGCCGGCTGCCCTGCCATCCGTGTGCATGACGCTTTTGCCCTTGGTCTTGTCGCCATCGGTGTTGCCGTCGATGGCGAGATTCGGCGTGCCATCCCAACTGACGCTGCTCTGCGTGGCGGTGCCTTTCAGGGCGATGTTGACGCCTTCGCTGAAGATCTGCACCTCGGCCAAGTTGATGATGCCTTTGCCGGGAATCTCGACGCGCACGTAACGCCCGCTCGTGCCTGCGCCCGCAGCGGCGGGTGCAGACTTCGCCTTCTTGGCAGGAGGAGCCGCGGCTTTCGAGGACGGGTTGGTGGCGGCCGTGGTCTTGGCCTTGCTGCCCGCAGTTGTGGGGGGGGTGTCGGTTTTGTCCGTCGCGGCGGGCATGGGAGCCGCAGCGAGGGATTTTGGAGCGCCGCTTTCCGCAGGTGTGATCTTCCATCCGGCGATGGCTTCCTGGATGAACGGCCAGCAGAAGAATCCGGCGAGCGTGAGAGCGACCAGATTCAGCATCACTGCGATGGCAGTGCGGCTGCCGGAAGATTTTTTTTCCAGAACAGCTGGCCTGTTGGCAGCCGAAGTGGCGGCGGGCGCTGATGGTGGTGACTTCGGCGTGACGGGCTTTGGCTTCGGTGCGTTCGGATGCGCGGCAGATGTCAGCGGTGTGGTCTGTGTGCCAGCAGCCATCTGGGGTGGCTGCATCGGCATGAAGCCGCTGTGCATGGTCGGCATCAGCATCTCGAGCGCTTGTGCGACCGATTGCGGGCGTTGAATGGGATTGAAACGCATCAACCAGGCGAACCAGTCGATCAAAGGCTGGTCGAGATCCGGCCGCAGATGTCGCAGCACGTGGCCGGCGTCAAAAGCCATCCATTGCTGGATGAGATCGTCGGCTTCCTCACCCTGCGCGGGCGCGGAGTTGGTGGCGAGGCAGAACAGGCTTGCAGCGGCAGTGAACAGATCACTCTGGCTCGTGGGCCGGGCCTCGGCGTGCAGTTCCGGGGCGCAGAACCAACGCGTCTCCGGCGGGTGTGCCGTGCGTGTGAGCGAGAGCGCCCAGTCCTGCACCTGAACGAACAAACCGCCGCCGGGATGATCGGCGATGATGAGGTTGCTCGGCTTCGGATCGCCGTGCGGCTGGCGCAGTTGCTCGCCGACGAGCAGCGCGTGCATGAGCTGCACGGCGAGCGCGCGCAGATCGGCGGCGGAAGTCTGACGCTCGGCGGCGAAGGCGCGGATGTTCATGCCGGGCATGAAATCATAGATGATCGCGAACTCATCCTCCGTGGGCACTAACGTGACGAGTCCGGCGATCTGCGGATGCCGGATCTGCATCAGCATGGGCGCCAGGAGCTGCAGCTTCTCACGGTCGAGCGCGAACGGAGTCTCGTCATCGTGCAGCAGCGCCTTGAGCAGCACCTTGCGGCCGGTGGCTGTCTCCACGCCGCGATACACCTTGGCCGAAGGGCCTGCGGCGAGGAGTTTTTCGGGATGAAAATGGTCGTCGGGCATTTTTTGCCGGTGTTTTCCACAGCATGACAAAGATTCATCAGATCATGCAAGAGAAGATTGGCGGACTTGCGCATTCCCGCGTCCGCCGCACAGTCGCGGCATGTTGAAACTCGGACTCATCGGTTGTGGGAAAATGGGCGGCGCGCTGCTGCGCGGCGTGGAGCAGGCGCTTGGCAAAAGCAGCCTCAATGTGGCGCTCAGCGACGTGGTGCCCGAGGCGGTGAACGGCCTGCGCAAGTGCCTCACCTGCAAATCCATCACCGGCACGCCCGCCGAAGTCGCGGCAGCCTCGGAGGTGATTATCCTGGCCGTGAAGCCGGGTGACATGAAAGCGCTGTGCGAGCTGCTGGCCGAGGTCAAAGGCTCGCGGCTTTATCTCAGCATCGCGGCGGGCATCTCTCTCTCGCATCTGGAAACGTGGCTCGGCGGGAAGCAGCGCGTCATTCGCAGCATGCCGAACACGCCTGCGCTCGTCGGCGTCGGTGCGGCGGCGTTTGCACGTGGCAGCAAGGCGAACGCGAAGGATGCCGCGCTCGCCACGAAGATCCTTGGTGCAGTCGGCACGGCGGATGAGGTCTCAGAAAGGCTGCTCGATGCCGTCACTGGTCTCTCCGGCAGCGGCCCGGCCTACATTTACACCATGATCGAAGCTTTGGCGGATGGCGGCGTGCTCATGGGGCTGCCACGTGCCACGGCTTTGCGTCTCGCGGCTCAAACCGTGGCCGGAGCCGCCGAAATGGTGCTCGAAACCGGGAAACACCCCGCGTCTTTGCGTGATGAGGTCACCAGTCCCGGCGGCACGACGATCGCCGGTCTCGAAAAGCTCGAGCAGCACGGTTTGCGCAACGCTCTGATTCAGGCCGTGCGTGCAGCGACGGAGAAGAGCAAGGCGCTGGGTGCTTGAAGCTAGGTTGGATCAAAACACCGGCTTGAAATAGCCGATGTAGCCCAGAACGGCACCAACCACCGCGGCGATGAGCACTACCAGCGGGGCGGCGAGCACGCGGCGTTTGGCGAGCACCGGCAGAAAGCCGAGGACCAGCCAGAGGGCGAGTTTTACGATCACCCAAGGCTGAGTGTAGAGCGAAGGCGCTCCTTCGGGCAACCCCTTGGACATCTTGGCGAGCATGCCGAAGCCGGAAATGAGACTGATGACCAGCCCGATGCCGTGCCACTTCATCGCACGCTTCGCGCCTTCACTGGAAAGCAGGCCACCGAAACCGATGAAGACGAAGATCAGGCCGATGAGATGGAGGAAGTGGTAGGTCTGGATGGACATGGCGAGTCTGTGGCCCAAAGAAACGTCCACCACAAGTGCGGCGATGCGTTGATTTAAGATCGAATTTGAAACTATTCAGCCGCGCCCACCTTCTCACCGGCGAGCTTGGCGGCGCGTTCGGCGAGTTCGATGTGGAATTGCTCGGGAGTCGGCTCCGCGCCTTTGATGCGCGTGCGGGCGAACCAGTCGGCGAAGATTTCGCCGGGCTGTCGCTCGGTTTTGAAGGCTTCGAGGAACTCGCGGACTTTGCCGGGCACGTCTTCACCGAGCACGGTCTTGAATTCGAGACCGGCGAGGCGATTGCCGCGGATGCTGCCTCCGACAAACATGGCGTACTTGTTCGGCGAGCGGCCGACGAAGCCGAAATCGGCGTTGTAGGGCCGTCCGCAGCCGTTGGGGCAGCCGGTCATGCGGAAGAGGATGGGCTCGTTTTCGAGACCGAGCTCGCGGAGGGACTCGTCGATCTTGTCCATGAAGCCGGGCAGCACGCGCTCGGATTCGCTGAGGGCGAGGCCGCAGGTCGGCAGGGCGACGCAGGCATGGGCGACTTTGCGGGCGCGGGTCATGCCATCGCTGTGAACGACACCGTGCTTGGCGAGAATGGCATCGACGGCGGCTTTTTGCTCGGGAGCGACCTCGGCGATGATGAGATTGGTGTTCGGCGTGACGATGAGGGGCAGGTCGAGCGTTTGGCACAGCTCGGTGAAGGCACTGCGGTAGTGCGGGCCGTTTTCGCGGTCCACGATGCGGCCCATGCTGACATGGACGGCGCAGTAGAGCTTGCCGTCACCCTGCTCATGCCAGCCGAGGTTGTCCTCGACGGTGTCGAACTTGAGTTCTTTGGCGGGGAAGGTCTCGATGCCAGGCAGGCGGCGCACCACCTCGGAGCGGAAGCCGTCGAGGCCCATGGTTTGCACGGTGTATTTGAGGCGGGCGTTTTTGCGCTCGGTGCGGTTGCCGTGGTCGCGCTGCGTCGTGACGACGGCCTCAATGGCATCGACGACGTTCGCACGTTTCGCGTAAAGCAGCGGCTGGCCGAGGAACGGGCGTGTGCTGAGCTGACCGTGGCTCATGCCAAAGCCGCCACCCACGGTGATGGTGTAGCCTTCGACCTCGCCATTGACGACGTGAGGCACGAGACCGACGTCTTGGGAGTAGATGTCTGCGTCATTGAGCGGCTGGATGGCCACGCCGATCTTGAATTTGCGCGGCAGATAGACTTTGCCGTAGATTGGATCGTCGCCTTCAGGGGCCTTGGTGGCCTCACGCACGGCGGGATTGACCTCGGGGTCTTTGATCCAGTTTGGATCGACCTTTTCGCCGTCGAGCCAGATGTCCGCGTAGGCGCTGGAGCGCCAAAGGAAGCGCTGGCTGATTTCCTCGGTGAGTTTTTGCGTGTCGGCATGCACGGCGTCCTTGATCGGCGCGGCGGGGCCCATGGTATTGCGCACGACATCGCCGCAGGCACCCATGGTGCTGAGGCCGCTGTGGCAGACGTTGTGAATGACCTCCTTGAGGCCGCCTTTGAGCACGCCGTGGAGCTGGATGCCCTGGCGGTTGGTCAGGCGCATGTTGCCCGCCGCTTTCGTGCAAAGATCGTCATGGATGAGCCACTGCTTCGCGGTGATGCGGCCGCCGGGCATCTTGCTGCGGATCATGAAGCTCCAGGCTTTTTCGAGCTTGGCCTTGCTGCGCTCGGCGCGCACGTCACGGTCGTCCTGCTGGTAGGAGCCGTGGTGCTTGAGCAGGACGTTTGAATCCTCTGGAATGTGTGACAAAGAAGTGTCGGCGAATTGCTCGGCGATCTGGCCGCGCAAGCCGCTTGAGGCAAGTTTGATATCTTCGACGGAGGCTTTGGACATGGAGGCAGGAGTGAAGGCGTTTTAGGGCAAGCAGACTCGGCTAACTTGCCACGAAAGCAAGCTGTGGCAAGAGTTATTATACATTATGTCTATCGGAATAATATAGAATATGACACGCTCGTTGTTTTCATCTGTGGCTGAGCCTTCTTGGAAATAGGGCATGCAGCAAACGTGGCGTGACAATGACACCTCAAGACGCCTATACTAGACAATCTCCCATGAACCTGCCAGCAGCACTAGCACGCAAGGTCGTTGTCACGCTTTTCGCGCTGGCGCTGGGTGTTTTTCTACCTGGTTGTGTGAAGCAGAGCGAATACGATGCCTTGCAGCAGGAGAATCAGCAGCTTCAGCAGCGGCTCGATCAAGCCAATGAGCAAGCACGGCAGGCCCAGGCTGATTTAAGCGCCCAGCAGACACGCGTTCTTCAGTTGATGGAGGTTGAGACAAAGCTGCAAAAAACCCAGGAACAACTGCTGCAAACCCAGGATGAACTGGATGCCTTGAAGAAGGAATTTGAAAAATTCCGTACCCAGCGTCGGAGCGCCATGGTGGGAAAAAAATACCCCGTCCTGAGTCTCGAAAATGGCAGAATGCTGCGTGAGGCCGAGATCACCGCCATTGCAGGGGAGGAGCTTTCCATCAAACATCAGGACGGGGCGCTCAAAGTCGCATTGGCGGAATCGTCGGACGATCTGCGCTGGGAGGCGTGCTACAGCTCTCAAGAAGCCAGAATGTCTGCCCGTAACAAACTGCTCGCGGAAGCCAGGAGGATCGAAGCAAACAAGCTCAGGGAGAAAAACCAGCCTGCAAAACCGACCACCACGCCTTCATCATCGCCTATCAGTGTTGTTGAAGCGCTGCGTCAGCAGCTTGCTGCGCAGAGAAGGCAGTTGAACGCCGATTATCAGGCGTTGGCGGCAAAAAACTCCAGTGCCTTGCAGGGCGTGGCGTGGGATTCCTCCAGACCCGAGGCCAGTCCACTGCTGAACAGTGTGTCAGGCAGCCGGGCCGTGCTCGGTATCAGCCGGCTCCAGTCTCAACGCGACGCCATTCTCACGACCCTTCAGCAGCTCCGCAGTCTTGATCCTTCCTCTCGCTGAACGTCTCGATCCCGCAAATTTAGCTAGGCAAACCGCCCTTTTGATCGTTTCCTGTGATTGCCATGACCCAACGCCTCATCCTCATGTTCGCCGTCCTGACCGTCGGCACCGCCTCCGCCGTCGATTACAAATCCCAGATCGCTCCGATCTTCCGCAACAAATGCTACGCCTGCCACAGCGTGACGAAAAAGGTCAAAGGCAAACTCGCACTTGATGATGACAAGCTTTCCGAGCAGATCGGCCCTGGCAAAAACATCATTCCTGGCGAGGCCATGAAGAGCACGATGTACATCAACTGCACCCTGCCCGATGATGATGCCGATGTGATGCCGCCCGAAGGCAAGAACAAGCTCACCGCCGCCGAACTCGATCTTCTCAAAGCCTGGATCGCCGAGGGTGCCAGCCTCACCGCTGGTGGTGCGGCTCCGGCTCCTGCGACACCTGCGGCCGCCACCACCATGCCTGCCGCAGGTGGCGACGGCCCGCTCATGAAGTGGACCAGCAGCGATGGCAAACTGATCGAAGCCCATTTCATGGGACTGCAAGCTGACGGTGTGCTGCTGAAAATGCCTGCCACTGGCGTCACACACATCGTTCCGCTGACCCGTCTGTCTCCGGAAAGCCAGACACAGGCGAAAACAGCGACGAAATAACCTCCCCCGAGCAGACTTTCTCCCTTCATCCGCCACCGTGTGCCCCACGGTGGCGGATTTTTTTGCGCCCGGCCTGTAACACTTTTCCGCGGCTTGCTCTCCTCATCTGTGAACAGCTCCATCTCAAACCCCCGGAGCTGGGAAACCTCCAACGAAAACAAGTCATGAAAACAAACCCCTTCCTTCTTCTCACCACGGCGCTGCTCTTCAGCGGCTCCAGCCTCCATGCGGATGACAATCTCTGCGGCGGTGCCGACGACGATCAAATCTTCGGTGCTCCCTCCATCTGTGGCGGCGCGGATGACGATCAGTTCCAGCCACCGGTG
>CAMCWM010000007.1 GCA_945882215.1 Akkermansia muciniphila | reverse complement strand
TCTCCATCCCTGTCATTTTTGGCGCCGCTTTCGCACACTCTTCTTGGCCAAGTTGTGATGCAACCAAGGCACCGACATGCTTTCACCGGTGGGTGTGTGGCAGCTAAAAGACTCCTTTCAGAGCTCCGAGGCCGACCAAGTCGCTAAGTATTGCTTTAGGGTAATTTAATGAAAAACGCAGGGCTTTTAGTTTTGCAATTAACAGTATTTATGGGGAATATAAATTGTGGGCCGAAACCCATCTAAAGAAATGAAAATCAATACACACAACACCCTAAATCGTCGTCTCGCTCAACGCTTCAATCGTTCCGGGATGACCCTCATCGAAATCAGCCTCGTGATCGCTCTCCTGCTGGGATTGATCGCCGTGGTTTTCCTCGGTTTGGGCAGCTACCGTCAGGGAGCTGACAAGGCCAAATGCAAGATGCAACTGGCCGCCGTTCAGAAAGCTGTTCGCTCTGGTGCGAACATGCAAAACCTCAACATCGGAGGAGCCTTGGCGGAAGCCGATGTCTTTGGTGCTGGTCTCCTGCTGGAGAATGTGCCGGTCTGCCCTTCCGGAGGTGCCTACACTTGGACAGGCACTGTCCCAACCGTCGGTACACCCTATGGCAACTGCGATTTCGCAGGTGTGGGGCCGACCTCGACCCACGTCTTGGCCGCCTCTGACACGACCGACTGGTAATCCCTTCCTCTTCAGCACCCGATCACCAGCCTGTTCCCTCCATGCTCGCCATCACCGATCCCTGTGAACTCAAAGCGTCTGACATTTATCGTCAGGCGCGCACAGTGGCCGCGAAGACGAGCCGGGGCACGGACAGTCACTGGTATCGGGTGCCGGAGGAACTGCCCTGGCAGTGGCACCTGTGGTTCGATGGCGGACGTGAGGTGTGCTCTGCCACCTTTTGCAAACAACACCAGCGCTGGCAGCCCGGTCCCACGCTGCCGTTGGCAAATCTGACCACGGGCGAGGGTGTGAGCGAGATCTTGGGCGAGCTGATGTCCACGACGCATTTTCAGGAAAAGCCGAAGGCTTTGGGGGTGATCCTGCACGTCGCGGATGAGTTTGGTCTGGCTGAGATCGCCCAAGCGGGTGAGGTGGCCAGTGAGGCGGGGGATGACTTCCAGATCCTGCGCTACAATTTAATGGATGATCCACGCGAGGTGCTGGCTGATCGCGATGTGTCGTTGGAAGCAAATTCCTGGCGTCTGCTGCCATTTTGGGGCTCGGCTCCCGGGCAGGCACGTTGCACGGCCGTGACGCTCTCTCGCTCCAGGGAGGCCTTTTTGCAACAACTGCTGGCCTGCGCGGAGGACCTGCGGATGCCCGTGCGTGTGGCAGTGACCAGTGCCGCCGTGGAAACGCTGGCAGCCCTGCCGCTGCTGAAATCGCATCTGGAGGGTGGCTGTCTGGTTGCCGTCAGTTTTTACAAGTTCACCGCCGTCTTTGCCATCAGTCCCACGGGCGAACTCCGCACCGTACGCAGCCTGACCCATCGCGGCGGTTCACAGGTTCCAGCAGGTTTTGGCGATATTCTTTGGAACATGGCCCTGGGAGCCGAACTGGCCACGCCCAAGGTGCTACTAGTCTCTGCACAAGCCCAGGCTTTGCAATCGGCGGCGCAGGAACTGGAACTGTACTCCATCAGCAGGCAGCCGATTCAGGTCGAACTGCTGAACCTCGCCGAGCAACCGACGCTGGCCGAGGTGCCTGGGCATCGGCCTGAGTTCCTGATTTATGACACGACGGCGGTCGATCAGCTGCGCGCTGGCAGCACGCCACTGGCGCAGGCGGAGACTTTTCGCGCCCTGTGGAGCGGCTGGGCGAGGCAGAGTTTCATGGATACGGCACGGCTGGATCATCTGTATCCCACCCAGCGCGATCTGCGCGTGCTGCGTTTCTCGTCATGGTTCATCTACCTGCTCGTCTTTTCACTGATCGGCACAGGAGGCTATGGCACCTGGTCGCTGTTCGCGGCGATGAATCATCCTTCCTGGGAGCTGACGCCCTATCAGATGAAGCTGACACAGGACAAGCACACGAAGCTGCTGGAGGAGAAAAAGCAGATCGACATCACCTCACGCCTGCTGCAGCCACGCTCACGCGGATGGGTGACGCTGGAGTTCTTGTTGCAGCTCTTTCCAGAAGACTCAGGCGTGCGGCTGGACAGCTTTGTTTACAGTGCGGAGGCCGCGCGTGCGCCAGTCCCCGTGGCCAAAGGGGTCAAACCTGAATCTACCGGCATCAACCGCATCTGGACACTCAAGGGATTGGTCAAACCGAAGGCGCTGGAGCTGCTCAGTACGCTGAACAGCCAGCGCGGTCTGAGCGCCTTCTTTGAGCGTGTCGCCGAGGCCACCGGAGATGACGCCTACCGGCAATCATCCACACGCCAGATGACGATCACGCTCACGCAGGGACGAAACTCGCGCTTCAGCCCGCAGGCATCCGCCGGTGATCTGGCGCGTGATCCAGCGCTGGCCTTCCCTTTCAATTTCGAGGCCACCATCACCCAAGCGCTGACGGACAAGGACTCTCTTTCGCTCCCTCTGGAGAAACCATTCTGAAACCGCCACCATGAGCGCCTATACACGCCCCATACTTCGTTACGGGCTGATCATGCCCGCGATGTTCAACTGCCTGTTGTTAGGTGGCGTCATCGCCAGTGTCAGCAAGCTGGGAGCAATGCGTGCGGAGAAAGAGGAACTCCACAAAGAACAGACGCAGCGTCTTGCCGCGATGAAAAAGCTGGAAGCTGAACTGGCACCGAAGCGGAAGACTTTCACGGATCAGAAAGTGCTGCTGAAAGGTGATCCTGGCCAGCTTTTCACCCGCATTCTGGACACGTTGCTGCCGAAGTATAAAGAGATTGAGCTGGAGCGCAGCGGCCTGGTTTTTCCACTGGACCGGGGTCGTCTCGGGCGTCAGGTCAAAACCGATGCGGCGCGCGTGAAGAGCAGCTTTCAGGGCGGTCTCGGCCCCATGCAGGAGGCGCTGTTGCAGGTGGAGTCGCTCATGCCGCAGGCCGTGCTGGAGGAGCTGAAAGTCACCCGCAAGGCTGACCTGCTGCTGAACCAGCGTGAGTTTCTCGTGATGGAGATGACGCATACTTGTTGGAAGGCCGAGGAGGAGAAAAAATGAAACAACTCCTGCTCAGTCTCATGATGGCGTGCATCGCCCTGTCTTCGGCAGGGGCGCAGACCAAACCTGCTTCGGCCAAGCCTGCGGCGGTCAAACGCGCGCCTTTGTTTGCCGGCAATGGCACCGCAAGCTGGCTGCCACGCACGGAGTTGCTGCCGAGCGCGGAGATCATCGAGGCGCAGGCGAAGAAACTCGGCGTGCGTCAGCGCAACATGGACCCCTTTGGCCTGTCCACTTTCCCACGCGAGGATGATGCCCCCGTGATCACGGAGGACATCTACCGCGCCACGCCAAAGATCACGCTGAACCAGGCGCTGCAGACTCTGAAGATCAATGGGGTGAATTTGCCACGCAAAGAGTTCCTCATTGGCGGTCGGCAGGCTGCCGAAGGCGATGTGATTGAGCTGGCCTTCAAAGGTGAAGTCTTTCAGGCACAAGTCACCGAGGTCAGTGCCACGCAGCTTCATTTTCGTGATCTTCAACGCGATGAAACGGGTGTCCTCAAGCATGACATCCTCCCCCAACTCAGCATCGAGCCACTGCAAAGAATTACCTCTCAGCTTGAGAGCCGGATAACGCCTGTGGAACCCGCACCTCCCGCCAAACCATGAGCACGCCCCTTTGTCAGACCCTTTTGCTGCTGAGCCTCGGCGCGTGCCTCACCACCGCGCAGGAGGCGGTGCCTGGAGCCCAGGCCCAGCCTTTGCAAAACCTTCCTGCGGCTGCGGTGGATGTCTCCGCACGATTCGGGGGCCTTCCCAAGCTGCCTCAACAGGCGGAGGACGGTTATTGGATCGACAATGCGCCGATCAACGAGGTCTTCCAATACCTGGCCCGCAGTGCCGGCCTGCAGTTCTTTTACAACAACGAACTGAATGGTCCGCAGTACAGCGTCACCGGCCATCTCCGCCTCGACAATCCACTCCAGCAAATGGAGGAGCTGGCGATCACTTATGGACTTACGCTGCATCGGCAGCGTTCCAGTGTCAGCCTCATGAATGAGGCCCAGCTCGCGAAGCTGCCGGTCGAGGTGATGAGCTACGCTCTGAAGTACCTGCGTGGCGCTCCTCTGAATCGCAACATGTCCAGCGCCGCGCCGACGAATAACTCGGAAGGGGGCGGTGGCTCGTCAAACGCAGCGCAGTCCGACTTCGAAAAGCTGAAGTCTATCATCCGTCCCATGCTCACTCACGAGGTCGGGCAGATCGAGTTTGAGGAGAAAACCAACACGCTTTTGGTCAGCGACAACAGCATCAAGCTCGAACGCGTGCGCAAATTGCTCGAAGGGATCGACAAGGCCAAGCCGCAGATCATGGTCAACGTCCGGGTCCTGCGCATCAAGCGCAACCAGGGCCGCCAGGTCGGCGTGGATTGGAGCCGCTCTCTGGGAGACACGGGCACCAACCTGATCGCCCGGCAGAGCTTGAATGCGCTGTTCAACCTTCCGGACATCAACACTCTGAGCAGAACGGGAAATCCCCTCGCTCCGACGCTCTCGATGAACAAGATCAATGTCGAAGGGTCCGGGCTGGTCTTCGACAACATGCAGGTGCAGGCCATCCTGCGTGCGCTGGAGGACGCCGATCTCGTCACCCAGGAGGCCTGCCCCACCATCATCACGGAGGACAATGAGCAGGGCATCATCTCCATCGTTGATCGCTTTCCGGTCATCACGTCGGACATCACCAACACTGCCGCCGGTCAGAACATCACGGACAAAGTGCGCTATAAAATCGACGCAGAAGATCCCAGCGCCACGGAGGAGCCGGAGAAGAACCGCGAAATCGGTGTCACACTCTCCGTCACGCCCACACTGCTGCCTGACGGCACCGTTCGTATGAAATTGCGTCCTCGCGTGGCCAAGATCGTCGAACTCATCCCGGGGCGGACCAACAATGTGTTTCCGCGCGTGAGCGAGTCCACGGTTGAAGCCATCAGCCGCATTCCTGCGGGACAGTCGCTCTTTCTCGGCGGCTTCTATGATTACAACTCGAGCGACGGCGGCAACAAAGTGCCGGTCCTCAGCACCATCCCGCTCATCGGCAGGCTCTTCAGTTCCGACAAAAAGAAGCTGGAACAGGTCAGCCTGGTCTTTGTCATCACGCCACGCGTTTATGACGCATCGAGTTCTGAGGCCCTTCCCGAGGTCAACTGGCACGTGCGTGAGTTCTCCGGCATGCAGCCTAATGACATCAGGGACACCGGCATCGATCTTCCTCAAGGTGCCTGGTACCAAAACCTTCCCAGCGTCAATACCGCAGAAACCGTTCCCGTGACGCCCGTCAAGCCGAAGCAGTCATGGGTAAAGCGCCTGTTCACGAAGAAGGCGAGCGGTCAGTAAACCGTGGACTGTGTTCAGAAACCTCACTGAACCCACGAGCGCCCGCCGAACCGAACACCCCATGTCCTCGCCTCTCCCAAATCTCCCGCTCCCGGCGCAAACAGACCTCAACAGTCTGCGACCTGTGTTGGATCGCATCGCGACAACGACGGTGATGTATCTTCAGCAGGGTGGTTATCTGTCGGATGCGGAGGGCGCGCCTTTGCTGGCCGCTTATGGAGAGAAGCTCGGGACGGCCTCCAGTTTGATGCCAGACTTCTTGAATTTCACTGCCCAGACCCAGGCGCAGAAGCATTCGCTCACTGTCGATGAAGAAGTGGCCCGCATGCAGAAACTGCTGCGCAACAGCCTGAATGACCGCGTGCATTACTGGAGTTTTGGCCCCTTGTCCGGCAAGGCCTCGGCGCTTTACGACCACTGCCCCAGCCTGCGTCCGGTCTGCACGGCCCTCGGTTGTCCTGCGACCTTGGCTGGCGAGACGAGCATCGTCCATGTCGCCTCCCTCAATCCCGTCTCGGCTCTGGTCGCGTCCTTTTGGATCAGCCAGGAGTTGAACCGCATGTCCGACGGCGAATCGCCCTTTGTCTTCACCTTTCTCACTGACCTGCCCATCTGGCAGGTGCTCATGCAGCGTCACTTTGCCTCATGAACCTGAACCTTGGCATTGAGTTTAATGACACCATCCAGCGGCTGATCATCAGCCAGTTGCGGGCGGCCACGGCCGGGCAGGAAATGCAGTCGGATGAGGCTCTCGTGCGCCGCTCGTCGAAAACGCGCATGTTGGGCGCTGTCGGTCGTGCTTCAGGGCTGCCGGCCTTTCCTCAGGTGCGTGAGATGGCGGATGCAGAGTTCGTCGGCTACTGCGATCCCGTCGTGATGTCTCGCGGCATGTTTGTGCCGCTGCGCCGCAGCCCACAGCAGGTTTTGCTGGCTGTCGCCAATCCATGGGACTATCGCGCCGACGACTATTGCGCCGCACGTTTCCCAGAGGATGAAGTGCTGAAGGTGGTCACGCTCGCCTCCGAGGTTTCGGCAGTGATCGAGGGCTCCTCCAACTCCTCGGGACCCAGTCGTGCGGAACTCGAGGCGGTGGAGGTGGAGGAGTTCTCCAATGAAACTCCCGATTTCGATGTCACGCGCCAATACGACGAGCCGATCGCCCAACTCGTGGCCAGCATGGTCAGTGATGCGATCAAGCAGCACGCCTCGGACATTCACATCAAAACGGAGAAGGCCAGCTTTCAATACTGCTTTCGTGTGGATGGCGATCTCGGTGTGCGCGTCGATATGCCGGTGAAGTTGCGGGATCGTGTGGATGCCTTTCTGCTCAATCTCATGCGTCTTGCCCCTGAGGAGCGCAGCAAACGCCCGGGCATTTCCGGACGCTTCACCGCCAGCTACTACGGGCGCGCGGTCGGTGTGCGTTATGAGCGGCATCGCACCTATCGTGGTTACCACGTCACCATGCGTCTGCTGGACAAGACGCATCTGGAAGCACGGCTCGGCATGGGCACGCTGGCTTTTGATGAGGAGACCTTGTTCGAGCTCGACAAAGCCATGGCCGTGCCCTCCGGCATCATTGTCATGTCAGGCCCCACGGGCTCCGGCAAATCAACCACGCTCAATGCCATGCTGCGTGAGCTGAATCATCCCGAGGACAACATCCTGACGCTGGAAAATCCGGTGGAAGACGAGATTCCTGGCGTGACCCACTGTGACTTGCGCGACTCAACCGAGTTCAAGCCGATGATCGCCAGCTTCATGCGCTCCGACCCTGACGTCATCCTCATGGGCGAGGTGCGCGACCGCGAATCTGCGGAACTGGCCATCGAGGCCGCCATCACCGGTCACAAAGTACTCACCACCATTCACACCCCGCGCGCTTCGCAGATCATCGAGCGCTTTCAGCAGCTTGGCATGGAGCGTTGGAAAATCGCGCAGACTCTGAAAGCAGCCTGCGCTCAACGATTGGTGAAGCTGCTATGTCCCGCCTGCAAAGAACGCACCGAAGGCATCCCGGAGCGCGAGATTCGTCTCTTCCATCTCGATCCAGCCTGGGCCACACGTCCGGTGTTTGTGCATCACAAAGAGGGCTGCCCGGACTGCAAAGGGCGCGGTTATGCCGGACGCACGGCCATCCTGGAGATCTTGCCCATCAGCCCGAAGCTGGGCGACAAGCTGGCCAAAGGCGAGATCACCCCTTTTGAGCTCGAACAAGAAGTGCGCCGGGAGTCCGGCCTGCCCTCGTTGCGGGACAACGGTTTGAAACTGATGGCCGAGGGCAAGACCGACCTCGATGCCCTGAAAAAGGTGCTGGATCTCACCTATGAATCTTGAGTCATGAACGCCTTCCAAGTCACTCTGCGCAACATCAAGCGGCCCGAGATCTCCAAGGTGCTCGAGTGTGAAGCGCCGAACCGTGAGCAGGCCGCGCTGCTCGCCAGCAAGCCAGGATTCCGCGTGGCGTTGATCAAATCACTCTCAGGCACGCCGAAGAGCGAGAAGTCGAAGAAGCCGGTATCGCGCAAGGAACTCATCAAGCTTTTCCGCGGGCTCGCCTCCATGCTGAAGGCAAACATCAGCACCGCCGATGCCCTGCTGTACTACTCGCAGGGCCTGCCTGATCCGGTGTTGCAATCGTCGCTGATGAACATTCGCAACCGCCTGGAGGCCGGGCTGCCGATTCACATCGCCTTTGCCAAGGAACAGAAGTTTGATGGCACCATCATCACGATCATTGAGGCCGGTGCGGATGCTGGCCAGCTTGGCGAGGCCTTCGCGTCCCTCGCGCGGCGCATCAAGATCGAGCTCATGTTTGCCAGCAAAATCCGCACTGCCTTGCTGGTGCCATCGCTGGTGATCCTGTTTCAAATCGGCCTCTTCATCTATTCGCAGATTTTTGTCGTGTCCCAAGTGGAGGAGACCCTGAAAAGCGTGCGCCAGGAGCCGGATCAGATCTCGGTCGTGATCTTTGCGATCAGTCATGTGGTGCAGAAGGTCTGGCCCTTCTTTGTCATTGGCCTTGTGGCTTTCATCACCGCCTTGTTCCGCTCGGCGGACTTCAGGCAGAAGCTGCTGGTCTTCCTTATGAAGTATTGGCGGCTGCTGATGAAGCTGGTCATGGGACTGCGCCAGAGCGCCTACATCGGCACGCTTCAGATGCTGTATGCCAATGGCATCAACCTCGCCCGCGCATCCGCCTTGTCTGCGCGTGTGTTGCATGGAACGCCGATGTATGCGGACTTCATCAAGGCCTCGCAGGTTTATGAATCATCCGGCGTGCCGTTTGCCGAGGCCCTGAAGCGCAACACCACGCTTGATCCCCAGGTCATCCACATGATCGGCATCGGCGAGCGTTCGGCCTCCCTGCCGCAGCAACTTGAGCTCCTGCGTGACATCTATGAGGAAGATACCGCCGCGATCATGGCGGACTTCACGCAGGTCATCAATTTCATCACCTTGGCCATGGCCGTGGTGCTCATCGGCTTTGTCTTTACTGGCTCCATGCTGCCCATCTTCCTGATGGGGCCGCGCATGATGCAGTCAGGCAACATGTGATCTCAACTCATCCTTATGAAAACACGATCCCTGCTTCTCACCCTGCTTCTTCCCTCCGCTGCGGCCTTGGCGGCTGATCCACCCAAGCTGGTCCCGCGGCCGATCCCCGGAATGCCTGCCCCAACACCTGTCAAAGCGGCGGTTGCTCCAGTGACATTGGCCTCCACACAGCAGCCCGCTTCGACCCTCATCACCAATCCGGACCGGGCCCGCATTTTGTACATTCATCGTCGCGCCACCTTGCCTGTGGAGTTGACGAAGAGCCTGCCTGCATCTCAGGCGGCCCCCACGGTTTCTGCAACAATGCTCAACGTGCGGCAAGGTGCCGTGAAAATCATTCCCAAGTCCCAGGTGGCCCAGATCATCACGCCGAAATCCTGAATCATGAAAACGATCTCTTCGCACAAAGCCAGGTGCAACGCAGGATTCACGCTGATCGAGATCAGTCTCGTGATCGGACTGCTGCTGGGACTGGCCACTTTCGTTGGCATGAACATTTCAACCGTGCGTGACTGGCAGCGTGGCAAGGATGCCGCAGTGTCCCTTCAGGCCGTCTTTGCCGCCCAGCGCGCTTACATGTCCGATCATCCCACGGCTGACATTGCCGAAGTGAGCACGGTGCAGTTGCAGGTCTATCTGCCGCAGGGCTGGAGCACGATGCCTGTGGTGAGGAGTCTGGACGACGACACCCTTACCGTGGACCACACGGTCATGCCCCCTCGCTTTATGCTGGGTACGTCCGTTTATGATCCCTCCTTGAAGGGAAGTGATGGACTTTGGGACGCCGGACAGTGAACGTACCTCATTCTCGCATGGCTTCTGAAACTCTTCTGCATATCCCCAGTGGCACACGCTTCGGCTACCGCACCGGTTTGCCTTGGAAACGTGCCGCCCAATGCCTCGTCGAAGTTGCTGACGACATCCATGCCGGCACGGGTCTGCACCTGCTGGTGGCTCCGAACGGCACAGGCAAAACAACGTTGCTGCGCACGCTGGCCGGTTTGTCTCCTGCGCTGAAAGGCCGGGTGAAAACAGACGCCCAGGTGCATTACTTCGCTGATGAGCTGCGCGTCGATCCTGAGATGAAATCGCGCACTTTTTTCCGCGCCTGGTTCAAGGGTGAATCGCTTGTCTCCGCAGAAGAGCTGGCCGAGACACTGCGGCTGAATCTGACCACTCCCATCGGCAAGCTCTCACGCGGCAACCGTCAGAAAGTGCTTTTGATTTTGGCCGAGGTGAAGGCGGCACAAAGCGAAACCAGCGTGCTGCTCATGGACGAGCCGCTCACCGGCCTGGATGCCGAGACACGTGAGCAGGTGACGCAGCTTTGGGCCGCCGCAGGCACGCGCACGATGCGCTTGGTCATCATGCATGAACTGGAATGCGTGCGTCAGGCGGACTCGTTGCTGACCATCGCGCGCGGGCAGTTGCGTCACGCCCAGGAGCGCAGCGGCAGCACATGGATGGAAACCTACCGCAATCTGCAATCATGAGTTCCTTGCGTGCATGGCCTTTATTTCGCCTCAGCCTCGCCGGACTCATGGGGCGCGGCAGTTGCTGGCTGCTGCTGCTCGGAGCGGGCCTCTTCATCTGGATCGCACCGCTGCTCACACCGTGGGAGGAAAATCCGCAGATTCTCCAGCCCGCACGTGCTCAGGCTGCCTGGGTTTATGCCTGGATCGCGCTCTTTACCTGGCTGCCGTTTCAAGCCTCGGCGCTCGGGCATCGAATGCGGTGTGAAGGCATGTTGGAGCACCTGCATGCAGGCGGAACTGGCAGGATCAGCCAGTGCCTGCAACTCAGCGCGGCCATTTTGGTGTGGATGCTGGCCGTGGTGCTCATCGCGGTGATCTTTTGCCTCACTTGGACTTTGCCCAAACGGCCTGAGGAGGCGCAGATGTGGACGACGCTCGTTCTACAGTATGCCTTCATCTACAGCCTTTGTGCCGCTCCCTTGTTGATGCTGGCGGTGGCATTGGGCACTCGCACAGCGGAGGTCATTGCCTTCATGGTTCCCACAGGACTCCTGTTTGTGGGCCTGTTTGGTGCCGCGTGGCTGGCACCACTGCTCGGAGGTGCGGATTCGGGCGTGTTGCAATCGTTCTGGCTGGCGCTGCCGCACTATCATCTGGCGGATTTGACTCCGCGTCTGGTTTTCAAAATGGGTCCGCTGCCAGCCGCTGATTTCATTGGCGTGGCAGGCACGCTGGGCCTGCAAGGCGCCGCCATTTCCATCTTTGGGTTATGTCTCTTCCGCACACGCTCCTGACTCTGACCGCCGCGAGCGTTCTTTGGTGGGCGGGACATGCCTTGTCCTGCTCGCAGAGGAGCTTGCAGGCAACAGCTCCCCCGCCGGCCTTTGCGCTGCCAGGAAGCGCCTATGGCAGTCTGGCTGCGCGTTTGATTCGCGACTCGCTTTACAGCTACTGGCATGGTGGCGAGAGCGCGGTCCCAGCCGTCGAGACAAAAGCTCCACAAGGCACTCCGCCACCTCCACCACCGCCGGGTCGCTTTGCTCGAAAGGGCATGCCAAAACCTCCGCCGCAGGTCCAAGCGGATGTCTCATGGTTGCAGAGCCGTATCGATCATCTCACCCGGCTCGAAAAAAGCCGCACCAAGCGCACCAGCACCTTGCCGTTATCAGCAGCACATCAGAATTATCTCAACGCCGCAGCCGATGTGCGGCTGCGCTTCGCCTATCAGCTCGATCCTGGTGATGCGACGCTTTACGAGATTCTGCACTTTCACATCGCCTCCCGCACCAAATCGCCGGAAGCCGCCCGGTCTGCCATCGACTCTCTGGCGCAGAGCGCCATGGCTTATGGTGTGCGTGAACATGGCAGTTTGTCCGATGCTCTGACCGGCGCAGGTGCCGCCATCAATCTGCTCAATGACCAACTGCAACCCGGCAACCTGCGCCGCGACAACAAGGCGGTCATCAGCCAATGGCATGCTTTGGAGCGCTGCTTGGAGCGCTATCGGAATCTGCGCAACACCGCCCAAACGGAAGGCTGGTGGGATGGCGTCCCGGCGGTGCGTCGCCAGGAGTTCGAAGACCATGCGAAGCTGCTCTCCCGCATCAGCGAGATGATCCGTCCTTTGTTGCCGCCTGGCACCGCATCATCGAGTGCAGCTCCGCCTATCCCAGCAGGTTCGCGTTGAAGATGTCCTCGGAGATGTGGCCGGCTCGGTAGAGATTGATGAGGCTCTGATCCCAGCGCAGATTGCCTTTGTAGCGAAGCGCATCGGCGAGGGAGGTGGCGCTGCCGTCATAGGCGCGCATACCGGCAGCCACAGCTTCGCTGGTGTTTTGCAGGTATTCGGTGACAAGCACGCGGCCATTGAAGCCCGTGAGCAGGCCTTGGGAGAGCACAAAGGTCAGCGTCTCGCTCAGTCGATGCAGGATGCCGGGTTGCTGATCTTTGGGGAAAAATTCGAGGATACGGTCAATTGTCTTCACCGCGCCACGGGTGTGCAGTGTGGAGAGCACAAAGTGGCCCGTCTGCGCGGCTTCGATGCAGGTCTCCATCGTTTCACGATCACGAATTTCTCCGATGAGGATGATGTTGGGCGTTTTGCGCAGCACTTCCTTCAGACCGCTTTGATACGACAACGTGTGCCTTCCCACCTCCTGCTGTGTGACCAGGGATGGCGCTGGAAACCGCACACCAGGCTGGTTGGGATCGTCCATCATCGCGTCGTAGCGATATTCGATGGGGTCTTCGATGGTGACGATGTGTTTGGGGAAATGACGCCGCACCCAGTCAAGGATGGCGGCCAGCGTGGTGGATTTACCGGAGCCCGTGGGACCGGTGATGAGCCCCAGGCCAAAACGACGCTGCATCAGATCGCGCAGGCTGTCGGAGATGAGCGGATCGATGCCGAGCGTCTCGAGCTGGTTGATTTTTGCGCGCAGCCAGCGGCAGGTAACGCCCATGCCGTGCTCACTGAGATGCACCTGCACACGCATTCGCACCGGGGAGCCGAGCGCGCCTTCTTCACAACTGAAGTCGATGACCCGGCGGCTGCGCACCATCTCCCACATCCGGTCAGCATTGCCGACGGCATCCGTATCTGTCCAGATCTCGACGGACTGGCGCATGAAGAGCGCCTCGGCCAGGCGCCTCACGGCTTCGGCATCCTGGATGCCAAAACTCTCGGCGATCTCCAGACCGCGATTGGTGTGCAGATAGATCAGTCCGCCTGTGCGAACTTGTACATCGGAGATTTCACGCCCGGCAAAGATCTTGGCGAGATCACCGAGGATGTTGTTGGTGGAAGTGGCGGTACACATGGGTGGGATTCAGTCTTGAGGGATCTCTTCTATGACGACCAACCAGTTCATGGGATGAACCGGTGGCAGTTCGGCGGGACTGCGCAACGGCTTGAGATCGGCGGAAATGCTGTCGGAATGCACCGCGTCATCACTGCCGGATTTCATGTCCAGCGGTTGCCAGGCGGTGGCACCGCTTGTGGCAAGACTGCCGAGCTGCCCATGGTGCTCGATGGGGCGATTGAATCCAGTGGTGCCCACGCGCAACTCGGCGGCAAAGATGGAGAGCGGCGGATAGAATACGGTGCTATCCACCAGGCCCGAGCCGACGGGGATGGTCGCTGCAGGGATGGCGTTCAGATCATCACCCACATAAACCCGCAGTGGCGCGATGATGCTGAGTCCGGCGGTGTAGTTTGTGAGATCCTTCCCCCGGCGGATGATGACACACATGTCTTCCATGGCCGGTGGATCGCTGACGACGCGCACATTCATCGGGTCCAGGGTTGGATCCACATCGAAGTAGAGGCTGTTGTTGGTCGCCACACTGGCTGCTCCCTGCGCCAGTAGCCAGGCATCCAGCAGTGATGGATGAAAGGTGAGGCAGGAACGATTGTTGTTGGTCAGTTCGGTCTGGAAGGGGATGATGGAGCCTCCAGGTTCAAAAACCGTCGGCCAGTTACTGCCGCGTTGCAGAACAATCTCGCTCGTGCCGCCGGCAGGATTTGGAAAACGCACACGGATGGCCGTGGGTGTTTGATCTTCGTAGCTTACCATGGACGTGGCCTCGACGGTGATTCGGCAGCGCTGACCTCCAGAGGTGTATTCCTCAAACGCATTCAGCGTGTTCCCCGGAGGGCTGCGACGAAGGTAACCAGAACCCGTGGGCAGAGGAAGAAAGGTGAGACGCCCGGAGTTGGCCGACAAGGCGACCGGAAGCACATCGGTGCCCTGCTCGGCCTGGAGACGTTCGCGTTCGCCCAGAGCGTCAAAATCAGAGCCCACGGAGACACCACCAAGGTCGAGGTCCGCTGTCATCTCGATGCCGCTGCGGCCTGCGAGCCGTGCGGCACCGTAAGCCCCTGAGACACTCATGCGCGCGGCATAGACGGAACCCTCAATGCTTACCATGTCCGCATTCCACGCCGTGCCATCTTGATGTGTGCCAATGGCGGCGAAGGTGGCGGCCTCGATCGGCATTTGTGAGGGGATCTCATACAACGACAGCACGTAATGACGGGCCACGGTGCTGTTGCTGCTGCCGTAGTTCACGGTGAAGGCCCACCAGTTCCGCTTTGCCACAAATGGTTCTCCGGGCGCGGCATACCCAAAACGGATGTTGGGGTAGGGGATCAAATTGTAAACTGGATGCACTGCCACATCCGCAAGCAGGCCTGGAACCTGGGTGACGTAGCGCTTCAACGGCGTGACGATGGGCCGCAGAGCATCGGCAGTTTGCAGCTCGGCGCTTGTGTCCAGCAGTGGTGGCACTTTTCCAGCAAAGGCAGGCTGGGCAAAAATTTCAGCATACGTGGTGGTGCCGGGTGTGACTTGCCCGGCCTCACCGGTCAGCGAGGTGATCCAGCTCCTCACCTCGACGCTGCTGTGGTCGCCAACATCACCACTGAGTTTGCCACCCAGATTGAGACTTTGCAGAATTTCAGGCGAAAGACGTTGAGACGAGGACGACAGCGTCACGGCCTCGGCAAAGATCGTGCTCCAGGCGTGGGCAGCTCCCTCGGCGTGATTGGCTTTCATGCATTCCATTGCCTTGCCAGGAAAGGTGGCGACGAGCGCTCGCAGAAGGGCTTCCTCGCGCTGGCGGTAGTCCACACGCAGCTGTGTCTTCGAAGCCTGGTCACGATTCATGAGCGTGCTCTTGAAGAGCATGGTCAGGCTGAGCGTGAACATGATGGCCAGTCCGGTGACGATCGGGAGCGAGACATAGCCCGAGTCGCGTTTGAGAGCGCGGTTGTTCATCGGGCACCTCCACAGTAGGTGATCTCTTCGCCGTTCGGACCAGTGAGCGTGACCGTGAGAATCCCTTCATTGGCATTGAAAGTCGCGCCTTGGAGTCCCTGGCAGATCAACCAGGAAGTTTCTGTGCCATCGGGCTGCGGCGTATAGAAACGCAACGAGGTGCCATTGCTGCCTGTCTCGGCGGCGATCAAGCGTTACTGAGTGGTCTGTACGGCGGTTTTGAAGAACAGCCGCACAACGTTGCCATTCTCAATCACCGGAGTTCCTCCGTTAAGGGCGCTTTCACGACTGGTATAGATGAAAAAGTGATCCGCCTGCTGGAAGATGCGGCCCAAGATGTTGCCGATCTGCGGAGCTTCCTGCGCGAGGAAAGACTGCCGCTGCGCCATTCCCATGAAACTGAGATGCTGCTGCAACATGACCACCAGGGCACCGCTGAGCATGACCATCAGCCCCATCGCTGTGGAAACCTCCATCAGCGTGAAGCCGCGGCGATTCAGACGAGTGCGATGGAGCGGCCATTTCATTGCAGACGCAGGGTGGACCGGCTTTTCATGTACTCCTGGCTTCCGATGCGATAACTCAGGATCGAATGCAGCCGCCACACCGTCAGCGGGGCCTCCGCATTGGACGCGACCTCAGAGGTGCGAAAGCGCTTCAAGGTTCCATGCACTGCATGGCCACCGGCGACTCGTCCCAGCGTGACGGTTTGTTCAGGCAGGGGATCATCGGCCAGCTCCGGCCAGGTGGACTCGGCACTGGTGAGATCGGCAAACGGAAGCCGGTTGGACAACGCACTTTCACGTGAGAGATAGGCATCCGTCAGAGTCTGCATGATGGTCCATTGATTGCCTGAAATGGAAAGCAGCGAGGCGCGCATGATCACCAGCGCCAGCGCCGAGGTCAGGGCGAGGGCCATCGACACCTCGATCAGCAAACTTCCACGTGGGTGAAGGCGCTGGCGTCGTGGTAAGTTCATGGCGAAACCGGGCTGGACAGCTCCATCGTGCTGATCTGGCCGCGCGATGTGATGACGCGGTCCACTTCAAAGGTGATGTGATACAACCGCTCGGCCGAGCGCCCAAAGAAAGGGGTATGGGTGATGACCTCCAATGTGTAGGTGCCATCCTCGGAGGCGTAGTTGGAGAGGTCATCAATCGACACCGAAAGACTCTGCGGCACATTGGTGGAGCTCTCCGTCTGCTCTGGATTGTAGTGCCTGCCGAAGCGCAACTCAGTCCCATTGACGAGCGTTCCGGCGGTTCCCAGCACCTGGTTGCCCTTGTAGATCTGTACGTAGGTACGGGAGTCCGGGTAAAGATGGTTGAGAGCAACCACGAGAGAAGGAATGCGATCAATGAAGACCTGCCCGGCCGTGATGTTGCTGACGCTGGCTGACGCCACGGGCCAGATTTCGACTTTCGGCTGCGCCAGGATGGTGTCGGGGACCTGATAGGAGGCGTAACGGACGATGGTGAAAGACTGCTCCCCATTGCCTGAACTCATCGTGGGTGATGTCAGTTGATGATAGATCGGACCGAAGGTGTGGGTGCCATTTTCCAGATTCGATTCTTCGATCAGATACTGTGCCTGGTTCAACGACGAGTAGGTCAGCGGGTCGTAGTTTTTGCCATGCACCGCCAGATAGACCGAATTCTCTGCCAGGGTGGTGCTGCCAGCGACCAGACCCTGCACCTGGATGTTCACCGAGAAGGGGCGGTCTGCACGGGTGCGCTTCACGAAAGTGGTGCTGGCAGGATCGCCCCGCACATAGTCGTCTTCCGAGGTGATGCTGATGGACGTCTCGGGGTTGTAGGTGCCGATGATCTTGGTGTCGAGCAGGTAGATGTTGCTATCCCAAGCAGTGCCACGTGCAAAAAGTTCAAAGAGAGAGCCACCCGCATTCACGTGTTCAGGCGAGGTGTACGCACCGCCGGTTCCCGTGATGGGAGTGTCATAGATTTGACCGGTGGCCAGATCTGTCTGACGTACCCAAGCTTCCGGAACCTGCCCGAGCACGCCAGTGGTGAACAAACAGAAAAAAGCGGTTTTCACATTCATGGCGGTGTGGGATTGGCGCCCGAACTCACGTGCGCGGGTTCAAGAATGGTGATCGGCCCACCTTTGTAGGTCGCGACGACAAGATGCGGATCTTGGGAAAGACTTTTCAGCAAGGCATTCGCTTCCTGGGCATTGCCGCGTGAAAGCTTCAGCGAAACTTCTTTGGCAGCGAGCCAGGCTGCATTGCGCTTCAAAAAGTTTGGCCAAAAAGTGAAGTCACCCTGTGGCTTGGCGATGACGCGAGTTCTCAGCTCAGATGGAAGATGCAGGATGGAGCCGACGGGCACGAGAGTGAACTTTTCTCCATCCGTGAGGATGATCGAATTTCTCCACAGAGAGCTTTGAATGGCCGGTGCTTGGTTTGTGAGCGGCCTGGCTTTGGAACTCAGGTGAGATTTCAGTGTGGGTGCCGCAGCGACTTGCTGACGCAGGGCTTCCTCATGAATCACATCCCGCGCCTGCTGGGCATGCAGCATTCCCGTGGTGGCGATGATCCCAAGAAGCAACGCGCCGAAGCGTGTTGCAGGTCGGAATATGCGTTCAGGTTTCATGTGAGTCCTCGGGTCATTCGCGAACAATGGTCACCGCCCCCTCGGGGTTTGGACTCTCTTCGAGAATCCAAGCACCCGTGGAAAAGGTTAGCGAGCCTGTTGGGATTGGCGGGTCCTTTTGGTACTCGCCTAGGATGGTGAAGATGCCGTTGGGCTTGTGTGCATTCCCATTGCCTTTCCATTGCAAGTTGATGGTGATCGGGCTTGAGGTCGCCTTGAACACCGCAACAGGCGAGATGAGGATCGTCTGAAGCGGAGAGGAATTGTAGTCCTGAATATCGCGGAACTCGATCAGTCCCGCCCGCTCGGAACCGCCGCTGTCCCCAGAGACCGTGGCCTGAAGGTGAAACTGCCCGCCATTGCCATTCGTGCCCGAGGAGCCCGGAGCACCGAGCGTGTCTCCCTTGGCCTGAATGCCAGAGAAGATGAACTTGTAGGAGTTCGGCAGAGTGTAGTTGATCATGAACGGCACCTTGGTCGCGATGCGTGTGCCAGCGGGCACGCCTGGCGCACCGAGCAGGATGTCTGCCTTGGTGTCAGAACTGGCCAATACTGTGACGATTAAGCAGATGGTAAGGAGGTGCGTTTTCATACAGGGGGCCTCATTTTGGAGTTTTCATGTTTCCAGACTTATCCCTCTGAGGGATGGACACATGAATATCTGGAATTAATGTAAATTACAGTAAATATAGCTTCAACAGCTCGTCTCCCTCCAAGAAACCGGGATAAACCAGTCACAGATCCCTGCTCGCCGGGATCAATAGCGGTGTTTCGGTGGATGTTTCAACTCGAGCCCCTGACGACCTGAATGGCAACTCCACAATGGTGAATCATTCCATCACCTGTGCTTCGATGTTCGTCCCGACACGCTTGCTCCACGCGCCGATCATCTTTTTGAACCACGGGCCCGGCTTCCCATCCGCGATGGGTGTGGTGTTGATTTTCGTGCAGGGGGCCATGCAGTAGGGCGTGGTGGTCAGCCAGGCCTCGTCCGCGTTTACGATATCGTAGGGCTGGAAATCCTTTTCGATGAACTCCATGCCGATCTGCGGCGCTAGCTCCTTCACCGTTTGCAGGCTCACGCCCCAGAGGATGTTACGTGTCGTCGGCGAAATGATCGTATTGCCTTTGATGATGACGAAATTCGAGCCTGCGCACTCGGTGACGTTGCCGTCGAGATCGAGCAGCAGCGTGATGGCACGCGGATCGACGGCCTGGGACTGTTTGTCGGCCAGCCACCAGTGCAGGCGGCTGCGGTTCTTCATCTTCGGCTCCAAACATTGTGGCGGAATGTGCCGGATCGATGGCGTGACGACATGCGCCCCATCTGTGAACAGATGCCGCCACATCTCAAAGCGCAGCGGAAAGCTGTGGATGCAAATCGTCGGCCGCAGCGTCCCCGCAGACCCCGCGCTGCCTGCATAGAGCGCGTTTTCACCCGGCGTGACGAAATGCACGATGCCGAGGTCCTCCTCCGGGCCGAGCAGCTTGCAGTTCGCCTCCGCCAGTTCCTTCGTCCGCGCCAGCATTTCCTCAGGCGTGAGCGGCACCGTGATGCCGGAGAACTTCAGCGAACGATACAGCCGCGCCACATGGTCCTCGGCCCGAAACGTCCGCGTCATCTCCGTCAGCGTCGCGCCGAGCACGAGGCCGAGGTCGTAGATGTTTAGCTTTGCCTGCGAGGCGGGAACAAAGCGCTCATTCAGATAGACGATGGGTTCGCTCATGGGATGGGAAACTGCCAGAAAAGCTCCTCCGGCTTCAAATACTCGTCCACAAGGCCATCATGCACAGGCGACGTGCCTTTCGTGTGGTCGATCAGAGCTGCCTTTTTTGTCTCGTAGGCCTGGGGCGAAAGTTTGAGCCGTAGATCCGGCTCGCGCGACAGCGGATCACCATGCACGACAAACGCCAGCAGGCGCGCCTCCACCTTCGCGATCTGCAAGGCGTCGCGCGCATACCAGAACGCGGCACGATGATCTCCGTGCTTGTCGGAGTCGTGAGAGACAAACACCTCCTGAGGTCTGCGTGTGCGGATGATCTCCGCCAGATCGGCCACCACGTTCGTTTTCAAATAGGCCGCCGGTTTGCCGTGCGTGGCCGAATGATGGTCCCGCGCGGTCAATCCATAGGTTTCGCGTTTCTGCGTGAGCATCTGTCGAAAAGCCGCGCTGCCATCCATCCGCCACATCTTCTCCAAACCGCCGTCCGGATAGCCGAGGAAGATCAAATCCTCCCGCGGCACACCGAGGCGCTTCATCGCAGTCACCGAGTGACCTTGCCGCAACGCGCCCGCCTTCATGAAATCTTCTGCCGTGAGCTGCTCGCGCTCTTTTTTGGCCACCGCAGCCGTCAGCGCCACATGACCGTCTCCATTCGTCAAAAGAACCACTGTCACTCTCTTTTTCGCCTCCAGCGTTCGCAGGATCACACCCGCACAGCCGATCACCTCATCATCCGGATGCGGTGCGATGACGAGCACATCACCCGTCGTCTCCGCGAACATGACGGAGACACTCATGAGCAGGCAAAGCAGACGGAACAGCATGCGACTCATACGCGCCGATCAGGGTTCCTCTCGCGATCAAAGCCTGCTCCTCGCCGCGTAGTGGTCAGTCATGAAGCCAGCCATCCTTTTCCTCGTGCTTAGTCTGCCATTGCTGGCGCAAACGCCGCCACCACCCGATCTCGAAGCACTGCTATCTCATCCCATCCTCGAAAAAGGCCAGCCGGAGCGCGAATCGCGCGCGTTTTGCGATACCAAGGTGCCGCGCATGCCAAAACTGACCACGCTCGACGAGTGGAAGACATTTGCCGACAAGACGCGGCGCGATGCACTCGAGAACATCGTCTTTCGCGGCGCGTTGGCAAAACAGTGGCGCGATGCGAAGACAAAAGTCGAGTGGCTGGACTCCATCGAAGGCGGCGCGGGCTACTCGATCAAGAAGTTGCGCTACGAGGCGCTACCCGGTCTTTGGATTCCCGCGCTGCTTTACCAGCCGGACAAACTTCAGGCGAAGATGCCCGTGCATCTCGCCGTCAACGGCCACGACGGCGTGGGGAAGGCCGCGCCTTACAAGCAGATTCGCTGCATCAACCTGGCCAAACGCGGCATCGCCAGCCTGAATGTCGAATGGCTCGGCATGGGCCAGCTTCGAACCGATGGCTTCGTGCATTCGCGCATGAACCAGCTCGATCTCTGCGGCGTCAGCGGCCTTGCGCCGTTTTACCTATCGATGTCGCGCGGGCTCGACATCCTGCTCGCACTGCCGAAGGCCGATCCCGCTCGCGTCGCGGTGAGCGGCCTCTCCGGCGGCGGCTGGCAGACGATCACGATTAGTTCGCTCGACACACGCGTCACGCTCGCGAATCCCGTCGCGGGCTACTCGTCCTTCATCACTCGCGCCGAGCATGGCAGCGATCTCGGTGATTCCGAGCAGACGCCGAACGATCTCGCCACCGTCGCTGATTACACGCATCTCACCGCCATGCTCGCCGGTCGCGCCGCGTTGCTCACTTACAACGCCAAGGACAACTGCTGCTTCGCCGCCGACCACGCGCTTCCGCCGCTGCTAGATGCCGCGGAGCCCGTCTTCAAAATCTACGGCCAACCGGAGCGCCTGCGCTCCCACATCAACACAGATCCAGGCACGCACAACTTCGAGATCGACAACCGTCAGGCGCTCTACGGCATGGTCGGCGACATCTTTTTTCCTGGAGACGCCGGTTTCAGCGCGAAAGAGATGCCCTGCGAAATCGAGGTGAAAACCAAGGAGCAGCTCGACGTGCCGCTGCCGGCCGACAATCTCGATTTTCATCAACTCGCCCTCGCCGCGGCGAAGAATCTGCCGCGCGATCCCGCGCAGGCCACGCGCGAAAAACTGCGCGAACTCGTCATCGGGCCGAAATACGAGGCTTTGGCGGAAAAAGCAGGCGGGGAGAGCCGCGCGGACACGAAGGCTGTGTTTTGGCGGCTCCGCATCGGCAGCGACTGGACCGTGCCGCTCACCGAACTCACGCGAGGCGACGTCAAAGGCACCGCCATCGTCATCGCCGACGCCGGACGCAAATCCGCCGCCAAAGAGGTCGAAGCACTGCTCTCCACCGGCAAGCGCGTGCTCGCACTCGATCCCACCTTCATCGGCGAGGCGAGCATGGGCGGCCGAACATACCTCCACGCGCTTCTCGCCGCGACCGTGGGGCAGCGCGCCCTCGGCATCGAGAGCGCTGAAGTGAATGCGGTGGCTCATTGGGCGGCCCAGACATTCAAATCAACCCCTGCGGTGCATTCCATCGGTCCACGCACCAGCCTCGTCGCACTCGTTGCCAAAGCGCTTGAACCCGTGGCCTCCGGCAGGCTCAAGCCTTCACAGCACATCGAAGACCTCCACGGCATCTTGCGCAACAACTGGACCGTCAGCGACAAGCCCGAGATGTTCTGCTTCGGCCTGCTGGAGCATTTCAACGTGCCACAGTTGCAGGCGCTGGCCGCGAGGCAGGATTGATCACTTGCCGATCAACTGGTTGGGCTTTGACCACAGGATGCGTGCCACAAAGGTCGCGCCCTCGGCGCCGCGTTTGGCGGAGTCCTTCATGAACATGCCTTCGGAGACCGTCACCCAGGACTCATTCGCGTTGATGGTGTTCGCGCCAAAGTTGCCCATCTCCGCGCCGCGCTCAGGCACGACGATCTTTTCGGTGCTGCGAATGATGTGCAGCTTGTCCGTGTCCACCCGTGCCATGAACAGCGGCGCGCGATGACGCACGATGTGGTCGTTGTTCGCGCCGCGCCGGGTGTAGATGAGAAACAGTCCGTCGCTGTGGGCCAACCAGTGCTGCTGGGTGTTGTAGCTGCCGAGTTCAGCGCCGTCGTCGAAGGTCCAGGGCTTCGGTTCGGCAAATTGCAGTCCGTCGTCACTCACACTGACATGGCCACGAACGTCATTGCGCAGCGTGAGGAAGTAGCGGCCGCCAAACGCGGCCAGCGATGGCTCATACAGACCACGGGCGACATCCAGGCGCAGCACGCTGCCGTTTTTGATGAAGGTAAGCTTGTCGCCGTCGAAGCGGCACTCGGCCACGGTGGTGCTGAAGCGATCCTTCGCGCTTTTGCCGATGTAGAGCGGCACGAGCAATGTGCCGTCGGGTTTCACGAGCCATTGCGCGCAGGCGTTTCGGGCGAAGTTGAACTCCTCATCCGCTGGCAGCTCCAGAACTCGCCATGGCGTCCACTTCGAGGTCTTGGGATCGTAAACCGCATACACCGTCTGGTGCGCGCGCTTCACGTCCTCGAGTTGTTTACCTTGAGGGCTGTAGCGGACGCGCGCGCCGAGGGCGATGAGCTTGCCGGTCTTTTCGTGCCAGCCGGGCGTCACATCAGCCACGCTGAGGGTCACACCATCCGGCTGTTTCTGCCAGTCCAGCTCCGGTGTCAGCAACGGACCAGTCCAGGTTCCGTCCACGCCCTGGCGCGTCATGAAATGCAGTCCGGAGTAGTAGTCGGAGACTTTTAGATGCTTCTGGATCGTCATCATCACGCCGCCGGGCATGGCGGCGGCGCGTGGATGGAACCAGAGGAACTGGCCGTCATCGTGTTTCATCACCGTTTCGAGCTTCACGGTGAACTCGACCGGCTCGGCAGCTTGCAAATGAGGCACCGCAGAGATCAGGAGAACGCAGAGAATAGCCTTCATGAGGTCAGATTTCACTCAGCTTCGGCACCACAAACGGTGCACGATACTCGCGGGTTAGCAGCGCGTTCGCGGCGGCGTTATCGATGAAGGCTTCTTTGTCACCATCCACACGGAGATACTGCCCTAGAGTGAGTTTCGTCTTCCCAAGATCGACTCCAGCCTCAGTGAGGTAGTGCTTCGTGCGCTCCAGCGTGTCCTGCACGTCTTCGTGAGCTTGGATGGCGCTCAGCCGCTTCGAGAGTTCACCCGCGAAGGTGGGCTGGCCGAGGCGATAAGAGATGTTCGCGATGTGGCAGAGCGCGGTGCTTTGGTGGCCTTCCTCGATGTCGGCGGTGAGGTCGGTGTGTTTGCGACTGCGCACAGCGCGGAGGAAGTTGGCGAAGTGGTTTTCGGATTTGCCTCCTTCAAAGGCGCGGACGAGATTGCCTTTCGGATCAAAGAGACTGGTGTCGGCGATGATGCCCTCGCTGCCGTAGAAGAACCACATGGATTTGATCGTGGGATGAAACGGCGCGGTTTTGAGGCCGCGGGTTTCGGAGACGATGGTCTTGTCGCCAAAGTCGAAGATGCCGACCTGGGAGTTCGGTGTCTCGGCCACGTCGGTGTAGCCGAGTCGGCCGCCGTAGCTGAGCACGCTCTTGCCCAAACCGGTCACGCCGAGTCCCCAGCGGCAGATGTCGAGCGAGTGGACGTTGTTGTTGCCAATTTCGCCGTTGCCGGTGTCCCAGAACCAATGCCAGTCGTAATGGAACTTCGGCCGCGTGAGCTTTGTCATCGGCGCGGGGCCGGCCCACAGGTCGTAATCGCACCTCGGCGGCATCACACACTCCGCCGGGCCGCCGATGCTGCCGCGTCCACTGTAGATGATGCTCTTGGCGAGCTTCACCTCGCCCAGTTTGCCCTCGCGCATGAACTTCACTGCCTCCGCCAAAGCCCCGCGTGAGCGATTCTGCGTGCCCGTCTGCGCGATGCGCCCGAGTTTACGCGCCACCTGCACGATGCGGCGGCCTTCCTCGACATTCTGGCTCACCGGTTTTTCGACATACACGTCCTTGCCCGCCTGCATCGCCCAGATCGCCGCCAGCGCATGCCAGTGGTTCGGCGTGGCGATGAAAACGACATCCACCGCCTTGTCTTCGAGCACCTTCCGCAAGTCCTGCACCTTCTTCGGCATCGGACGCTTCAACTCGACCAGCAACGCGCCCACCTCATCCGCACGATCGAGATCCGGATCGCAAACATACGCCACATCGCAGTCTGCCAGCCTCGCCAGCTCCCGTGCATGCGCCTTCCCCCGAATCCCGCACCCAATGATCGCCGCCGTGAGTTTCTCATTCGGCGAAACCGCCGTCGTCTCGGCCCCCAGCAAAGTTTTCGGCAAAGCGACCGCCGCAGCGGCCATGAGCGAGTCTTCAAAAAAGCGTCGGCGAGTGGGTGTGAGCATGGTGGGCAGTCATACGTCGCCAGAGTGGTGAATCTGCCGTTGAAGGTAAATCTCTGATGATGCGTGGAGTTGCCAATTCAGACCCAAGTGGCACTCTGACGTCATGAACGACACCAACCCCGCTGCGGAGATCATGCGCCTGCGAGCCTTGCAGGCGATGTCGCCTGCTAGACGCTTGAGCCTGGCTCTAGGGTGGAGCCAGTCAGTGCGAGAGTTGACGCAGAGTTCACTGCGCCAGCAGCACCCCAAATTGCCACCACAGGCCCTGCATCGCTTGCTCGCCGAGCGCTTTCTCGGCAAGGAGTTGGCGCTCAAAGCCTACGGGCCTCTGCCGAGCCATGGATGACACCTTGCGAGCTGCTCTGGCTGCTGCGGCTGAGCTGGAAAAGCTCGGAGTGCGCTGGTTTCTCGGCGGCTCACTGGCGAGTTCTATTCACGGAGTGCCACGGGCGACCTTTGATGCAGACATCATGGCGGACATTCGTCCTCAGCATGTGCGGCCTTTTCTTCGTGTGCTCGGAGATGCCTGGTATGCGGACGAGGGCGCAATGCAGAATGCCATTCGTGATCGTTCCTCCTTCAATCTCATCCACCTCGATACCGCGATGAAGGTGGATGTGTTTATTCCCAAACTGCGGCGCTTTGATGGCGGCGAGTTCGCCCGGTCACAATGCATCAAGCTGGAAGGATCGGACTACGAAGCCCGCATCTGCTGCGCCGAGGACATCGTGATCGCCAAGCTGGAGTGGTATCGACTCGGCGGTGAAGACTCCGAACGTCAGTGGGGCGACATTCTCGGCGTGCTGAGTCTCAACGCTGGCAAGCTCGATCTGGAACTGCTACAAAGCAGTGCCGCCGAGCTCGGCGTGACAGATTTGCTGGAGAAGGCATTGGCAGCTTGATGAACGCAGGCGCTTTTACGGAGTGATCGCCAGCTCCGCCATGTAGATGGCCGTTATAGTGTTACCTGCATCATTCTTTTCGTGGCTCGAATACCATGAGATAAGGCCCTTGGTAGCCGAAAGCTCGACGAAGCCGGGATAGGAATTATCGCCGCCGCTGGGGAGTTCGGCGAACTCGTGGAACTTGTCGTCGATGAGCCAACCGAGGGTGGTTTTCGGGCCGCGATCCTTGGTTTGGTGGCGTCCGCCGATGAGGATGTGATTTCCCCATTTCACGAGCAGCGGGCCGCCGACGAAACGGTCGAGCGGGCGACGGTTCCAGTCGGTGTAGGGCGGTTTGGAGCTGGCGAGCATGGAGTTGCCTCCTGCGTTGCGATCCAAGGCCAAAACGCTGCCGTCCTTCTCGAAGAAGAAGGCTGTTTCATTGCCGCCGGACTCCTGGAAGTAGGCACGATGGCGGAAGATGATGCCGTCATCGCTTTCGAGCATGATGGACTGGTTGTGGCCGCGCTCGCCCATCACGCTGACCGCAAAATCGGCCTTCCTTCGGCCGCAGAGATAGGCTTTGCCGCCATGCGTGGCCGCGCGCCAGATGTAGTGGCCGAAGGTGCCTTCGAGAATTGTCGGCCCGCTCCATTTCGTGCCATCGTCCGAGGACGCCGCGTAGCCGAGGTGCTTGTTCATGTCATACTGGTCGCGCGGCAGCGTCGTCGAACCGCTCCACCACGTTCCCGCGTAAACGAACAAGCGGTCCTTGAAGACGAGGAAGTGCGGATCACGCGTGTCGCGATCTTTGACGCTGAAATGATGCACCTGGTGCCACGACGCGCCTTCATCGCCGCTGCGCAAAACGATGACCGAGGCCGTGGGATTGACCATGTGTCCGTCGGGACAACTGCGGAAGGTGAGATAGAGCTGATCGCGAAACCGGCACAGGTCGGTGAAGGCATTGTGCTCGCCGTTGTGGAAGACGCGGCGAATGTTGGTGACGGTGACCTTTGGCGGTTCGGCGGCATGAGCCGTGAACAAGGCAATGAAGAAGATGGCGATGAAGTGACGCATGGCTTTTCGAATCGAAGTTCACTCCAGCCAGCGGATGCACGACGCCATGGGCACTGTGATCGGATCACCGTGTGCTGTGATGCTGCCGCTGGCGGAGTCGATCTTGAAGACGACCACATTGTTGCCGGGCATGTTCGCGCAGAGGAGCCAGCGTCCGTCAGGTGTGACGAGCAGGTTCTGCGGGCCTTTGCCGCCGCTGGGTTGGATGGTGAGGAGGGTGAGCGTACCGTCGGCGGCGATGCGGTAGCTGGCGAGGCTGTCGTGGCCGCGATTCGTGCCGTAGAGGTGTTTTCCGTCGGGCGTGATCTTCAGATCAGCGGTGTAGCTCTTGCCGGTGAAGTCCTTCGGAAGCGTGGCGATGGTTTGTTTCTCCTTCAGACTGCTGTCGGCGGCGCTCCAGTCGAAGACGGTGATCGTGTTGGCGAGTTCGTTGATGACATACACGAGCTTGCCGTTCGGATGAAAGGTCAGGTGTCGCGGGCCGCTGCCGGGCGTGAGTTTGGCGAAGGCCTGGATCTCGTTCGGCGTGAGTTTGGCCGTCTCGGCATCAAGCGTGTAGATCATGATCTTGTCGATGCCGAGATCGGCGGCGAGGGCGTGTTTGCCATCGGGGCTGATGACGAAGCAATGCGCGTTCGGGCCTTTCTGCCGCTGCGGATCGGAGCTGGAGCCGCTGTGCTGGAAGAACGACACCGCCTCGCCGAGCGAGCCATCGCTCTTCACGGGAAAGGATGTGACGTTGCCGCTGCTGTAGTTCGCGACGAGCACGCTTTTGCCGGTGGGATCGACATCGAGGAAGCAAGAGGCCGTGCCTCGTGTGTTTTGGCGATTGAGCGGTTTCAAATCGCCCTCACGGCCCTCAATCGCGAAGGCGGCGACGAAATTGTCCTTCCCGCCGAACTCGTCGATGGAATACAAGAACCGCCTGTCCGGCGAGAGCGCGATGAAAAACGGGCTCTGCACGCCCGTGGCACGTTTCAGCGTCTTCAGCGTGCCTTTTTCGGAGTCGAAGCCAAAAGCATGAATGCCGGCTTTTTCGCCCGAAGCGAAGGCAGAGACGAAAACGAGCGGTTCAGCGGCGGACAGAGACATGGTGGCGAGGAGAGGCAGGAGGGTGCGCATGATGCCCAAACGCTCTCCAAACCCGCCCCTTGCGGCACGATGGATCAATGCGGTTTGAGGCCATCCTCATCCTCGGCTTCATCCGCCAGATCCTCGCCGCCGAGCGCACGCGCGGCATCTTCCATGAAGGCGCGCATGTTTTCCTCGTTGATGGCCTGCTGGGCGGCCTGCTCATCCGCATCCGGCTCCCACTGACGCTCGGAGACATGGAGCACATAGTCGGTGGTTTGAATGACGATGCGGCCGTTGCGGTCACTGAACCATTCGAGATAGAGCGAATTGGAGAGCACCCAGGGCACTTCATGGAAACGTCTCTCTTCCAGCGCCTTCATCCAGACCTCCTCGGGCACCAGCAGCTTCTTGAGCTTCTGAGACGCGGTGATGTCGCCCACGGAGCCGGTCTGGATCATCGCCAGCCCCTCGTCGTATTGCGGCTGCGGAACGGGATTGGGGTTTTCAAACGTCAGCTTGCACCCGGCGAGGTCCGGCCACGCATCGCCCACGAGATCCAGCGTCATCGGCTGCTCGCTTCCGAGCAGCCAGAGCGTGCCGCTCACACTCCCGCGCACGGTGTTGTCGATCTCACCGCGAATCACCATTTTGTCGAATCTCCAGGCCATGGACGGGTGATACGCAGCGCAAAAGGGAGTTCAATGCTTGGTTGGACGGTGCAGCAGCGGATAGCCGAGGGAGACGATGAGAAGGGGGATCACAAATCCGCTTTTGAGCGCATGAATGACGTCCGCCCCACCGCGATGACCTGTCAGATCGAGAATCACCATGGCGAGTGGCCAACTCATGACAAAAAGCGCCGATGAAATCCCGAGCCGCCACCATCCAAGCCGCACACCGAAAACATGGCAGATCACCCCGAAAAAGATCGGTATCATCGCCCAGAAAACTGGTGTCGCCCAAAGCAACGCCTCCATTAGACCCGGCAGAACGACCCAACGGCTGTAGCACAACCTCGCAGCCTGATCGAAGAAGACGAAAGACAAGCTGAAGAATCCAACCAGCGCTGCCGCGAACATCCCGGGGTGCTTTACCAGCTTCAAACCCACCACCCACGCGATGAAGGCCAGCCCGCAGACCGGGATCGCCCAATGAAAGTAGGTGATCCACGTCAGGCCGGCCCATCCACCACGCCACTCCAGCTCGGCACGCCATGCGACTCCTGATAGCACGGCGAGAATCAGGAGCTTGATCAACGCCGCATTCATGGAGTTCCGTTCTTCTGCCATGCCTCAAACACCTTCGCCATGGTGGCGACACGTTCGGGCTGCTGGGGAGCGAGATCATGGAGTTCGGTGCGATCCATCTTGAGATCGTAAAGCTCCCAAGGCTTTCCTGGGAGCGCGACGAGCTTCCAGTCGCCCATGCGCACGGCTTTGCAGCCGGAGGTGGCCCAGCAGAGTGACTCGTGACCGGTCCGTGCGCCGCCTTTGATCACGGGCAGCAGCGATTTTCCTGCGATAGGCGTCACGACGCGATTGTCGAAGGCTGTGGGATAATTCTGGCCGGCGACATCGAAGAGGGTCGCGGTGATGTCGGTGATGTGGCTGACCTCGGGGCTGATTTTGCCCGCAGGCACGACTCCCGGCCACCAGGCGATGAGTGGCGAAGAGATGCCGCCTTCGTGATTCGACTGCTTGTGCTCGCGGAAGGGCGAGTTGGAAACATTGGCCCAGGCAGGACCGGCGGTGACGAAGGTGTCGCCTGGACCGGGCATGATGTCAGGCTTGTTGCCCACACGGGTGCGTTTGCCGTCGGCACGCCAGGTTTGGCCCGGCTTGTCGAGCTGTCCCACGGCCTTGTCGGACGCGCCATTATCACTGAGGAAGAAGACGAGCGTGTTGGTGCCACTCACGGCCTCCATCACGCGCCCCACGCTTTGATCGAGGCAGTCGATCTGCGCGGCAAAGACGGCCATGCGCTCCGCCTCCCAGTCGAGATTCTCCGCTTCACTCCATGCGGCTGCACGAGCTTCGCGCGGCGAGAGTTTCGTGTCGGCAGGCAGGATACCGTTTTCAATGAGGCGCTTCAGCCGCTGCTCGCGCGCGGCATCCCAGCCAAGATCGCGATAGAGCTTCCGATACTTCGCGATGTCGGCCTCCTTCGCATGCAGCGGCCAGTGCGGCGCGTAATGGCTCATGTAGAGCAGGAAGGGCTTCGCTTGGTCGCGCTGCTGGAGGAACTCGATGGTGAAATCGGTGATGAGGTTGGTCTTGTAGCCGCCGTCGGGGACCGTGTAGGGCTTTCCATCGCGGTAGAAGGCGGTGTTGCGGGTGTTGGCGAAGTAGTTGCCCGGTCCTTGATGCCCGGTGGTGCCAAAGTAGCGATCCACATGATGCGAGAGGTTTTGCGGATCATGCCAGTCCTCCGCCGTGAGCATGTCGAGCCGCCCCACGGCGCAAGTCGTGTAATCGGCGCGTTTCAGCACCTCAAACATCGTCACGCAGTTGTTCGTGAGCAGCCCGGTCCACTGCGTCATGCCGACCTGATGCGGATGCAGGCCCGTCATCAGCGCCGCACGTGAGGGACCGCACAAGGCGCAGTTGTAGAACTGCGAGAAGCGCATGCCCTCGGCGGCCAGTTTGTCGAGATTCGGCGTCTGGATCTCGCCGCCGTAGCAGCCAAGATCGGAGAAGCCCATGTCATCGGCCAGAATGACGATGATGTTTGGGCGTGGTGCCGCTGCCGCGAATGATGAGAGCAGACAGAGGAGGATGAGCAGGCGCTTCATGCAATGATGTCATGCACCACGTCGCCATAGACATCGGTGAGGCGGAAATCGCGACCAGCGTAGCGGTAGGTGAGCTTTTCGTGATCGAGACCTAGCTGATGCAGGATGGTGGCGTGCAGATCGTGGACGTGGACTTTGTTTTCCTCGGCGTTCATGCCGAGTTCGTCAGAGGTTCCATACGCGAGGCCGCCTTTGATGCCGCCACCAGCGAGGAGCGTGCTGAAAGCGGTGTGATGATGATCGCGACCTCGCTTCATGAGATCGGTCTTCTTGTTCTTGTCCTCGGTTTCCTGCGAGTAAGGCGTGCGACCGAACTCGCCGGTCCAGACGACGAGGGTGTCATCGAGCAGGCCGCGCTGTTTGAGATCGCTGATGAGTGCGGCGGAGGCGCGGTCACTGTCGGCGCAGAGTTCGGGGTGGCGCTTGTAGTGGTCGCTATGAGTGTCCCAGGGCTGGTTGTTGCTGCTGGTGTAATAGACGCTGATGTAGCGCACGCCGGACTCGGCGAGGCGACGCGCGAGCAGGCAGGAGCGGCCAAACGGAGTGTCGCCATACAGCTCGCGCATCTTCGCGGGCTCGCGGCTGATATCGAAGGCATCGCTGGCGGCGCTTTGCATGCGGTAAGCGGTCTCCATGGCCTTGATCTGGCCTTCGAGCGCCGTGTCGTGCTCACGCTTCGCAGCGTGGAGGTGATTGAGCTTTTGAATGAGATCGATCTGCCGTCGCTGCTGCGCGGGAGCGAGCACGGAGTTGCGCACGTTGGCGACGAGTTTATCAACGCTCATGTCGGAGGTGATGACGCCCGTGGCCTGGTATTCGGCGGGCAGGAAGGAATTGCTCCACAAGGCCGGTCCCACCACGATGTTCGGCGTGGGCCGCAGCACGACAAAGCCGGGCAGGTTTTCATTCTCGCTGCCAAGTCCATACAGTACCCACGAGCCGAGCGAGGGGCGGATCGGCTGGATGTTGCCCGTGTTCATCATGAGCAGCGCTGGCTCGTGATTCGGAACGTTTGTGTGCATGGAGCGGATGACGCAGCAATCATCGATGATGCTGCCCAGCGATGGCAGACTTTCGCTCACCTCAATGCCGCTTTGGCCGCGTTTTTCAAATCGCAGCGGCGACGACATGAAGCCGCTGGTCTTCGGTGCGCGGTAAAGCTTGCCCGACGGTTGCTGGCCTTCGTATTTCTTCAGCGCTGGCTTCGGATCGAACGTGTCGATGTGCGACGGCGCTCCGTTCATGAACAGGAAGATCACGCGCTTCGCCTTCGGCGTGACCTGCTGCTTCACCGCCGCGTTCGCCTGCGATCCCATCATGCCCGCGAGGCCAATCGCGCCGAAGCCCGCCGAGAGTCGGTGGAGGGCATCACGACGGGTCATCTGGGCTGGGTTGTGTTCAGTCCACATAAAGCATTTCGTTGGTGGCCAGCAGAGCCTGCGCGAGCTGCTCCCAAGCAGTGAGTGAAGACTCGGCGGGTTGTTTCAGAAATTCCTGGGCGATGGCGAGTTCTTCAGCTTCGGGTTCGCGGGCAAAGAGGAGTTCGTAGGCGAAGTGGATGCGTGAGGTGTCATCGCTGCCGCTTTGCTGGAGGCGCTGGGCCAGTTTTTTCGACTGTTCGATGATGAAGGGGCTGTTCATCACGAAGAGCTTCTGCGTGGGCGTGGTGCTGTTGCTTCGGCGTGCGGCGTGGACGTTTGCATCCGGGTAATCGAAGAGCATGAGCGTTTTATTCAGCTCGCGGCGGCTCACCTGAGAGTAGATCGTGCGCTTATGATGCGTGGGGGCGTCGAGGCTCTGTGACGGGCCGCCTTCCAGCGTGAGCGTGCCTGCGGCTGCCATGATGGAATCGCGCCAGGACTCGATGCCGAGCTGGCGGCGGTTCATGCGCCAGAAGTGATCGTTTGCCTCATCGAGTTGCGCATTCGCGGCGCTGCCGCTGCTGCTTTGGCGATAGGTGGCGGACTTGACCAACTCGCGCATGAGATGTTTCAAAGACCAGCCGTTCTGCATGAAACGCACGGCGAGATCGTCGAGCAGTTCAGGATGCGTCGGCTTGTCACCCGTCGCGCCGAAGTTGCTCGTGGTGCGTGCCAAGGGCTTGCCGAAGAGCAGGTCCCACACGCGATTCACCATCACGCGGGCCGTGAGCGGATTGGCGGGATCGGTGATCTGGCGGGCCAGTTCCGCACGACCGCTGCCTTGCTGAAACTTCGCCGGCTCACCCTTGCTCAGCACCTGCAACCAGCCACGCGGAGCCATGGCACCTGGAGACTCCATATCACCGCGATCATAGACGGGCAGATCGTGCGGCTTGAGATCACGCACGACGTGCAGGGTGCCGGGGTCCATCTTGTCGGCCAATGTTTTGCTGTCCTCCTCCTTGCCATCGGGCCGCAGGTTCACCATCTGCACCGAGGCGAAGACACCGGCCATCGCGTAGTAATCGCGGGCCGTGATCGGATCGAACTTGTGATCGTGGCAGCGTGCGCAGGCCACGGTGAGACCGAGGAAGGTCTGCGAAACGGTGTCCACCTGCTCCGACCACTCCTCCGCCTGCACATCGAGCCGGCTGCGCGCATACAGCTTGTGCCCGAGGCCGAGAAAACCGAGCGCGGCTAGGTCCGCTTTGTTTTGCGGCTCGATCAAATCGACCGCGAGTTGCTTCTCGATGAACGCATCGTAAGGCAGGTCGGCATTGAAGGCCGCGATGACCCAGTCGCGATAGCGCCACGCGTTCGGGTAGTTGAGCGACGAGTTACCACCCACCTGATGCGCCTGATCCTCAGCATAGCGCGCGAGATTCAGCCACACACTGGCCAGGCGTTCGCCGAAGGCCCGTCGGCCGAGCAAATCATCCACCAGCCGCGCATACGCATCGGGATGCGAGTCATTCACAAAGGCCCGCACTTCCTCCGGTGTTGGCGGCAGACCCGTGAGATCAAAAGTCACACGGCGGATCAACGTCCTCGCATCGGCTTCGCCTGAAGGTGTGAGTTCCTTTGCCTCCATGCTCGCGAGGATGAAGTGATCCACACGCGCACGCGGCCAAGCGGTGTCCTTCACCTTTGGCAAGGCCCGTGCCTTCGGCGGCACAAAGGACCAGTGCTGGCGTGCCTTCGCCCAATCAATCACCACAGGCTCCGCCGCCTGCGTGATGATGCAGAGCAGGAGTGAGGTGGCGATGAGTTGGAACGATGCGTTTGGCACCCGGACATTACGCGTGCTGAAGCGATGTTTTGCGCTCGATCCAGGCTTCGATTTGCCAATCGAAGCTACACCAGTCGCAGATGGTGAGCCGGAGCCTATTGCGGTGTGATGGCGAATCCGCGATGCCTTTTGACGATTCCTTTGTCGAAAGTGGCCAGCGCCTTGCAGCCCACATCACGACAGCGATCCACGATCAGTTCGTCGGACAGATCGGCGCCTTGCCGCAGTGCACGCAAAGCGCCGCGAATGCGGCCTTCATCTTCGAAGATGAGATTGTGAACGGTTAGCAATCGCCCGAAGGCTTCGGCGACTTCGTCAGCCGTCCAGTCATAAAGTGAATCCAGCACCCAATCGACCTCCACGAGAACGATGTCAGGCACGAAGAAGGTCGCATTCTTCTTCAAAAGCATGGCGAGCACGCCACGCAACTGCGCCTCATCGTCCTGGGCGAGGTAGCGGACGAGCACGTTGGTGTCGAGACCGGTCATCGCACGGCTTTCTTGAAACGTTTCGCCGCTCCGGTTGCGACAGCTTTCCGCATATCCTCAATCGTCACCGGTTTGACTGGTTTCTTTTTCGGGAAGCTGTCTGAAAGGTCCTTGAACGTCGAGGACTTGGCGCTGAGGAGCACTTTACCGTCATCCATCACCTCATAAGAAAGTTTGGCTGGAGGACTCGCCCCGAGCAGCAAAGCGATGGCCTTGGGCAGGGTGGTCTGGTTCTTTGAGGTCAGCGTGGATGAATACGTCATGCACGGATTGTCTCTGGATTCCGTGATTTCGTCAAGGAGCAAGGCTTCGATTACCGATCGAAGCTACGCAATCAGCCCCTTCATCACCTTCGCCGGATTCACACCGGTGAGGCGGAAGTCGAGGCCTTGGAAGCGGTAGCTGAGCTTGTTGTGATCGAGGCCGAAGAGATGCAGAATCGTGGCGTGGAAGTCGTGCATCGACACAGGGTCACGTGCGACGTGCCAGGCGAAGTCGTCGGTCTCGCCATGGACCTGGCCGCCTTTGATGCCGCCGCCAGCCATCCATAAACTGAACGCGGCGGGATGATGATCGCGGCCGGTGACCTTCTTGAAGCCCTTGCGGTTTTCGCCGAGCGCAGTGCGGCCGAACTCGCTGCCCCACACGACTAGCGTGGTGTCGAGCAGACCGCGCTGTTTCAGATCCTTCAGCAGCGCGGCGATGGGTTGATCGACCATCTGGCAATTGTGCGCGAGCTGGGGATCGAGCGCACTGTGATGATCCCATGAGGCGTGGATGATATTCACGAAGCGCACACCGCGCTCGACCATGCGTCGCGCATTCAAACAGTGGCGCGAGAAGGTCTGGTAGTTGCCGATGCCGCCGAGGTTACTCTTGATCGGCGGCTCGATGCGATTCACACCGTAGGCGTCGAGCGTGGCCTGCGATTCGCCACTGAGATCGACCAATTCGGGTGCCGAACTTTGCATGCGAAAGGCGAGTTCGTAGCTGTTGATCCGTGCGGCGATCTCGGGATCGCCGATGTGCTTGTGTTGGAGGCGATTCAAATCATTGAGCGCACGGATGCTCGCCGATTGCATCTCCGGCGTGATGCCGTCGGGGTTGGCCAGATTCAAAACGGGCGAGGCTCCGTTGCGAAACATCACGCCGCCATATGACGATGGCAAAAAGCCACTCGACCATGTGGAGCTGCCACCAGGCAAGCCGCGACCTTTGCTGACCATCACGACATAGGATGGCAGCTCCTGCGAGGCATTGCCAAGGCCATACGTCACCCACGAACCGACGCTCGGACGCCCGAGCAAGGCCGCGCCGCAGTTCAGCATGAGCTGGCCTGGAAGGTGGTTGAACTGCGTTGTGTGCATCGAGCGGATCAAGGCGATGTCATCCGCGCATGTCGCGATGTGCGGCAGCAAATCGCTGATCTCCATGCCGCACTGGCCGTGCTTTTTGAACACACGGCTTGTGCCCATCACCGTGGCCGATTCTTTTTGCAAGAAGGCGAACTTTGCATTGCCCACGATCGAGTCGGGCAACGGCTGGCCGTCGTATTTGTTGAGCAGCGGCTTCGGATCAAAGAGGTCCATCTGCGACGGCCCGCCTTCGAGGAAGATGAAGATGCAGCGCTCCGCCTTCGGCGCGAAATGCGACACCCGAGTCGATAGCGGATTCGCCGGAAGGCTCGCATCCTCCGCCAGCAGGCCGTCCTGCTTCAATAGCGATGCCAACGCGAGCGTCCCCAACCCGCACGAACTCGTCGCGAGGAAATCGCGGCGGGTTTGCATGAGATGTTTTTCAAAAGGGGACATGAACGCTACGCCAGCTCCTTGATCGACTGGAATTCGTTATCGACCAGGTAATGCGGGCGACCGGAGAAGTCCGACACCGTGCTGGTGTGCGGATTGATGCCCAAGTTGTTGTAAAGCGTGGCAAAGATCTCCTGGAAGTGCACCGGGCGATCCGATGCCTCACCACCGAGGCGATCAGTGGCGCCGATGACCTGCCCATTCCGCATGCCGCCACCGGCGAGCAAGGCGCAGGACACGTTCGGCCAGTGATCGCGCCCGCCTTTGTCATTCACGCGTGGCGTGCGGCCAAACTCGCCCCAGGCGAGCACGGTCACATCCTTGTCCATGCCGCGCTCATGCAAGTCCTGCACGAGCGCGGTGATTGCCTGATCGAAATCGGGCAAGTTTTCCTGCGCGTTCTTGAAGTTCTGTCCGTGCCAGTCCCAGAAGCTGTAGCTGAGCGTCACCACGCGCACACCGGCCTCGACGAGTCGGCGGGCGAGCAAAAACTGCTCATTCAATCGTGGTGCGGCATCGCCTTGGATTTTCTCGGTGCCTTTGCCATAGCGCTCGCGGATCTTCGGCGACTCCTTGGAAAGATCGAGCGCATCGACGAGGCGCGAGGAGGTGAGAATGCCGTAGGCCTGCTGCCGGAAGACATCAATCCCTGCCATGGTGCCGGAGGCATCCGTCTCACGCCGGAAGTTGTCGAAGGCGGAGAGCAAGCCTCGGCGATCTCCCAGACGCTCCAGCGTCACGCCATTGAGTGACATGTCTTCTTTCCCGCGCTCCAAGGGCATGAAGGGCGCATGCGCCACGCCGAGGAAGCTCGGCCGTCCTTGATTGTAGGGCGTGTGCTTCATCTGCTGCGAGAGATTCACATAGCCGGGCACCGTGGGCGCTCCGCCTTTGAGCTTCGACACGACGCTGCCGATCTCCGGCCAGCCGCCCGGAGGCGCGTTGTTGCTGAGGCGGCCCGTCACGCATTGAAAGCTCTCATGCCGGTCCTTGGCACCCACGACGCTGCGGATGAAGCTGAACTTGTCCGCCATCTTCGCCATGCGCGGCAGGTGCTCGCTGATCTGGATGCCCGCCACATTCGTGCCGATGGCCTTGAACGGTCCGCGCACTTCCGAAGGCGCGTTCACCTTGATGTCATACATGTCCTGATGCGGCGGCCCCCCCGGCAGGTAAACCAGGATGAGCGCCTTCTGCGATTTGCCGAGGCCCTGTTCCGACTCCGCACGCAGCAGCTCAGGGAAGCTCAAGCCTCCTAGCCCGAGGCCGCCGATGCGCAGGAACGAACGGCGTGAAAGGCCGTCGCAGTAGCGGTTGGCGGACTGTTTGGAGAAAAGGGTGAGCATGGCGTTTCTAAACGGACGAAGGGAAGGAGGTGTTGCGATGGTGAGCCGTGAGTGATGAGGCTATTCGCGGTTGATGAACTCATCCAGGTTCATGAGCACGCGTGCGGTGGCGACGAGTGTAGCTGCTTCGATGGCTTCGGCTGGCGAAACAGCCTTTTTGATGATGCCGAGAGCTTCCAGAGCTTCTGCACCGCCATTTTGCACGTGGGCCTTTTGCTCCGCGTGGAATGATTTCAGACGCAAAATCTCTTCCGCACGTGGTGCGCGGTTCAAAACAAGCTGGAAGAGTTTCTGGAGGCGTTTTGATGTTTCTGACGCGTCTTCGCGCATGATGCGAAGAGCCAGCGATTGCGCCGCTTCGACGAAGACGCCATCATTCATCATTGTGAGGGCTTGCAGCGGAGTATTCGAGCGTTCGCGGCGCACGCAGGCATCGGCGGCGTCCGGTGCGTCGAAGGTGGTGAGCGTGGGATAGAGCACGCTGCGCAGCGTGATGATGTAGAGGCTGCGGCGGTAAATCTCATCGCCGGGGCTGGCCTGCCAGTTTGAGGAGCGGCCGACATCGAACACATCCTCCGGCAATGGCGGGCGAAAGCTCGGGCCGCCAATGCTGCGCTTGAGCAAGCCGCTGACAGCGAGTGCAGAGTCACGCAGGATTTCAGCATCGAGACGTACGCGGTTTTGACGCGAAAGCAGTCGGTTCAGCGGATCGAGCACGACGATGTCATCGCGATGTGCGGAGGACTGGCGGTAGGTGTCGCTCATGACGATGCGCTTGATGAGCTGTTTTCGGCTCCAGCCGTTGCGCATGAATTCGGAGGCGAGCCAGTCGAGCAATTCCGGATGCGAAGGCGACTCACCGCTCGTGCCGAAATCATCAGGCGTGCGTACGAGGCCAGTGCCAAAAAGCCTGCTCCAGATTTGATTCACCGCGACGCGGCTGGTGAGTGGATGATTGGGCGACACGAGCCATCTCGCGAGATCGAGGCGATTCGGCTCGGGGTGCGCGGGCTTGTTCATCGCTGGCAGTGACGAGAGGCTCGCTGGCACGACATCCGGGCCACGTCGCGTGTAGTCGCCTGCCATGTGGACATAAGTCTGCCGGCGGTCCTTGATCACTTCAGCGAGGGCGGGTGCTTTGGATGTCGGCTCGTCGCGATCCTCGGTGTTGTCGAAGAAGGCGTAGAAGCTGTAGTAGTCGCGGATGGTAATTGGGTCGTATTTGTGCGTGTGGCACTGCGCACAACCGACGGTGAGGCCCATCCAGACGCGGCCCGTAGTGTTCACGCGGTCAGCGAGGTTTTGAAAACGCGCTTCCTCTTTGTCGAGGCCCGCTTCTGTGTTGAGAGCCGCGTTACGATGGAAACCGGTGGCGGCAATTTGCTCGCGCGTGGGATTGGGCAGCAGGTCACCGGCGATTTGCTGGATGGTGAATTGATCGAAGGGCAGGTCTTCATTGAAGGCGCGGATGACCCAGTCGCGATACTTGTAGGCGTTTGGTCGCAGGCCGTCGCCGAGGAAGCCGTTTGAGTCGGCGTAGCGTGCCATGTCGAGCCAGTGACGGCCCCAGCGCTCGCCGAAATGCGGTGATGCCAGAAGCCGGTCCACGAGGAGCGCATATTTTACATCGGACAAGTCGGATAAGTCTGCCGGAGTCGGCGGCAGGCCGGTGAGATCGAGAAAGAGGCGACGGATGAGTGTGGCGGAGTCGGCGCGTGGAGCGGGGCGAAGCTGGTGTTTTTTTAATTCGGCACGGATGAAGCCATCAATGCCGTCATGAGCTTCCGGGCTGCGAACCGGCAGGAAGGCCCAGTGCTGCTCGTAGTTCGCGCCAGCGGTGATCCATTGCTTCAAGACGGTGCTTTCCTGATTCGTTAGCGGTTTGGGCGAGGTGCGCGGCGGCATCACATCATCGGGATCGGCGGTGGTGATGCGGTGGAGGATGTCCTTCGCGTCGAAGTGGTCGCCACGCACGTCGAGGCGCAGGTCGGCCTCGCGTTTGTCCTCGTCGGGGCCGTGGCAGGCGAAGCACTTCGCGGCGAGGATGGGCCGCACGTCACGATTGTAGCTGACACGCTCCGCCGCCGCCGAAAAACCGGCGGTCAGGAGCATCAAGATGGAAGTGACGGCACGCATCACTCCGTCAGCAGTTTTGCGGCTTCCGCTTTCGCCTTCGCGAGCACATCGGCAAGTGCGACGGGCTTCCCGCCCTGACGCAGGCTTTCGTCGGCGGCTTCCATGAACGTGAAGATCTCGAGGGTCTCCTCCGCGCTCACCGGCGGCTGGCCGCTGCGGAAGAATTTGCCGATCTGGCGGCACAGACCCTCGTAGCTCACGGCTTTCGCGGCCTGACCGATGCTTTTGCTGCCGTAGGCCACGGCACCGAAGTCCGCCTTGCCCTTCACGATGCCGCGATAGGCACCGACGCGTCCATCCTTCCACACGCCGGTAGCCACGTCATGATTGCCCGCCTTCACACGCGAAACCGTCTCGCAGCCAGTGCCCATGAGCGTGTAGAGCGCCTCGACACCGTGGATGCCATAGAAGAAAAAGTCGGGCGTGCCGTCTTGATACGAGCACGGACCCCAGGTCTGAGCACCGAGCAGCTCTCCCAGCTCCGCATTCGCTTTCAGCGCGACCATTTCCGCGCCGAAGCGCGAAGAGGAACTGCTGAAAAACGGCACGTTGTGCTTCTTCGCCAGTTCCACGATGGCGATGGCCTCGGCGAGCGTGCCGGCGAGAGGCTTGTCGATGAAGACAGGTTTGCCCGCCTTGAAAATCTCTTTCGCCTCTTGGAGATGAATGCGGCCATCGACGCTCTCCAGCAGGATGACATCAACTTTTTCAAGCAGCTTCGGGATCGAATCGACAATCTCCACGCCCATGTCGCGAAGCTGCTGCGTGAACTTTTCTTTGCGGGTGGCACTGGCGGGCATGTCCGTGCCGCCGGTGTAGCCTGTGGTCACTTTGATGCCCGCGAGTTCACCCTCCGTCTCGCCTTTGTTAAAGAGCTTAGTGAAGGCCGGAACGTGTGAGGTGTCGAGGCCCACAATGCCAGCGCGGAGCTGTTTGAGGCCGTCTTGAGCAATGGCGGTGCCGCTGAGAAGGAGTGCGAGGAGGATGTGTTTCATGAGTGATTGTATCAACGGGATGAATGTTCGCAGTCGTTCATTGTGCGTAAGATCTGGATTGAGACTGCGAGTTCGAGAGATGACACGAAAGTGGCGGGAGCCACCACAGGCCAAGTCATGCCGAGCGCGGGCATTTTTGGCCTATGGGAATGGGAAACACGGGACCACGCGGGTCTCGCGACAACCCCCATGAAACGCCATGACCATCACCAAAGCGCCCCTGTCGCGCCGACGCCCACGCGTGCGTCAGCGCATTGCCATGATCTCCACCCACGGCTATGTGGCCGCGTCACCGCCGCTGGGCGCGCCTGACACCGGCGGGCAGGTGGTGTTTGTGCTGGAGCTGTCCCGCAAGCTGGCGCAGCTCGGCCACAAGGTGGACATCTGGACACGCCGTTTTGAAGGCCAGCCGGAAATCGAGGCGGTGGATGAGAATGTGAACATCGTGCGCGTGCCGTGCGGCGGCAGCGGGTTCATTTCCAAAGAGCACCTCTATAACAGCATCCCGGAGTGGGTGGAGAACGCGCATCGTCTGATCCTGCGCAATGGCTGGTCGTATTACTTCATCAACAGCCACTACTGGGACGCGGGGCTGGCCGGACTGTCCCTGGCCTCGGTGCTGAACATCCCGCACGTCCACACGCCGCACTCGCTGGGCTCGTGGAAGCAGCGTCAGATGGTGGATGCCGCGCCGGAGGAGCAGGAGAAGCTGGAAAAGCAGTTCAACTTCAGGACACGGCGGAAAAACGAGCAGCGCATCTTCGAGACGAGCGATCTGGTGATCGCCACGACACCGCCGCAGTCGGACCTGATCGTAAAGGATTACAACATCCCGCGCACGAAGATCCGCATGATTCCGCCCGGTTATGATGACAACCGATTCTTTCCGGTCAGCGAGCCGACGCGGCAGACCATACGACATGAGATGGGTTACGCGGGCCTGGTGGTGGCCTCCATCGGTCGGCTGGCTCGCAACAAGGGGTTTGATCTGCTGGTCCGGGCCTTCGCGGTAGTGGCCTCGCGCATGCCGGAGGCGCGGCTGCGGCTGGCGGTGGGCATGCAGTCTTCCGATCCTGGAGACGCGAACCTTTTGAAAGAGCTGGAAGGTCTGATCACGGAGCATGGACTGCTGGAAAAGGTGACGATCAGCGCCTCGCTGCCGGACGAGCAAATGGCCGACTATTACCGCGCGGCGGATGTGTTTGTGCTGTCCAGCCGCTACGAGCCGTTTGGCATGACGGCGGTGGAGGCGCTGGCCTGCGGCACGCCCACGGTGGTGACCACGCGCGGCGGCTTGTACCGTGCCCTGGATTTCGGCGTGCATGCGATCTACACCGACACGGAGGACATCGAGGAGTTTGGCATCGCCATTCTTCAAGCTCTCAAGTATCAGCGGCTGCGGACGCGGCTGCATCAGCAGGGCAGCCAGCGGGTGCGGGCGCTTTTCACCTGGAGCGGCATCGCCCAGCAACTGGTGCGCGCGGTGGAGGACCGGATGGCGCTCAATGTGAGCGAGGATGAGCTGCCGGCAGAGAAGGGCGGGCTGACGCCCCAGTTTGTGGGGGAAATTTGAGTAACAAACCTTGTTTGACCCAACCTGACGTGAATTTTCAGCTTATTTGCAGTGATCTCGACGGCACCCTGCTGGGCAAGCCCGATGCGACTCTTCTATTTCAGCAACTGTGGGGCTCCATGCCCAAAGATGAGCGCCCGCTGCTGGTGTACAACACGGGGCGTCTGCTCAAAGACGCGCTGCGCACGGTGCAGCGCTCCGATCTGCCTGACCCGGATTACCTCATCTGCGGTGTCGGCACGCTGATCCACAACGGACGCACGGGCAAGACGGTGCAGGAGTTTGCCGACATCCTCAACGAGGGTTGGGACCGGGACCGTGCCGAGCAGGTGGTGCAGACCGTCACCAGCGCGGTGCGCCAGCCGGCTCCCTTTCAAAACGCCTGCAAGTCGAGCTGGTATCTGCATCAGGCCCCGGCGGAACTCATCGCCACTCTGGAGGCGGCGCTCAGCGAGGCAGGCATCGAGGCATTGGTGGTGTACAGCAGCGACCGCGATCTCGACATCCTGCCCAAATACGCCAACAAGGGCAACGCGCTGGCCTGGCTGCTCCGGCATCTAAAAATACCGGCCCGAGAGGTCATCGTGGCCGGAGATTCAGGCAATGACACCGCCATGCTTCAGATTCCGGGCGTGCATGGCATCGTGGTGGAGAATTCCCAGCCCGAGATCATGGAGGCCACCGTCGGGCTGTCCTGCTATCGCGCCCACACCATCTGCGCGGATGGAGTGATTGAAGGGCTGATGCACTACGGCGTGCTGCCGAGCACCTGCAACCTCACGCCCGGACGTGAGCCGCAGCATGTCCAGTATGAGCCGGAGATCCGCCAGTTGCTCAGCGAGGTTTCGCCTGAGGCTTTGAAGCACGAGGACCGCGATTATCTCAACGAAGCCTACGCACGCGCGGTTTCCGCTTTGCGCCGCAACATCACGCCCATGGGCTTTTCCGCCTGCTCGCTTGCGGACAATGAAATCCGGGGCACGGACGTGAACTATCGCAGCGTGTGGGGCCGGGACGGTGCGATCACGTTGATCGCCTCGCTGCCGCTGGCCGACGCCGACATCCGTGACTGCCAGCGCGCGACCTTGCGCACGCTGCTCTCCCACGTCTCGCCGCACGGCCAGATCCCGGCCAATGTGAACATCGACACTGCGGCGCCGGACTTCTCCGGCATCGGTGGGATCTGTTCCATCGACAGCGGCCTGTGGACGATCATCGCCGCGTATGAATATCTGCGCGTCACGCGAGAAACCGCCCTCATCCGTGAGTTCCTGCCCGTGCTCCAACGCGCCATGGACTGGCTGACCGCGCACGATTCCAACTACGACGCGCTGCTTGAAATCCCGGAGGCGGGCGACTGGACGGACCTCTTCGGTCGCTCCTACAACGTCCTCGTGGACCAGGTCATCTGGTATCGTGCAAACATCGCCTTCGGCCGCATCCTGGAAACATTTGGGCAGGGGCGGAAGGCGGGGGAATACCTCCGCTGGTCGCAGTCCATCAAGTCCGCCATTCTCCATCGTTTCTGGCCCACCACCGCCAGCACCAGCACGATGCGCACCTTTGCCGACATGCAATACAGCGTGGGGGACGCCTCCTACCTCCTCGCGCAAGTCACGCCGTTCGACTTCAACTGGCGCTGTGATGTGTATGGCAACATCCTTGCCTTCCTCTTCAACGTGCTGGACATCCCACGGGCGCGCACCGCGTTTCGCTTCATGTGGGGCGTGGGCGTGAACGAACCCTTTCCGGTGGCGAATCTTTATCCGATCGTCATGCCGGGTGATCCTGATTGGAAGCCCTACTATGCGGTGAATCTGCTGAACCTGCCGCATCACTACCACAACGGCGGCATCTGGCCCTTCATCGGCGGCAAGTGGGTGCAGTTCATCAGCCGTCTGGGCATGCGCTCGCTGGCCCTGCAGGAGCTGCTCAAGCTCGCGCGAATCAACCAGCGCGGCGTGCAGGGCGAATGGGAGTTCAACGAATGGGCGCATGCCCGCACCGGCAATCCGATGGGCAAGGCCTATCAGGCATGGTCAGCCGCCGAGTTCATCCTCGCCTGCCATGAGGTCGGGCTGGAGGACGTCCAGGCGTGAGGGATCAACCTCGTGAGCTACTTCAGGAGTTCCGAGATCGTCTGTTTCATCACCTTCTCTGATGACGGAGCCGCGTAGGCCTGCGTGGGCTCGTAACCGCCTTCTTTGAAGGAATGCTCCAGCGGGATGTAGCCCGTCACGCCGTCGCCATAACTCGCGGTGCAGACGAAGCCGCCTGCACGCTGCTGCTGAGCGAAGAGCTGATACTCGACGAAGCTCTCGCCGGGCAGGTGGATGAGGCACACGTCATCGCCGAGATGCAGGCTGGTGAAGGGAATCGGCTCGCGATGGCGGATGAAGCCGATGCGCAACGCGGCAGCGATGCGCTGCGAGGTCGAGGTGGCGGTGTTTTGCATCACCTTCATCACGCGCTCCTCCGGGAACTCGGGATCAGGCTGCAGGACGACCGGCACATGCTTCCAAGCGATCCTCGTGAGCGGCACTCGCTTTGCTTCCTTCTCCGACTCGACCATGGCAGCGTGGATACGACCTGCGAGCAACGGGCGCATGGGCGGTGTGCCGTCATTGTATTTGCCCGCGCCGATGTTGCCGCCGCAGCCGGTGAAGTAGATGTGCGGCACGCCTTCCTCCTGCGTGCGCTTTTCACGGGCGATGCCCGCGAAGTCGTGGCTCACGATGCCGTCGCCGTAGTAGCTCATCGGGTGCGTGGCATAGTAGTGCAGCGCGGCGAGCTTCTTGTCTCCGTTCCAAAAGCTGATCGTCTTGAGCATCGGGTCGATGAGGCCTTCCGGCAGCGCTCGCAGCACGGGATCCTTCGAGCCACTGCCTCGCATCTTGCCCACCTTGCCATCGATAACCTGCACACGGCGATTCCCGGCCACTTCGAGCACTTTGGCCTCGCCTGTTGAGATGTGTGTGACGGCCTGCGGAGCCTTCAATGCGGCCTCGATGTTCGCAGCGACACCTGCGAGCGCTTTCTCCGTCGCTGCTGCATCAATGATGCCGATCTCCGGCAGCAGCTTCTGCGCGGCGTTGTCCACCAGTGGCGCATTGTGTTGATGCAGTGAGTGCAGGGCCACACGCTCCGCCGAAGTGCCCGCCGCTTTTGCCAAAACTTCGCGCCAGTGAATGTGATCCGCCCCGCGAATCTCGCAGAAGTCCACCGCGCAGAGCACGACGGGCTTTTCATCGCTCAAGAGCACGACACCAAGCGCGAGCAGCGGTTCGCTGACTCCCAATGCAGGTTTGACGAGTCCACCACACAACGGCGCGCCGACCGGTGGTGTCACATCGGCACGAAACGTGGCGATTTGCACCGCAAAGGCCTGAATCGGAAGCAGGAACAAGCAGAGAAGTGTTTTCATGGGTGGAGGATCTGCGGTTGGTCGTGCTGCGGCGAGTAGAGCGAGTTCACCCCATCAGCCCCTGGATGTCGATGAGATGAAGCTGGCGGCCATTGGCACCATCGGGGGCGTCGATGCAGACGAGCTTCTCATCGCGGCTGCTGCGCGGATGACAGTCCACGCGCCACTCTCCTTTGTATTCCGGCGGCTGCGGGAAGTAGCCGAGGTCGATGCGGCGGTTCGTGGCGATGTGATAGAGATGCGGCGTCTGGATGCGGCGCACGCCTTTGGGATAGGTATCGTTGAGGATCCATTCGTTGTTCTTCAAATAGGTGAGGTGGCCGCTGCCATCGAGCACGCCGTGGCCGATCTCGGCGACGATGCCGCTGTCCTTGTCTTCAAAGAGGAAATCTCCCCACTCCTTGTTGCCGAGCCAGTCCTTCGCCTGCGAGAGGATGTGCGTGGCATCGCGCCAGATGAAATGAGAGGCGTAGCCGTTCGGGATCACGATGCGCAGATCGCTGCCGTCCATGTTCGCGGTGATGAGGCGGGTAAGGTGGCCGCCTTTCGGCTGCGTCCAGCGGTGCAGCATGATGAAGCGCTTCCCATCCGGCCCCACGAGCAGGTGATAAGCATGATGCTTCGAAGTCGGGTGGTTTTCCATCACTTCGCCCGTCTTGGAGAGCAGTTCATGGCTCACGATGGGCTTCTCGGCGCCCGTTTCCAGATTCACATGAGTCACGCCGCTGCCTTTGGGAGCCATGTCGTCGAAGAACCGGTCGCGAATGCCTGCGTAGCCATATCCAGGCCGGCAGTCCGCCACGCGTGAGAAATCACAGCTCACGGCTTCTTTGCCGTTGGGACTCAAAGCGTAGATCGGAGCCGGTAGCGTGTGCTTCTCGCCCGTTTTGACATCCATGATGTGGCTGACGTAGCGATCCTTCTCGCGATCGTTCCAGATGATTTTCGATTCGGTGCCCGGTATCCATTGCAGCATGCAGCCCTGCTGCCAGTTCCACGCATTCGACTTGCCGAGCGGAATCCACTTGTCCTTCTCCTGCAAATCGACCATGCCCACCTCGATCACGTCGTCGCCCGTGGGGGAGCGATGCTCAAAGTTCACCTTGTTGCTGAGCACGAAGCGGTTGTCCGGCGAGAACTGCAGCTTGTCATAGTAGGCGAACCAGTGAAAGCCGGGCCCCTTCGTGATGATGCGGGTCGGTGGGAACTTCGGCGCTTCCTGACCACGAGCGGCAAGAGGAGCTAGAGCGAGGGTGGAGAGGAAATGGCGGCGGTTGGTCATGCGATGACTAAAACACCGCGAGGAGGAAGATTCTTCAAGTTGCGAGTTCGAGCCCGGCATTTCGTATTCAATGGCCATGAATCGCATTTTCACCTGTCTTTGCCTCGCTCTTGCCGTTCCCACATTCGCCGAGGACTGGCCGCAGTTCATGTTCAACGCGGCGCACAGCGGCAATGCGGCCCAGATCGACCTGGATGTCGAAAAACTCGGCCTGCAAGGTGCGGTGGCGATGACGGACGGCATCTACACCTCGCCTGTGGTCGCGGGCGGCAAGGTGTATGTCGTCGATGGTTCGGGCTGCGCGGCATGTTTTGACGCGGCGACGCTGAAGGAGGTCTGGCGCTTTCAAAGCAAGGGCGGCAAGCAGAACGTCAACAACGTCTCCTCGCCCGCCATCGCGGGGAAATACCTGCACTTCGGCACCACGGCGGGCCTTTACTATGTGCTGGATCGCGAGACGGGCGCGGTGGTCAAGGAGATCGACTGCGGCGAACCGATTTTCAGCACACCGGTCGTGGCGAAGGACCGTGTGTATGTCGCCACGCTCGGAGCGCAGGTGCTGGCGCTCACATTTGAAGGCGAGCAGCAGTGGAAGTGGGATTTCGTGAAGGAAGTCGTCGGCTTTGATGGCAATCGCTGGAGCGGCGAGTCCTGGGCCGCGTTTTGTGAGAAACGCATGCTTGCCACGCTCAAACCAGGCACGAAGCCGACTTCCAGCGATGGTCGCGTGAACTGGAAGGACCATTTCGTGTGCTCGCGCGACATCTGCCTCATCAAGGGCAACGTCGTCGTCATTCCCGCAGGCGGGCGGACGCTGTTCCTCGAAGACACGGGTGCCGCGCCGAAGCTGAAGGCCACGGGTGAGATCCCGGAGTGGTCCGGCAAAGAATATCCCGCCACCTTCGGCCAAAGCGCCGATGACGAGGGCAATGTCTATGTACAATGGCACCGCCGCGACAACGCAGGCCGCGTGGACATCATGCGTCTCGAAGGCGACACGCTGAAAACCGGCGACTTCGTCGCAGGCACCGACACGAACATCCGCATGGATGGTTTGTTGAGCTTTTCGCCGGTGGCGATTCGTGGGAAGTATGTTTATCGCTCACGACCGGAACAAGGACGCGGCTTGATGCTTCATGATGTCGTATCTCATACCAATGACGTCTTGGAATACAAAGGGGGATTTATTGCGCCGCCGGTGCTTGTAATGAAATATCTGATCGTGGGTGGCCTGAGTGGCCATTTTCATATAAAAGCGATCTCCGGGAAGGCATGGGGCGACTTTTATGACCAGCCGACTGAAGCGGCATTCACCGCGCCAGTTGCTGTGGCAGATGGATGCGTTTTTGCTCCCTGTGAGGATGGAAAAATTTATGTGTATGGACCCAAAGGGAAATCCTCCGCGATCTCTGACAACCATGATGTTCCAAAAGTCCGCTCCCCGCTCACCGGCAAGCTCGCTGACTCGAAATACGACTGGTACACGAACTACGGCAACTTCGCGGGCCAGAACTCGAACAACCAGGATCTGAAGCCGCCGCTGCGCATGCGCTGGGCGCGGCGTCTGGAAGGCACGGTGAAGCATCTGCCGGTCTGTGGCGGCGGACGGCTCTACACGCATACGGCGGAGGGGCAGATCATCGCGGTGGAGCAGGACACCGGCCGCTTGCTGTGGCGGCGCTGGTGGCCGGATGTGTATTTGAGCTTCACCTCGCCGCTCTACATCGAGGGGAAGCTGCTGATTCCGCAAGCGGGCATGAAGAAGTCGTTTGTGCGCTGCCTGGATGCCGCCACGGGCAACATGCTGTGGGAAGCGCCCTTTACCGGCAGCCCAAGCTGGAGTCGGCAGTTCCCGCCGGTCGTCGCGGGCAAGATCGCCATCTATGCGAGCGGCTCCGGCGATTACGCGCCGCAAGGAAGCGAGAAGCCCTACACCTTCGGCGGCGAGCCGGTGAAACCTGCGGACGGCAGCGAGGTGATGAGCTTCATCTACTCGAACGACAATCCGTATTACCCGAAGAACCATCACCCGCGCGTGTGGGCCTGGGATTTGGAAACGGGCAAGGTCGTGTGGGAGAAGGATTTTTATGACCAGGGTCGCGGCGGCAACGACTGCGGCATCTGCATCCTCGACGGCAAGCTCTACTACAGCGTCTTCTTCGGCTACGACGCCGATCAGCGCGCCCGGCGCGGCCTTCCCGTGAAGAACAACGGCCTCACCTGCTGCATCGACCCCAAGACGGGAAACATCCTCTGGCAGACCAACGACTACTACGTCACCGCCAAATGCACGCTCAGCGCGCGTGATGGCAAACTCTACATCGGCGGCTTCAACCGCGCGCAGCAGGGCACCGACGACCGCTTCGTCTGGTGCCTTGATGCGAACACCGGCAAGCTCGTCTGGAAATCCGACGCCGTGACCTCTGCGCTCAACGTCGTCAGTGTGGGCGAGCGTTTCATGTTCTCCAACGCCCTGCGTGGCAAAGGCAACATCTTCGACCGCGAAACCGGCAAGGTGACCTTCAGCATTCTCACCAACTACGCCTGCTGCCGCTTCACCATGAGCGAGCCGTATGTGCTCGGCGCGAACATGGACATGATCGACCTCAGCCAGGATGGCAAACTCGTCTCCACCGGCCCCGCGATTGATTCACGCGAGTGCTTAGGAGCCGTGGTGAGCAATGGCCGCATCTTTTACACTTCGCAGGCGAGCGGATTCGTCGTCTCGCAGACGTATGGACCGGAATCGAAGGACCTGCCGCCTGCGTGGGAGGTGCGCCTCAAACCTGCCGAAGCTCGCTGAAACTCACCTGCCGGTCGATTTCCATGCCACCATCCTCGCCGATGATTTTCACAGTGATCGTCGCCGCAACCCAGTCGATGTGGAGATGCCCAACATTCGGCAGATGATAGGTTTTGGGCGCAATGCGGTGCTTGTTGAGCGTGGGTGTGCCGCGTGGGTGCTTCTGCGTCATTGAGCTGGAGGTGAAGTCGAAGACGCCGTGGTGTGAAAACTCGCACCAGTGCCGGTCGCCGCTCAATACCACGGCTTTGTGGCCGTTGAGCAGCTTCAGCATGCGCCGCTGCTCGTGCGGGAAATTCGCCCAGCACTCACCGCCGTGCGCTTCGGGGGCAAACTGGATGCTGGAGACGATGACGCGTAGCTCCGCAGGTTCCTCCAGGGCTCTTTCGAGCCAGCGCCATTGCGCCGCGCCGAGGATGGTGGTGGTTTCATCATCCGTGGGCGCCGAGGTGCCGCCGAGCATCGCTTTTTCCTTCGGGACCTTCTTGAGTGGGCTGCGGAAGTAGCGCGTGTCGAGCATGATGACCTGCACACGCTTTCCAACCGGCCCAAAGCTCTGCGCGTGATAAACGCCCTCCTGTTTGCGTCGCGGTGAATCGGCCGGTTCGTCGAGCCAGTTCCAAAACTCGGCCTGCGCCTCTTTTTTCTGCGCATACTCGGCTCCGCCGTCGTTGAGGCCGAAATCGTGATCGTCCCATGTGGCGAGGATGGGCTTGTTCTTCAATCCAAGGAAGAAGCGGCTGTTTTTCAGCAGCGCGTATTTTTCCTGCATCATCGGGATGCCTCCTTTGTCGGCATAGATGTTGTCGCCCATGAAGATGAACAGATCACGCGGCAGGGTCAGCGTGAGGTCGAGCATCGGGTGCTCATGCGTGTCGAGACAGGAACCGAAGACAATATTTTGAAGCGGCTGCTCCTCGGCGGCATGAGCCGCGATCCAACCAATGGCGGGCAGCCCGGCGAGGAAGCTGCGGCGGTTACTTTTGAAGTTTGGCATCGAGCTCCTCCAGTTTGAAGCGAACGCTGACGACATAGGCTTCTTCACCCTCGGTCCAGTGGCCGTAAGTCGTGGTGACGATGGTGCCGTCAGGGAGCAGTTCGACTCCTGGGTAGGTGGTGTCCTGGCCTTTGGTGTTGTCCATGATGCGGACGCGATACTGGCCTTCGGTGCCGTTCACGATGTCATCGTATTTGCCCACCCAGCCGACCCAGTCGCCCTTCGTTGGGCTGACGTGCGTGGTGTCACGGAAACTGATGAACAGGCGCCCATCGGGCGCATACTTGGCAACATGGCGGTCGCCGGTGAGCGCGGCGGGCAGTTCCTTCGGCTCGCTCCAGCTCAGACCCTCGTCGTTGGAGAAGATGACGAAGGAATTGTACTTCCGGCTGTTCTCACGCAGCAGCACGGCGATTTGTTTGCCATCCGGCGAGCGGAGAGCGCCGGGTTCGCAAAGATTCGCGTCGGGAAGCATGGCGATAGGCGCGGGCACACTCCAGGTGAGGCCACCGTCTTTGGAAAGCGTGGTGTAAACCCAAAAGCGCCACGGTTTGGCCGTCGAGGACGAGTAATCCGGCACATGTGGGCTTTTGATGCGGTATTTTTCGACCTCTCCGCCACGGATGAAGCGACCGTCGTCATGGAAGAAGGCGAGGTAGTGCCCCGGTGTCTGCAAGCCGATCACCGTGCTCATCGTGACCACGCCACCGAAGTCGCCGATGGATTTCAGCTCGCTCCAGTTTGCGCCATCGTCATCGGTGACGGCCATGCGGATGGGATAGAGGCCGCTGAACATGATGAGGCGCTTTTTGCCGCTCGCATCGACCGTGCGGTGCAGCGTGGGCACCTCCAGCGATGTCTCCCACGATTTTGGCGTGGGCAGACGATCGCTCCAGGTCAGTCCGGTGTCGTTACTGCGTTTGTAAACGATGGCTCCGCGTCCGTGGCCTTTCGGATAGACAGTGAGCATGGTCTTGTTGTCTTCGAGCAGCACCGTCGTCGGATGGCCAAGATACTGTCCCTTCTCGCGATCCACGATCACCTGGCGTTGCGTCTCGCCGCTGATGTCCACGATGGGAATGGTGTAGCCGGGCGGGAGCTTCGTTTTGAGGTTCTTCGGCGGCGTGAGGGTGACGTCGGCTTTTTGGAGCTTGGTCTGGGCTAAGGCGGGCGTGAGGAGCAGCAGCGAGAACGACGCGATGGATCGGAAGTGCATGGTGCAGAACCAACGCTCTGCCTCGCGTGTCCCTAACGCGGATCAACGCCGTAAATGCCATCCTTTTCCTCCACCGGCAGCCTGGGCTTTGACGCTTGTGGTTTGTCCTCGGCAAACCAGTGGTTGTTCTCGAAGCGGAAGGTTTCGGGGGCGGTGCCGTCACCGATGTTGATGTCGATCTGCACCTGAGCGCGGCGAAAGACGATCGTGTTATTTTTGATGAGCACGTTGCGGCAGAGGGCGAAGCCGGGCTCCTTTGTCTCCTGGAGGATGCGGAAGATCCACTTCGTCGGAAACAGGATCGTGTTGCCGCTGAACTCCGCGCCATCAACGCCGACAAATGCCGCCGTGCATAAACTGCCTTCGATGATGTTGTTGCGGGCGGTGATACGAGTCGCCTCGTATTTTGCGCCTTGCGGGCGAAAGTAGGGCAGGCCGGTGGAGCCGCCGACATTGATGGGACGCTCGCCAGCGTTGGTGAAATGGCATTTTTCGACGGTGACATCGCTCGTGCCGCCTTTGAGCTGAATGCCAGCGCTGGCGGTGAAGCCTTCCTTGCCGATGAAACGGCAGCCGGTGATCAGCGAGTGATGGCAACCGACGAAGTCGATGCCCTGGCCACCCCAGCCGGTGATCGTGCAATCGCGGATCGTCAGCTTGTCGAGGCCGGAGCACTTGATGCCGTCGTGATTGCCCTTGGGACCGATGTCGCTGATTTCAACGTGCTCAATCGTGATGCCGGTGGTGGGATTCGCCAGATCACCGCCGTCGTCGAGGTTGAGGCCGTTGCCGGTCTGGCCGCAGACGCGAAGGTTGCGCAGAGTCAGGTCGTTACAACGGGAGAAATGCCACGCGTTGCCGCCGCCTTTGAAATGCGGCGGATTTTTCGCATCCAGGGCTTCGATGGTGAGCTTTTGGACTCCACTGACTGAGTGACCGCCGGGATAGTCGCCGGGGGCGATTTTGAGCGTGGTGCCGGGTTTGAGATCGCGCGAAGCGGTGCGCAACGAATCTCCATCACGCACGATGATTTCATCGGCGGCGGCCAAACTGCCGAAGAGCAGGAACAGCAGCGTTCTCATGGCTTCGCGAGGCCTTCGGGCAGATTGGCGAGGCGTTCGAGTTCGGTGACTTCGTGGAAGAACCACGGCTTATTGTCCTTTGTTTTGAAGATGATCGTCTTGCTGGCGAATTTGAGGCCGTCGTGCTCTTTCCAGTCGCTGAAGCGGTAGAAGTCACCACGCCATTCGAGGCGATGTAGGAGGCTCGTCTCCTTATCGAAGTAGAATTTCATCGCGGGATCGACGCTGCCGCTGACTTGGAGGCCGAAGCAGTTTTTGCCCTCGTCGGTGAGATCAGGGATGACCTCGATTTTCGACTTTTCATCGACGAGCAGGTCGAGCGACCAGGCGCGCACGTCGTCCTTGGCCGGCTCGGTGCCGCGCTCCTTCTTGTTGATCCACCATTTGTCCGGCTGGGAGAGGATGGACTCGCGTGTACTGCGCTTTTTGCCCTCGGCAGGTTCCGGTGTGCTGCCGAAGTGGAAGACTTCTTTGATGCGGAAGTTTTTGAGCAGCTTTTCCTTTCCGCCGATGGCGGTGAGGGCTTTTTCGACGAGCGGTGCCGGGTCGGCGGTCTGGGCGAACGTGGTTGTGACAAGCAGCAGTGGCAGAATGAGGCGGAGCATGGTGGATGAACACGAAACGATCTGCTGAGACAGCTTCTTCCAGTCTCAAACTCCACTTCCACTTTGACTACTTTGCCAAAGCTTTCACCAGTGCCTCCGCGATGGCCGCCATGCCCTGATCGCCAGGATGATTCGCGACGCCGGCATGTTTGAAGGGGCGCTCAGAGCGGGCGTAGTTCTTCTCGTCTTTGCTGAGGGCGCTGATGTCCACATGGATGCCATTCACAGCGGCGCAGGCTCCGCGAAGCGCCTCGTCCTTGGCGGCATTCGCCCAGAAGCAACTGCGCACGAGGATCGTGGGCTTGCGATCACCTTTCAGCGTGGTGAGCAGCTTTGTGACGCTCTCCTGGAGCTTCGCCTTGTCTTCGGGCGTCTTCAATCCGGGCACGTTTTCGCCGATGGCGAGGATGATGAGGTCCGCTTGGAAATCGACGGCCTCCTTGAGCTTCGTGGCGATGTCGTAGCCCACATACGCCCGCTCAAAGTCAGCGATGTTTTTCACCAGCACCTCGGGCGCGGTGCCTTGTTTCTCGGTAAGGGCCTTCGTGACGAGATACACATAGTCTTTCGCCTCGGTGCTGGCCGCCATGCCCCAGTTGCCCGACCAGTCGATGTCGGCCTTCGGACCATGCTTGGTGATGCTGTTGCCGAGGAAGAGGACTTTGTGATAGCTGCTCTGAGCGGAGGCTTGAACGGCGGAGCCCAGGCAAACGAGAGCGAACAGGAGATGATGGAAGCGTGAGCGTGTCATAAGTGAGGTCGGGTGGATGTTTACGGAGCGGAAGGACGCATCACCCAATCCCAGCGAGCGGCGGCTTGCTTGAGTTGGGATTCGAGATCGGATTCGGCCATGAGGCGTTGCTCGATGAGCTTCAGCACGACTGCTTTCACCCTGGCCTGATACTCTTCTTTGGACGCATAGCGCTCTTCCAGCGATGGACGCGGATCCTTCGTCTCAGCGCGACGTGCCTTCGTCGTGGCAAAAGGAACCCACGCGCCACGCAGCAGGTAGAAGTCCTGCTGTGATCCAAACTCGGCCGGGCGAAACACCCAGCCCGTGGCCGTGCCCAGCGGCACCGCGATGTCGGGCATGCGAATGCCACCGAGATCATTGCCATCCGCATCGACTTGAGGAACTAGCAGCGGCAGTTCGGTGCCTTCGCCCCCGCCATCGGCCAACTGTGGATTGCGCACGCGACCACCGGCCTTCACCGCATTTGGCGCAGCCATGCCGGGCACTTTGGGAAAGCGCACTTCAGCGACCGGCGTCAGCGTGCCGTCGCTGAGTTTCGGATGCACGCTCGCCGGTGGTTCGATGCCTTCCGTGACCCAACGATGCAGCGCGAGTCGCAGCGCGATGATGGAGGCATTCGCACTGACTGGATTCGCCAGTGGCGAGCCTTTGACCTGCGAGGTCGGCGGAAAGGGTGCCGGGCCATGCGAGGTGCCCGCAAAGAAATAGGAGCGCACGTTTTCCGGCAGATCGATGTCCTTCGCGCCATCCGGCGTCGTGTGCGAGAGCGCCGCGACACGTCCCGCACCCCAGTATTCCGCCGCCATGTTCGTGTAAAAGATCTTTGGCGCGTGCTTCACGCGGGCGTTTGCCAAAATTCCCTCCGCATGACCACTCACCGGGTCTTTTTGCGCGGTGTCGGCAAACGGATAGGAGGCCGTGTAATAGCCCGCCACAGCACGAGGAGTGGACCAGCGCTGATTCAGCACCAAACGCCCCGCTCCGGCGACATGCGACATCACGCCATCGAGAGCTTGATGGTCTTGCTCGTCCGTATTGAAGCCCAGATAAAGGAAGTCGCGCAGGAAGCGTCCGCATTGAGAGGAACCAAACGCATACGCATGCTTCACCGGTGCCAGCGTTCCAGCACCATGTTTCAACCAAGCCACCGCATCGCGAATGGCCGCATAGCCGAGTCCCGCGACAGGCGGTCCTTCGGCCAGATAAAACACTTCATAAGTCTTCCCCGGCTCAAACCCACCTTCGAGGCTGATTCGGCCATTTTGGATGCTCCACTGCTTTCGCGGCACTTCCTGGCCACCGGGGAAGGCGGCGCGATCTCGCACGATGAGCCGACTGTCGGCCCCTTCGATATCCACCGGCGGATAATCGGTCAAATCGGTGAGCGTCTGCTCATCAGCGCGTTTGTCAGGCGTGAAGAAGGCGCTCACCACGCCGCGAATTGGGCTGCCGTCCTTGTTTCGCGCCTTGGGCACCTCCAGGCGCAGTTTATCGGCAGAGACATCGAACTCCCAGCCGACATTCAGCATCGTGAAGCCCTGCGCCATCATCGAGGCTGGCAGGCTCGATTTGCCACCGCGATTCGGAATCTCCACCCACGCCGCGCCATTGCTGCGTGAGTCGTCTTTCGGCTTCCACAGCCTCAAATCGGCCACAAAGCTCACTTTGCCCGCCGCATTCACCGGAGCCAGATCGACATCCGCGATGATTGCATTGCCCGACAACTTCGGATCGATCTCGAAATGCAGCTTCCCGATGATCTGTTCATAGCCTGTCTTGCCAAGATCCGAACGCTCAGACACTTCCACCCGCACCACGGCGGCAATGGCAGACGAAATCGAGGCCAGACATAGGCAGGAAAGGCAAAGGCGAGAAAGCAGGGACATCGTTTAAATACGTCAACGATCTTGGCGTTTCTGACATGCTTGTCATCCCACTTCCGTGAGGCTCACACCTCCTCCAGCATCATCTTCGCATCACCGAAGGCCTTCGGGCGAACGTCCATCTTGTCCATCATCGACATGAACAGGCGGCAGAGCTGGCGCTCGGGTTTGCCCGTGTAGTCGAGTGCGCGGCCGGTTTTGAGCCGCCCTCCCGCGCCACCAAGCACGATGATGGGAAGCTGGTCGTTGTCGTGCTTCGCACCGGCCATCATGCTGGAGCAATGCATGAGCATGGTGTTGTCGAGCAGCGTGCGCGGTCCTTCCTGGATGGCGTCGAGCTTCCGTGCGAGGTAGGCGATCTGCTCCATGAAGAACTGGTTCACCTTCATCCAGTCCTCGCCGTCGCTGTGGGAGAGCAGGTGATGGATCATGTAGTCGATGCCGTGCCCGGCCTGCTGCACGCTGGGCAGATTCGGGAAACGCAGGGCGCTGTGGTCGTTGTTGAGCTTCAGCGTGGTGATGCGCGTCGTGTCCGTCTGGAAGCCAAGCACAAGCAGGTCGATCATCAACCGCATGTGCTCGCCGATGTCCTGCGGGATGCCGTCAGCGGGGCGCTGCATGTTCGGCTTGTCGAGCGTGGGACGCCAGCCCTGCAATTCGCCGCGTTTGCCAGCGTTCTCGATGCGCTTCTCCACCTCGCGCACGCTGTCGAGGTATTCGTCGAGCTTGCGCTGGTCGCTGGCGCTGATGTCGCGGCGCAAATCCTGAGCATCGGCCAGCACAGCATCCAGCACACTCTTGTCGGCGGGCGAGGCATCGTCTTTGAAGAGCCGGTCAAACGCCAGGGCGGGGTAAAGCTCCAGCGGCGTCGGCGTAGTCGGTGAACTCCACGAGATGTGCGAGCTGTAGAGCATCGAGTAGTTCTTGTGCACCGAGGGGTTCGATTTTTCGCAAGCAAGCACAAGGCTCGGCACCTTCGTGCTGCGGCCATAAGTCTGGGCCAGCAATTGATCGAAGCTCGTGCCCGACCGGATCTCGCCACCTGACGCAATCGGCGCGCCGGAGAGCATGTTTCCTGTCTGCGACGAGTGAATGTTCCCTTTCCGTGCCTCCTCATGATACAGCCCGCGCACGAAGAGCATCTTCTCGCGAAAATCCTTCAACGGTGCGAGCACCTTGCCCACTTCCATCGCTTTGCCCTCACCCTTCGCCCACCATTCCTTCGAGTGGAAGCCGTTGCCGGAAAACGTCACGCACAGGCGCACCGGAGCCTCGCTGGCCGGCTTGTTACGTTTCGGCTCATCGCCCCACACATTGACCGACTCCATCCACGGCAAAGCCATGCTGACTCCTGTCCCACGCAGGAACGCTCGGCGCGAGTAGTGGTGGCGGCTCATGGGATGTAGAAGGTGTGTTACGCGATCAATTCCGGAATCGCCCTGCCGTTCTCCACGATGTGGACTGGGCGGCCGTTGAGGTCGTTGAGCGTGACCTTGCCGTAGTCGATGCCGAGATGGTGATAGATCGTCGCGAGGAAGTCGCTGGCGTTGCAGGGGCGCTCGACCACGTCTTCACCGCGTTTGTCGCTGGCACCGATGACACCGCCGGTCTGGATGCCGCCGCCGGCCCAGATGTTGGTGAAGGCGCGCGGCCAGTGATCGCGGCCGGGTTGCAGCGTGCCCGTGGGGCCGCTGGCATCGCCCGCACCGGTGCTGCGGTCGAAGCTGATCTTTGGCGTGCGGCCAAACTCGCCTGTGACGACGACAAGCACCTTCTTGTCGAGTCCACGCGCGTAGATGTCCTCGATCAATGCGGACACGCAGCGGTCATAGGTCGGCATGCGGAAGCGCAGCGCTTCAAACTGATGCTGGTTCACTGCGTGGTCGTCCCAGTTGTTCACGCGACCGCAGAGCGGCCCGCTAAGGCTGCTGGTGACGATTTCCACGCCGGATTCAACGAGACGACGCGCGAGCAGCAACTGCTGCCCCCAGCGATTGCGCCCATAGCGGTCACGAGTTGCCGGATCTTCCTTGCTCAGGTCAAAAGCATCACGCGTTTGCGGATTAGTGAGCAGCGTGGCGGCTTGAGCTTCAAATTCATCCAGCGCACCGAGTTCGCCCTCGCGATCAAACGCACGCTCCATCTTGTCGAGGCTCTTGCGGAGCGCGATGCGGTCGCCGAGGCGGCGGTTTTCTGATTCATCCGCCAGACCGATGTTCGGCACCTGGAAGGTTGGACGATTCGGATCATCACTCACAGCGAAGGGCGCGTAGGCATCGCCAAGATAGGCGGGGCTCGAATACTCAGGCGATGCGGCGGGAACGCCGATGTAATTCGGCAGCGGATTGGCGCGTCCGCCTTCTTTTGCCCTCAAATAGTGAGTCACCGACATCCAGTCTGGCAGGCGCGGCTTGGGTTTGTCTCGTGTGTCTTTGTCGCCGGAGAACATCTGCATCGTGCCTGCCGGATGTCCGCCCGCCGACTGATGCATCGAGCGCAGCACGGTGAACTTGTCCGCGATCTTCGCACTCATCGGCAGCAGTTCGGTGAAATGCGTGCCCGGCACCTTGGTGCTGATCGTCTTGAACGGCCCGCGATACTCGCTGCTCGCGTCCGGTTTCGGATCGTAGGTGTCGATGTGCGATTGTCCGCCCGGCAGCCACACCATGATGATGGATTTACGTTCCGCCTTCGGCAGCGCCGCGTTCGCCGCGCGCAGTTTGAGCAATCCAGGCCAGCTCAGCGTCGCCATCCCGGTCAGGCCAAACTGCATGAAACCGCGGCGTGACATGGGGCCGGAGCAACGAATAAGGGAAGGGGGCTGAATGATGGATGACATGTGTGAGACCTACGCTCGGCGCTGCCTGTGTTTATCGCCAAGAGAGCAGCGCCACGGAACGATGCGGAATTCATGAATCGCAAATGAGGCGATGTTGAAGCTTGACATCTATTGCTGATGGCCGGCCGGCTGGATGAATGTCGCGCTAGCCTCCCCGTTTTGATGGCTTCATCAAGCAGCTCATCATCACAGGTCACTACAACATCGCCGGCGAGGCCGTTCGTGCCTCGCTTCGCAAGCTCCAGAAAGGCGAGGGCGAAATTAATCTACTTAAAAAAGGCGGAGGTGTCGCTGTGCGGCCAATGTTATTCTCCCATCAGCTTTTTCACTGTCGGCTCGATGGCCTCGGCCCAGATGCGATAGCCTTTTTCATTTGGGTGGAGGAAGTCGGGCATGATGTCCTTCGTGATGAGGCCGTCGGCGGTGAGAAATTTTGCGCCGATGTCGAGGAAGGTGACGTTGTGCGTGCCGTCGAGCTTGGCGATGCCGCGATTGATCTCGGCGATCTTGTCACGCTGCGGACCGGGCTTTTCGCCGCGCGGGAAGACGCCAAGGAGGAGGATTTTCGACTGCGGCAGGCGTTTTTCGAGTTCAAGCACGATGGCTTCAATGCCGGCGGCTATGTCGGCCGCGGCGCTGTCCCCGGTGTTGTTGGTGCCGATCATCATGACGACGAGTTTCGGCGCGATGCCGTCGATGGCACCGTGCTGAAGCCGCCAGAGCACGTTCTCGGTCTTGTCCCAGCCAAAACCGAGATTTCCGGCCTTTCGCGGCGCGTTGAATTCGTCCCAGGTGTTCTTGCCGCGCAGCGCGTAGCCGTCGAACTGCTCGCCGCCGAAGAAATGCGTGATCGAGTCGCCGATGAAGAGAATCTGCGGCTTCGTACGCTTCACGACGGCGCTGGTGAGCTCGTGCCGCTTCCGCCAGTCGTAGCTGGGCCAGCTCCGATCCTGCGTGACGGGCACGACGGTGCTGGGCAGAGGCTTTTGGCCGGGCAATGGCTCGTAAATCATCGTCGCGACCTCGCTCATTCGTTTACGATCCTTGGAAAACGAACGCGCCTTCACCGTGCCCCCGCTGGCGAGCGCAATGGGAGCGAGATACGGATTGGATTTCGCCATGGGATCGCTGCCATCGAGTGTGTAGAGCACGTTTTCGCCCTCCAACGTCACGCTGCCCTTCGGATGACGAAAAATCACTGGCTTTGGCGGCGGCTGGGCGTTGAGCGTCTCCACCCCCGCCGAGTCATGCAGCGTTTTGATCTCTGCATCGCTCAAAGCACGGTTGAACACCGCCAAGCCGCCGAATTTCCCAATCGTCGCCTCGCCAGTCATCGAACCAACAGCCATGCGGGCACCGACGGTGAAGTCGGACGGGGCGATCTTGGTCTTCGCATGCAAGGCCGAGTCATACTTGAAGATGCCGCGACCGTGGTAGTAGGGGTTCATACCGCGATCCTTGCCGTCGGGGCCTTCCTTGGTGAAATACGGGTCGTTGCGCTTGTCTTTGACGGCGTCTAGCTGGCGCTCATCAAGCACGCCGTTGATGTAGGCGCAGAGGTATTTGGAATCGTAGGTGAAGGCGAGCGTACACCACTCCTCCTCCGGCACTTCGCGCTTCGTGGCCGCGTAATCGGCGCACCACGGGAACTTCGTGCCGTCGGCACGCATCGTCACGCCGCCCTCGCTGCTGATATGCGGCACGAGCTGGCGGTTGCCGCCGTAGGTGGGCATGTTCATGAGCAGCGCATATTGCCGTGTGCCGGTGTCATCGTTCGCGCCCTTTCCCTCGCTCCACATGCCGGCGATGGTGCGGCTTTTTTTGAGGTCCACGATGCGCACGGCGGCGAACATCGAGACCTGCGCGTCTTTGCCGGAGATGTTGAGGTCGCCCGTCTCGCCGTGCTTGATCTCGAAATACTGGCTGCCATTCAAATCGGCGGCGTAACCGGAGAACGGACCACCGGCCACGCGTTTGATGGGTCCGTTTACCTCGCTGAGAGGGTGTTGTTCCTTCGTGCCTTGGGAAACACGTTTCTGCCCTGCCTCCTCGCCAAACGTCCAGAAACCGACAAGTCCGGGTGTTTTTTCGATGATGGTGGCGTCTCCGGCGAAAACCGATGACAGCGTGAGAGCGGCAAAAAAGAGCGGGCGCATGAGGAAATCAGGATGGCAGACGCTCCAAGGCTTGGGAAGCCGGTTTTTGGACAGCAAAGAGTTCTTCTTCCGGCGGCGTAATGTCTCGGTCGCTTTGCCCATGAAGAATGCCATTCCCAATCCAGTTCCACGCGTTTTCCTGACACGAGGAATGCTCGCGCTCGCTTGGATGGCGCTTCCTGCGCTGGCAGTGGATTATGAAAAGGAGATCAAGCCGCTGCTCAAAGAGCGCTGCTACGCCTGCCACGGCGCTTTGAAGCAGAAGGCGGATCTGCGGCTCGACACGGCCGCCGCCATGCGCAAGGGCGGCGATGGCGGGGACATTCTCGCGGGCGATCATTCACTGCTGCTCGAACGCGTGACAACCACCGACAAGGAGGACCGCATGCCGCCCGAAGGCGAAGGCTCCATGCTCAACACCGAGCAAGTCGCCAAGCTCAAAGCCTGGCTCGTCGCCGGAGCGCCCTCGCCCGCGAATGAGCAGCCCGAGGCCGATCCGCGCGCACATTGGGCCTACCAAATGCCGAAGTCGTCAGGCAAGCCGGTCGATGCACTGCTTGCAGCACGGCTCGCTTCGAAAAATCTCAAACCGCAGCCCGAAGCCGAGCCGGAACTCTGGCTTCGCCGCGTGTATCTCGATCTCATCGGCCTGCCGCCGACGCCGGAGCAGATCACTGCGTTCTTGAAGGACACCTCCATGCCGGCGCGTCAGCGTGTGGTCGATCACCTGCTTGGCACGCCGCAATACGGCGAGCGCTGGGCACGTCACTTCATGGACATCTGGCGCTATTGCGACTGGTATGGCCTTGGCGCACAGCTTCGTCATTCGCAGAAGCACATCTGGCACTGGCGTGACTGGATCGTGGAATCGCTGAACACCGACAAAGGCTACGACCAGATGATCGTGCAGATGCTCGCTGCCGATGAACTCGCGCCCGAGGATCGCGACAACCTCCGCGCCACCGGCTTCCTCGCCCGCAGCTACTACCTCTTCAACCGCACCACCTGGCTCGACGAAACCATCGAGCACACCTGCCGCGCCTTCCTCGGCCTGACGATGCAGTGCGTGAAGTGCCACGACCACAAATACGATCCCATCGAGCAGGCTGACTACTACCGCATGCGCGCCATCTTCGAGCCGCTGCACGTGCGCCTCGATCCATGGCAAGGCGAGACAGACTTCGATAAAAACGGCCTGCCTCGTGTCTTTGACCTCCATCTCGACAAACCGACCTTTCGCCATGTGCGTGGCGACGAAAAGAACGAGGACAAGTCGAAGCCGCTGAAAGCAGGCGTTCCGCAGGTGCTGGAGTTCGCTTCTTTCCAACCAGCATCCGTCAAACTGCCACCTGCATCTGCCAAACCGGCGCTGCTGCCGTTTGTGCTCGAAGATCATCTGGGTGCGGCTGAGCGTGAAATCACCGCCGCGCAAAAGGCGCTCGATCAAGCACGACAGACGCTCGCCAAATCACCTCAGCCTGCTGCGAAGCCAGTGACAACGCCCAAGGTGATCGTCAGCGATGATTTCACCGCTGCGAAACCTGATCATTGGGAGATTATCAAAGGTGACTGGAAACATTCGCCGACCGGCGTGCGCCAGCATGAAACCGGAGCCGAGCGTCGCTCGCTGCGGCTGAAACCAGCTCCACCCGCCGACTTCGAGGCCAGTTTGAGCTTCACCATTCGCGGCGGACAGAAATGGAAATCCGTCGGCATCGCTTTCGACAGCGCGGATGGCGACGATGTGATGGTTTACATGAGTGCCTTCAGCGGCGGATCGAAGATTCAGATCGCCCTGGCCAGCGCTGGCAAGTCCACCTATCCCGCCGCTGGTTCGGTGGCCCGCCCAATCTCGCAGGACGTGCGCTATACGCTCGATCTGCGTGTGCGCGGCCAGCTCATCAACGCCAGCATCAATGGCGAGCCGGCACTCGCTTACCGTCTGCCACAGCAGCGCCGTCCAGGTAGTCTGGCGCTCGGCGCTTTCGATGCCGATGTCGAGTTTCACAGCTTCAAGCTCGCCGAGTTGGCTCTGAATACCGTTTTGCGGGAACCTGCCGCTGACAAGTTAGTGCCGCTGGCAGATGCGAAAGCCGCCGTCGCACTCGCTGAAAAACAACTCGCAGCCGCCAAGGCCAAACCCGCGATGATTCGCGCTGTTTTCGTTGCGGATAAGGCCAAGCAGGACAAAGCACTCGCCAAAGCCGCCGCTGCTGCCGAGTCGAACTACAAGCTGGCTCAGGCCGAGGTCGATCTCGTAAAAGCCGAGGCCGATCTGAAGGCCAAGGACGCTGATAAGAAGATCAAAGCCGCACGCGAAGCCTTGGAGAAGGCGAAGAAGAAGGTCGCAGCGCCCGGAGAGACATACACCTCGCTGCCAGCGAGCTTGAAGGCCCAGGAAGGCCCGGAGGAAAACAACAACGCGACCGTGCAGACCTATCCTGAGAACAGCACGGGCCGCAGACTTGCTTTCGCCAAATGGATCGCCGACAAACGCAATCCTCTCACCGCCCGCGTGCTCGTGAACCAAGTCTGGATGCGGCACTTCGGCGCGCCGCTCGTCGCCAACATGGACGACTTCGGCCGCCGTTCACTGGCACCGCTGCATCAGGACATTCTCGACACGCTCACGATCGATTTCATGAACAGCGGCTGGAGCATGAAGCATCTGCATCGTGCCATGGTCCTGTCTGAGCTGTATCGCCGCAGTTCCTCGAATGCGGAGGCCGATGCAGTCACCGTCGCCGCTGACCCCGACAACGCCAGCTACTGGCGCATGAATCCGCGCCGAATGGAAAGCCAGCTCGTGCGCGACAGCCTGCTGCATCTCGCCGGCAAGCTCGATCTCACGCTTGGTGGCCCCAGCCTTGATCCCGCGTCGTCGGAAACCAGCCCGCGACGCTCACTCTACTTCGTCCAAAACGCCGACACCGAGCACCGCTTCCTCGCTGTCTTCGACAACAGCAACGTCCTCGAATGCTACCGCCGCAACGAAAGCGTCGTCCCGCAGCAGGCGCTCGCGCTCACGAACAGCAAGCTCAGCCGCGAATGCGCCGACGCCTTGGCCGTGAAACTCGGCAAGCTCGATGCGGAGCTTTTTGTGACACAATCCTTTCTCGCCGTGCTCGGTCGTCCGCCTTCGGATGCCGAACGCCGCGCAAGCCTCGAAGGCTTCCAGGCGTTGAAACAGAACCGCAGCCTGTTTTTGCAGGCGCTCATCAATCACAACGACTTCGTCACCCTGCGATGAACTTCAAACATCAGCCGACACCTTTCCTCCGCCGCGACATCCTCGGCGGACTCGGCAGCATCGCGGTCGCGTCGATGTTGAAGGCTGAGGAAGGCTGGCAGCCGCCGAGCGGGTTGCCGGTGACCCCGCAGAAGGCGAAGCGCGTGATCTGGCTCTTCATGCGCGGCGGCGTCAGCCACATGGAGAGCTTTGATCCGAAGCCGATGCTCACGAAGTATGCCGGCAAATCCATCGGCGAGACGCCCTTTGCGAGCGTTCAAGACCCGGAGAAGCTCAAAAAGGTGCGCGTGGTCGTGGTGAACGATGCGAACGGCAAGCAGCGCACGACGATTTACCCGCTGCAGGTCGGCTACAAAAAGTACGGCCAGTGCGGCATCGAGATCAGCGACTGGTTCCCGCACATCGGCTCCTGCGCGGACGAGATCGCCTTCATCCGCAGCATGTGGACCACGGACGACAATCATGGCGCCCAGGTGCAATTCCACAGCGGCCGCCACATGCTGGAACCGCGTGTGCCGACGCTCGGCGCGTGGGTGACGTATGGCCTCGGCTCGATGACGGACAATCTGCCATCGTTCATCAACATGGGACCGCGATACTTTGATATTCGCGACGGGCACTACCTCGGTCCGGCCTACGACGCGGTGAATCTGAAGGTCGATCCAAAGAACCCGCTCACCTTTGCCGCGCCGGAGATTGCCGTCGGCAAACCGGAACAGGCGGCGCAATTTGATCTCATCCACAAGCTGAACACGCTCAATGCTGAGCAGTATCCCGGCGACAAGACGCTCGCCGCGCGCATGAAGAGCTACCAACTCGCCTTCAACATGCAGACCGCCGTGCCGGAGACGATGAATCTCGACAGCGAGAGCGAAGCAACTAAGAAGCTCTACGGACTCGATGACAAGGTGACAGAGCCATTCGCGCGACAGCTCATCGTCGCGCGTCGTCTCGCCGAACGCGGCGTGCGCTTCATCCAGCTCCAGCATGGCGACGGTGCCGCGGGTGCGTGGGATTCGCATTCAGGGCTGAAGAAGAATCACTCCATGCTCGCGCAGCAGGTGGACAAACCGATCTCCGGCCTCCTCAAAGATCTCAAGCAGCGCGGCCTGCTCGACGACACGCTCGTCGTCTTCGCCACCGAGTTCGGTCGCACGCCGGGATCTCAAGGCAGTGATGGACGCGATCATCACCCGTATGGTTTCAGTGTCTGGATGGCTGGCGGAGGCATCAAAGGCGGCACGATCCACGGCAGCACCGACGAACTCGGCTTCCACGCCGTCGAGCATCCGCATTACGTCACCGACGTGCATGCCACGATCCTGCAGCTGCTCGGCCTCGATCCGCACCAGTTGGAAATTCCCGGCCGCAAACGGCTTGAGCGCGATTTTGGCCATGTGATCGGCCAAGTGCTGGCTTAACCATTATAATGGACGCGTGTCCATAAAACAGGAAATAGCGGTTGCCAATTTACCGGATATGCGTCCAATATGCCGCCACAACCATGAAAGCACTCGTCAAAGCACGCTCGGAGCGCGGACTCTGGCTCCAGGATGTTCCGGAGCCGCAGGTCGGCATCAATGATGTCCTCATCAAGGTCCGCAAAACCGGCATCTGCGGCACCGACCTGCACATTTACAAATGGGACGCCTGGGCGCAGAAGACGATCCCTGTGCCGATGGTAGTTGGCCATGAGTTCGTCGGTGAAGTCGTCGCTGTAGGATCGAACGTGAGCGACTTCCATCCTGGCGAGATCGTCAGCGCTGAGGGGCACGTGGTTTGCGGTCGATGCCGCAACTGCCTCGCCGGACGTCGCCACCTTTGCAAAGACACCGTCGGCATCGGCGTGAACCGCACCGGAGCCTTCGCCGAATACATCAGCGTGCCCATGACCAATGTCTGGCACCACCGCGAAGGCGTGGATGAAGAAGTCGCGAGCATTTTTGACCCCTTCGGCAACGCCGTTCATACCGCGCTGGCCTTTGAATGCATGGGCGAGGATGTTTTGATCACCGGTGCAGGTCCGATTGGCATCATGGCGATCCCGGTGGTGAAACACGCTGGGGCGCGCCACGTCGTCATCACCGACGTGAACGAGTATCGCCTCGATCTCGCAAGAAGAATGGGCGCGACAGTCGCCTTGAACGTCAAAACGGGCTCCATCTCCGATGTGCAGAAGCAGCTCGGCATGAAGGAGGGCTTTGATGTCGGGCTCGAAATGAGCGGGAACGCCGCCGCCTTCCGTGACATGATCGACAACATGTGCCACGGCGGCAAAATCGCGATGCTCGGCATCCCTAGCGAGCAGATCGCCATCGACTGGAACAAGGTCATCTTCAACATGCTCACCATCCACGGCATCTACGGCCGCGAGATGTACGAGACCTGGTATCAGATGAGCGTGATGCTGGAAAGCGGCGTGAACATCAAGCCCATCATCACCCACCGCTTCCATTACACCGACTTCGAGCAAGGCTTCGCCGCGATGGAATCCGGCAACTGCGGCAAAGTCGTGCTCGATTGGACGAATTGAATGCCATGAACACGACTTTCAAAGACCATCTGACTGCCCAGCTCGACGCCATCCGCGCTGCGGGCACTTACAAGCGCGAGCGCGTGCTCTCCACTCCGCAGGGCACGCTCGTGCGTGCCAATGGCGGCGCGGCGGTGCTGAACATGTGCGCGAACAACTACCTCGGCCTCGCGCAGCATCCGAAGGTGCGGCAGGCAGCGCATGAGGCGCTGGAGCATTGGGGCTACGGGCTGGCGAGCGTGCGCTTCATCTGCGGCACGCAGAGTGTGCATAAGGAGCTGGAAGCCTCGTTGTCCGACTTCCTCGGCACCGAGGACACCATTCTCTACGGATCATGCTTCGACGCGAACGGCGGCCTGTTTGAGACGATCCTCGGGCCCGAGGATGCGATCATCAGTGATGAATTGAATCATGCGTCGATCATCGACGGCGTGCGTTTGTGCAAAGCGCAGCGCTATCGCTACAAGAACTGCGACATGGCCGATCTGGAGGCGCAATTGATCGCCGCCGATGCCAAAGGCGCACGCTTCAAGCTGATCGCCACAGACGGCGTGTTTTCAATGGACGGCTTCATCGCGCCGCTGAAGGCGATTTGCGATCTCGCTGACAAATACCATGCGCTGGTAATGGTCGATGACTCTCACGCCGTCGGCTTCATGGGCAAAACCGGCCGTGGCACGCACGAGCAGTGCGATGTCATGGGCCGCATCGACATTTTGACCGGAACGCTCGGCAAAGCGCTCGGTGGAGCCAGTGGCGGCTACACGAGCGGGAAGAAGGAGATCATCGAGTTGCTGCGGCAACGTTCGCGCCCGTATTTGTTCTCCAACACGCTTTGTCCGAGCATCGCGGGTGCTTCCATCGCTGCGCTGAACCTGCTGAAGCAGTCCACGAAGCTGCGCGACACCCTGGAGGCGAACACCCGCTTCTTCCGCGCCGAAATGACCGCCGCAGGCTTCAACATCGTGCCCGGCGAGCATCCCATCGTGCCGGTGATGCTTGGCGATGCCGCTTTGGCCTCAAAATTCGCCGACGCGATGTTGGAGCGCGGTGTTTACGTCATCGGCTTCAGCTTCCCGGTCGTGCCACAGGGCAAGGCACGCATCCGCACGCAGATCAGCGCAGCGCACACGCGGGAAGATTTGGAGAAGGCGGTGAAGGCGTTTGTTGAGGTGAAACACACACTGGGAGTTTAATATGAAGGTGTCATGAATGCCGAGATCATTTCCCGGGCGGTCGAACTGGCGCGGAAGCTTCAGCTTCGCGCCACGGAACTGCAAACACCGGCGGAGAAGCGTCAGCAGGCCGAGCTGGACCGCATGCTGCAAACGCCTTCGGACAAGGCCACGCTCGTGCAGCTCACGGACCAGGCGTTTCGCGCGAAAACGGCGGCGCGGGTGGCGGATCAGTTCACCCACATTCTCGATGTGCAGGGCGTGCCGCGCTTCTTCAGCCCGCTGGATCGTGCGATGCTGCGCGGCTTTCAGACCTTTGGCGGCTGGCTGCCCGGTGTGTCGGTGCCGATGGTGAAGGAGCACATGCGGCAGGAGACGGCGAATGTGATCCTGCCCGCCGAGCGCGAACTGCTGGCCGAGCATTTGCAAAAGCGTCGCGAACAGGGCGTGCGCATGAACGTGAATTTTCTCGGCGAGGCGATCCTGAGCGAGGCGGAGGCGGAACGGCGGCTGGAGCTTTACCTCGAAGCGCTGCAACTGCCGGAGACGGAGGTCTTCTCGGTGAAGATTTCCACGCTCTACTCGCAGATGTCACCCATCGCGCGCGAGCACACGATTGCGACGCTGTGCGACCGTCTCGAGCGGCTGTATCGCAGCGCGGCG